>NZ_MWQK01000002.1:0-343310 GCF_002210425.1 Fibrobacter sp. UWB2 | reverse complement strand
GGTTTGGACAGTCGATAGCGAAGGCAAGGCCAAGCGCAAAATCGTGCAACTCGGAGTGCAAACCAAGACCGACATTCAAATCAAGGATGGCCTTAACGAAGGCGATGTCGTGATGGTCGAAGGCCAGAACCGCATGAACGATGGCGACAAGGTGCTGATCGTCGAATAATCGACACTGGAGTATAGTCAATGATTAAAGCCAGTATTTACAAACCAATCACCATGCTCATGGTCATCTTGACCGTGGTGGTGTTCGGTCTTTATACCTATTCCATGATGGTGGTGGACTTGATGCCGAAATTCGAAGTCCCCGTGGTTACGGCCACCATCATTTACAAGGGCGCAAACCCTGAAGAAATCGAAACCACAATTATCAAGCCGATTGAAGAACAAGTGGAACTCGTGGACGGTATCGACTACGTGCAGTCCATCTGCTTGGAAAACTACGGCATTATCGTCGCCATGTTCAACATGGGCGTGAACGTGGACGTTGCCGCAAACGACGTGCGTTCCAAGGTAGACCTCGCCTCTGCGGACTTCCCGGACGCCGTGCAGGCTCCGATTATTTCGAAGGTCGATATTAACGGTGCAGCCATCATGGCAATCTCGTTCACCGGTCCTCTAAACTCTACAGAACTCCGCCAGAAAGTCGAAGACGAAATCGAACCGCTCTTCACTTCTGTTTCCGGTGTTGCTAGCGTTGATATTTTCGGTGGTACAACCCGCCAGATTGCCATCGAAGTCGACAAGGAAAAAATGATGGACCGCGGTGTCGATATCGGCACCATGATGGGCCTTTACGGCATGTCCAACGTTAACCTCCCGATTGGTGAAGTTATCGGCAAGCACAAGAACACGTCTGTGCGTACCGCAGGTAAGTTCAAGAACCTCGATGAAATGCGCAACATGGAAATTCCGACGGAAAAGGGAGTCGTCAAGCTCTCTGAAATTGCCGTCGTGAAAGATACCATCGAAACAATTACATCGACTTCCCGCTTTAACGGCATCAACTCAGTCGCACTCGATATCAAGAAGCGCTCCGACGCAAACGTCGTGGAAGTTTCCAGAGGCGTGCTCAAACGCATGGCAGAAGTCAACAAGACTCTCCCGGAAGGCTTCAAGCTCACGCTCATTTACGACAAGTCCGAAGCCGTGAACGAATCTATCGATAACGTTATCCAGAACATCATTATCGCCATCGTACTTACCGCAGGCCTTTTGCTCTTGTTCCTCGGCAAGTTCTCGACGATGATTATTGCAGCTCTCACCATGCCGATTTCCGTGATTGGTGCATTTACACTCATGTACTTTGCAGGATTCGGCATCAACATGATGTCCCTCATGGCTCTTTCGAGTTCTGTGGGTCTGTTGGTGACAAACTCCATCGTTGTGCTTGAAAACATCAACAACAAGCTGAATCTAGGCCTTGATCCGAAGGAAGCCGCCTACAAGGGCACTTCTGAAATCATGATTGCCATCATGGCTTCGACACTTACAAACGTTGCCGTGTTCGTGCCGATTGCATTCATGAAGTCCATCGTGGGTATCTTCTTTAGAACATTCGGTATGACCATGGTGTTTGCAACGTTCGTGTCGCTCCTCGTGACATTTACGCTTACGCCGCTTATGGCAGCCTACTTGTTCAAAGGCAAGAAGAAAGACGCTAACGGAAACATCATCGAAGAAAAGCCAGGCATTGTCGGAACCATTCTTGGTCTTTTCCCGAAGGTTTTGAACGGATTCCGCTTTGTTTACTTGAAGGTTCTCGGTTTCTGCCTTTCTGTTCCGGGTTTCTTAGTCCAGGTTCTCGCTCTTATGGGAACATGTGCTATCGTGTACCTTATGGCTACGCAGTACTTGACCGTTGAACTTACCCCGAGACAGGACCAAGGCATGATGAGCATCAAGCTCGAAATGCCCGTAGGTACGAATATCGAAACGACCGACAGCGTGGCTCATATTATCGAATCCCGCGTCAAGGATATTCCTGAAATTGTCCACTACAGCATGAACGTGGGTGGTTCCAACGGCTTTACGACCGTAAACCAGGCTACCATGCGTGTAAGGCTCTTGAAGGACTGGGAAAAGAAGAAAATGAAAGACTGGAAGGGCAGACATCGCAGTACGGACGAAATCGTCGACTCCATCCGTCCGTACCTCGCCAACATTCCAGACGCCTACATTTCCGTAAAGTCCACCTCCGCCTCTGAAATGCAGAACAACTCCGCTGGCGATGTGGTGCTCGAAGTGAACGGTCTCCATGCAGACTCCGTCATCAAGGCATCTCAAATCGTCCTTGACCGCGTCAAGGAAAAGATTGACGGCATCGTGGATATCAAGACGAGCTATGAAGCCGGTAAGCCTGAAATCCGCTTGGTACCGAATCGTGCAGCACTTGCCGACTACGGTGTAACGCTAGAAACCGTCGCAAATTACAACTACATTGCAGTGAACGGTTTCGAAGCAGGACAATATACCGAAGACGGTGAAGAATACGACGTTTATGTGCGCTTGATGGAAAAGGATAGACAGAGCCATGCCGACATCGAAGACTTGCCAGTCAAGACGCCAAAGGGCTACGTAAGTGCAAGTGAGCTCTTCCACATCGAAGATGGTGCAGGTCCGACACGTATTGACCGTAAGCGCAAGATGAGACGTATTGACGTTTCGATGAACTTGCTCCCGGGACATACGACCGGTGAAATCATGGGCAAGCTCGGAAAGCTCACCGCAGAGATGAAGGACGAACTCCCAGAAGGCATCACGTTCAGCTTCGGTGGTAACGCCGACATGCAGAACGACATGCAGAAGGAATTCTTGACCGCAATCGTGATGGCTATTATCCTCACCTACATTTTGCTCGTCGCCCTCCTCGAAAGCTTTGCCCAGCCGTTCATTATCATGACGACCATCCCGATGGGTGCTATCGGTGTGCTCCTCGCCCTTATCTTTACAGGCAAGGCACTTTCCATGATCGCTCTCATGGCAATCGTTATGTTGATTGGTGTGGTGGTGAACAACGCTATTCTATTGCTTGACGAAGCAAACCGTCTGTTGCGTAGTGGCAGCATGGGACGCCGCTCGGCTATGTTGACCGCCGCCAAGGCTAAGTTCCAGCCGATTGTGCTTGCAACGCTTGCATCCGTGATTGCCCAGCTCCCGCTCGCATTCGCTCTCGGTGGTAACGTTGCCGCCATGACTCAGCCGATGGGTATTGCATCTGTGGGTGGCTTGATTGTGTCCGCAGTGCTTACCATGTTCCTTGTGCCGACATTCTTCTGGCTCCCGAACGCTTTGTTTAGCAAGGTCAAGAAAGGCGCCAAGAAACTCCAGGCCAAGATGAACAAGGCTTAATCAAGTTTCATTAGACAACTCCGCAAAGTCCCCCACCTCGGGGGACTTTTTTTGTTGAATAAGTTCGCCGTTTTGCAAACGGTTGTTTGCAAAATTTGCGTGAAAGTGATTTTTCGAGATTGTTGTTTGTATTTTACGGGGATGAATACAAAAAACTTGTCAAAAAATTGGTGCCAGAAAAACGGGATTGCGATTGTCGAAAGCGCCGGGGAAAGCGCTCAGGAATGCGCCGCACCCATAAAAATCGCCGTACCGAATGCAACCGATGAATTCCTCCTCGAAAAAATCCGTTTTGCCACACAGCAACGCATTGTCCCTGAGCAACACGCCCCTGCCGAAATCAAGATGATGCACAGCCACGCAGAATCAATCGATGACGAAGATTTGCTACAGCATCTCAATCATCTCGAGATTTCACGAAATTCATCTTGGGAATCAGAACCGATTATAAACCTCGTCGATAGCCTTATCATCAAAGCGCTCCAGAAAAAGGCAACCGACATTCACCTAGAACCGTTGGCAGATGCGCTACGCGTGCGCTTTCGCATTGACGGGCTTTTAACGGAATACAGGACATTTCCGCAATGGCTTACCGAACCTGTACTGATTCGCCTCAAAGTCATAGCCAATGTCGATATCACGGAACGCCGCTTGCCACACGACGGGAGTTTTGCCTTTGAAGACTTTCACGAAAAAGTAAACGTCCGCGTGAGTACCATTCCCGTAAACAACGGAGAGAAATGCGTGCTGCGATTGCTCCCAGCAAACGATTCCGCACAAACGCTCGACAGCCTTGATTTTAACGAAACGACACTCCAGGCAATTCGGAAAATTTTCAGCGCTCCGCAAGGGCTGTTCCTCGTTACAGGCCCCACAGGCAGCGGAAAAACCACAACACTTTACGCAGGACTCCGAGAAATCATCCAGCGGAAAATAAACGTCACGACCATCGAAGATCCGGTTGAATACGAACTCCGCGGAGCAAATCAGGTTCCCGTCAACGAGAAATGCGGATTCACATTTGCAGCCGCATTGCGTTCTATTTTGCGCCAGGATCCGGACGTGATTCTCGTCGGAGAAATCCGCGATGCCGAGACCGCACAAATTGCGTTGCAAGCCGCACAGACTGGGCATCTTGTGTTGAGCACGTTGCACACGAACAGTGCAAAAGTTGCGGCGGCGAGACTTCTCGATTTAGGCGTTCAAAAGAGTATCTTGGACGAAGCATTGCTAGGCGTGTTCGCCCAGCGCCTCGTAAGGAAGCTTGATAAAACAGCATCTAGTGAATCTACACCGCAATACAAAGGCAGAACAGTCGTCTGCGAATTGTTACTCCCCAACAACACCTACGCCGACGGCACCATGCAAGAAAACGCCACCCACCTCATCCACCAAGGAATCACCACCGCAGAAGAAATTGAGAGAGTATTAGGATCATAATAATTCTTATTCAGCAAATCAAAAAGCATTGAATCCGTTTAAAGCGAGAATAGTTTATTAAAATAAAAACAGAAGAAGTGAACTATTTCTTAGTTCACTTTTTCCCACCAAACCAATCGTTGATGTCTTCGCCTTCTTTCATCGACATTTTGCCAAATTGATCTACGCCATCACCGAGCACAACCGTGCGGATATTCGCATTCGCAAAAACAGTCTGCAAATACTCCGTGCCACTGCGCCCCGCTTCATCTTTATCTAGGCAAAGCACGACACTCTTGTTTTTAAAGAGCGGGAGCCATTCTGTCTTGAAAGAACGCACGCCCGGGATTCCAATTGCCGCAATGCGTTGTCCCAAGAACGTAAGCGTATCAACCACGCCTTCACAAAGGTAAACCCAGCCAGGCCTTTCGTCAAGCGCCGAAACATTGTACGGGAACGGCACCGTCCCGCGCAAGTTCAGCTCCTTCGGCACAACCGTGCTATCAATTGCGCGCGCCTGAAAATAAAACGACCGGCGTTTGGTATCAAGATACGGGAAAAATAGCGGATGCTTGTAATACCTCAAGTTCCCTTTTTCACTGAAAAGCCCCACGTACTTGAGTACTTCCAAATCATAAGTTTCCTTGAGCTTGTTGTTCAGCGCACCATAATCCGTAATCGTGCGCAAAAGCATCTTGTCCCAAATCGGCTTGTAAATGCGACGGCGTGCAAGGTAGGCAGCCGCAGGCGTCTTGTCGACAGGACTCAACATTTTCAAGAACGAGAGGATAATCTTCTTGCGTTCATCTTCGCTTACAAGCTCTTTTGCAGGCTCGGGAGAGCGGTATTCAAGAGCGGCATCACGGACTGCAGTTTTTGCAACAAGTGCGGCACTTTGTTCTAGCGACACATTCGAAGCAGGAGCTCGATTCGGCATCGTTGATGCAGAGGCGGAACTCGTCGTTGATATGCGATTTTGCGATTGCGGCTTTGCACCACGCAACAGGAATCCGTACGTTTCCTTGAGCCAGTTCAAAGCTTCCAGAAAAGAACAATTCTTGACAAACTGCACAAGCGAAATCACATCGCCACGAACATCATCACAGACCCAGCAGCGGAATGTTCCGCGTTCTTCGGAGAACGATACAGATGGAGTTCTATCACCATGCGCATGGCGTGTCGGGAAAAAGCAACGACAACGGCCACGCACCACCGGAAGGCCTAAATCCATAGCCACCGTCGTAATCGAGAGTGCAGCCTTAAATTGTTTGAGTTCCTCTTCTGTCATTGCACCAAGAATATATATATTTTCGTCATGATTATTCAAGAAAATATACCGATGAGCGAGCACACGTCCTTTAAAGTAGGCGGTCCCGCACGATATTTCATCAAAGCAGAATCCGTAAGCGATATCAAAGAAGCAATCGCATTTGCAAACGAGCACGCGCTCCCGAACTACATTCTCGGTAAGGGCACGAACTTGCTCGTCTCTGATAGCGGATACAACGGCGTCATCATCCAGCTCGGTAAATTTTTCTCGGAAATCACAAATCTTGGTAACGGAAAGATTTGCGCTAAAGGCGCCACACCGCTTGCCCGCCTCGCCCGCTACACAATTAATGAAGGACTCGCAGGCATCCACAAGCTTGCCGGCATACCCGGGAGCCTCGGCGGTGCAATTTACATGAACGCAGGCGCTTACGGTCAAGATGTTTCGCAGACTTGCATTGAAGTCGAAAGCATCGATGCCGCAGGCAATTTGCATACGCGAGCCGCAGCAGATTGCGTCTTCAGCTACCGCCATAGCATTTTTCAAGAACTCGCTACATCTGAAAATGCAGAAACTATTCTTTCTGCCACATTCCAGCTCACACCCGCAACAGAACTTGGCAAGACCGCCAAGGATCTCGAAAGCGAAATGCAGGAATGCATGACAAAGCGCCGCAATTCGCAACCGCTTTCCATGCCCAATGCGGGCAGCACCTTCAAGCGTCTAGATGTCGGCGCCGCCGAAACGCCGACACAAATCGCACCAGGTTACTACATCGAACAGGCGGGATTAAAAGGCTACCGCATAGGCGGCGCCGAAGTGAGCCGAGTGCATGCAAACTTTATCGTAAACGCAGACCATGCCACCGCCGCAGACATCAAATCACTCAGCGAACACGTTCAAAAAATTGTCGCCGAAAAATTCGGCATTAACCTTCACAGAGAAGTGATTCTGCTCGGGAAATTTTAGTATTTTATCCTCAAAAATTTAGGATAAGCTTATGATTTGCCATAAATGCGGAAAAGAATACGAAGACGACATGCCTAACTGCCTTTGGTGCGATGCACCCAACTTGCAACATCCAGCCAACAAGGGCAAGCAATTCACAGAAGCTCCCGCACAAAGCATTTCAACAGAACCCACAGAAACAGAAACCACAGAAGCGCACCCCGCAGGCCTATTCATGTGGAGCGCCGCCATTTTTGCAGCATGCAATCTCGGCTACTTATACATCGCAATCCTCATCACATTTTTCCATAAAAAAGCATTACAAGAAAATAAAGCCCTCGGCCGTTTTTTCGTGGGAATGTTAATCGCAAGCATCGGACTTTACTTTATAACAGCCCCTGTCATCGGAACAATCTGCAGGTCACTCTTAAAAATTAATGAGCTTAATGGAGGTCATTCCTCATCAACTATTTTGCTCGCCTTAAGTGCTCTGTACCCCATCACGCAAGGATTTATCGGAGCCAAGCTACTCAAGTTCTACACGCCAGACTATAAACCCGAAGACTACCGCAAAAAAAGCATCGTGGGTGTCATTACCGCAATCGTTTTGTTTATTATTTGCGCGTTATGCGGTTTTTATACTGACATAGCGCAAAACGGTTCGCAGTTCACACAAATTCTAACGAAAAAATACTAAAAGTCTACTTAACAAGAGGATCGTACTTGTTCAAGATTTTCACAACCAACACGTAAACCGCGCCGCCGATAAATCCACCAAGCGCATCGGCAATCAAGTCATAACCGCTGCAGTCACGGCCTTCCACAAAGCTCTGGTGATATTCGTCCGTGCAACCGTAAGCAAGTGCAATCGCCATAACAATCAGCACCTTGAACCACGGCTTTATAGACCACTCACCACGAGCCCACCACATGCAAAAGCAACCCGCCAAAGTAGCGTATTCGCACGTATGCGCAAGTTTATCCCATACATGCAGAAAGTCTTCGAGTTCATAGGATGTCATCGAAGAAATCTTGAAAATGATAGCCATGCAGAGGATGGCAGGGACTTTTCTAAAAAACGGATACTTGTCAAAGAGCGATTCAAACATGCGCCCAAATTTAGCTTTTGTAAAAGCTATTCGTTCTTGAGCAAGCGCTTGGAGACGACATTTTTGTATTCTTCTTCTGCCGTCATGTCGTTGATTCGGTTACTCTTCTTGCCATCTTCGTAATTTTCGAAGAAGCAATACGTCTCATAGACTTTCCTTGCCTTAATCTTCTTGCCATTTACGAATATGGCATCAATTTCAAAATGGGCAATTCGGTTCTGCTTGAGGCGAATCGGCAATTTAAATGAATTTGTCATCAATTCATCATCTGCAAAGGTCTTTACCACAACACCCTTGCGCTTCACGATAATCTTCTTGATTTGACTCAAGTCCGAGCCCATCAAGCCCGCCACGCTAAAACGGAGCGTCGCCGGGATATCACGCTCTTCGGGCAATACGTGGATACGTTCACGACCAGAACCTTCTATGACAATCGAAGGCTTGAGTTTTTTTGGCTGGACCGTATCCTTAGCAGCCGTAGACTTGCGTTCATTAGCCTTCGTCAAGACTTCCGCCATCTTCGCCGAAACAAAGTTCGTATGCCAGGTATGGCAAATGTATTCCACTTCGCCATTGCTGCAATTCACAACAAAATGCTTCGGACCAAACGCCGTGGAATCCGCCCATTCAAACGTTCGCTTGTAAAGCCCGCTTTCAGGAATCGTATCGACAATTCCGAGCACAGAAACAAAGCTTCCCGGAATAAACAACGCTTCAAGCGTCACACTGGGCTTGCCAATGTATTCATTCAGGACCTTCGGCTTAAACTCAATCTGCGAGCTCTTTATGAAAGCCTCAGCCTTTTTCTTGTAGGCTTCATCAAATTCCTGCAACATCGATTCAAGCTTGTCGAGATTCAGCTTTGCGGCATGCACACCGAGTTCTGCCGCGGCACCCGTTGCAATAGAATCAAGTGCACGAGCCAAGACAAGCGAGCCCGAACTTGCAAGCGATAAAATCTTCACGCCATTCGTATTGGCAATCAACGTCTGTCCACTCTTAATTGGCTGAGCCGTATCGTTACTTACCGACACGTCAAGACGGCCTTCCTTAAGCGAGGTGATTTCCAAGCCATAGACATTTTCGATAAAGCCAGCCGTTCCACGAACTACAGACGAAACATTCTCTGTACGGATTTCGAACTCGTCCTTGACAGCCTGCTTTTGCACCTCGAACAACAACTTTCCATAGCGGAGCGCTACAGTCATTCTTGTTTTCAGTTCATCCGCTTTAGTGACTTCAATAGCCAACTCCGACCGACCATCAGTCTTGAGCGCAGAACCGTCATCAACAGAAATCACAACCGAAGACCCCGCCTCGGTCACAATCGATGATTTTTCATGAACAGATAAGCCAACCTTCAACGACTTAGCATGGCTATCAGCGGTCTTCACATGGGCATCACCCAAAACACTCTGGACAACGCCATTAAACAAAGGCTTTTCGGGAACCGCATTTAACGATTCTTTTTTGGAGGATTCAGAATCGCCACAGGCAGAAAAGGATACGGCAAAAACGAGGGCCAAGCCCAAAAGTCCAACCCTAAAAATCTTTGCCTGATTGTTTCCTACCATGTTTTTTAATCTAGTAATTAAAATTTCAAAAAAGAAATTTACAATCACTTTTCCCCCTCGATTAAAAACAATAATTTGCGTACCGTCACACGTTTTATGAACCACACAAATACGTAACAAAATAAATATAACTAAAAATTCTAAATTTTTACCTATGAAAGCAATTACATTGAAAGCCGGGCGCGATAAATCCGCCCTCCGTTACCACCCGTGGATTTTTAGCGGTGCCATTGATGAAGTTGTTGGCGACCCTGCGCTTGGTGACGTTGTCGAAGTTTACAGCTATCACAGCGATTTTCTGGGCCTTGCGGCCTACTCCCCGAAATCCCAGATCCGTGGCCGTTTCTGGACATTCGGAACCGAAGGTAAAAACGTCAAGATTGACCGAGAATTCTTTAGCGACATTTTGGACCGCGCCATTGCCTCCCGCAAGAGCCGTGGGTTCGATATCCACGACAAGGAATGTGCATTCCGCCTTGTGAACGCCGAAAATGACGGCATTCCGGGTTGCATCATCGACAAGTATGCCGACATCTACTCCGTCGAAATCCTTG
The DNA here is from genome assembly GCF_002210425.1 of Fibrobacter sp. UWB2. Lineage (NCBI taxonomy): Bacteria > Pseudomonadati > Fibrobacterota > Fibrobacteria > Fibrobacterales > Fibrobacteraceae > Fibrobacter > Fibrobacter sp. UWB2. The sequence continues at coordinate 333,082 of NZ_MWQK01000002.1, read as the reverse complement.
CTGCAGGCGCCGAAGTCAATCGCCAGATCATTTACGAATTGCTCGCCGAAAAGACAGGTTGCCGTGGCATTTATGAACGCTGCGATTCCGAAGTCCGCAAAAAGGAAGGACTCCCCCTCCGCACAGGCGTTGTATTTGGCGAAGTTCCGGACGAACCGGTCATCATCAACGAAAACGGAATTCTGTTCCCGATTGACGTGAAGAACGGACACAAGACAGGCTACTACCTCGACCAGCGCGATGCCAGACGTCGCGTGGGCGAACTCGCTCGTGGCAAGAAGATGCTCAACTGCTTCTGCTACACCGGCGGCTTTGGTCTGTACGCTCTCCGCGGTGGCTGTGAAAAGGTTTACCAGGTCGATGTTTCCAAGGACGCGCTCAAGCTCGCCAAGGAAGGCATCATGCGCAACAAATTAAGCACGGCACATGCAACACACGTCGAAGCAGATGTCTTCCAGTACTTGCGCAAGTGCCGCGACAAGGCCGAAACGTTCGACTTCATCGTGCTTGATCCGCCGAAATTCGTCGAAAGCAAGGACAACTTGCAGAAAGGCGCCCGCGGCTACAAAGACATTAATTTACTTGCAATGAAGCTCCTTGCCGAAGGCGGCATGCTCGCTACGTTCAGCTGCTCCGGCCTTATGGAAATGGACTTGTTCCAGAAGATTATCGCCGACGCCGCAGCCGATGCCCACCGTCGCGTGCAGATTATCGAACGCTTTGGACAGCCCGCCGACCATCCCGTGAACACGGCCTTCCCCGAAGGACAATACCTCAAAGGCCTCCTGGTTCAGGTTGTGTAAAAAGAGCGAAAAAGCTTTCAAAAAACTTACTACACAGGTGACAAAGCCTGTGTAGTTTTTTTATAATTTTGCAAGAAGCAAAAAGGTATATGTGGACGGTTTTATAGAGGTTAAAAATGTATTTAGTCACTTACGACATCGGTAATTCCTTTATAAAAGCAACGCTCACAAAAATTGCTAATTCGATTGAATTCGTAGGAGCAACCGTCGTAAGCACACACAGTACCTCGACTTTAGGCGGCAAGGGTGTTGAACAGAGCACCGAACAATGGTGGGATTCCATCTGCCGCAGCACAAAGGACCTCCTTAAAAATTACGGTATTACAAGCGACCAGATCAAGGGCATCAGTTTCTGTTCACAGATGAACGCAACTGTGCTCGTCGACGCCAACGGAAATACTGTACGCCCCCCTATGACGTTCCTTGACAGACGTGCCGACAAGGAATTCAAGGACTACTTCGACCATGGTTTCAAGATCCACGGGCTAAATATCTGGAAGCTCATCAAGGCAATGCGCCACACAAGCATGGTGCCTGTCGGAGCTTACAGCCCCATCTGGAAATACAAGTGGGTGCAAAACAACGAGCCCGAAAAATTCGCTAGAGTCGATAAATTTTTGGACGTTGGCGACTACCTCCTGTACAAGACTACCGGCAGATTCGTCCGCACCGAGGACTCCGCATTTTGCACAGCGCTCAACGATTGCCGCAAGGGACATTCCGGCTGGAGCCATACAATGGCGAAGGCTTACGGCATCAAGGAAAAACACTTGCCCGAAATTGTGCAAAGCACCGACATCGTTGGTCGTATCACCGCAACCGCAGCCGAGCAGATGGGCTTGAAAAAAGGGACTCCCGTCATTGCAGGTGGCGGAGATGTCGCTATGGTTGCCGTCGGCTGTGGCAACACTCAAAATAACCAGACCAGCATCTACTGTGGAACTTCAGGTTCTGTCTGCACGGTCGTCGACCATATCATTCAATTTGCCGACATCATGATGATTGCAGTCAAGGGCCCGAATCCCAGGCAAAAGTATCTGTATGGCGAACTTGAAACCGCAGGCAAGTGCTTTGCATGGGCGCGTGAACTTATCGGCAAGCTAGACAATTCGCAATACAGCTACGAAGAATGCGCATCGCTCGTTTCGAAAGCGGAACCCGGCGCACACGGGCTTTTGTTCACGCCGTTCATGAATGGTTGCAAGACTCCGTTCGAAGACGGAGACATCCGCAGTTCGCTTTCAGGCATTAGCTTGGAAACAACTCGTGGAGACTTGCTCCGAGCTGTCATCGAAGGCATCTGTTTCCACTTCCGCTGGCTCTTGGAATGCCAGGCCAAGAAGTGCAAGATTTCTGACACGATCCGCTTTGCGGGCGGCCTTGCAAGAATCAACATCATGAACCAGATTCTCGCAGACGTCACCGGGCATACGATCGAAACAGTCAAGCATCCGCAGTACGTGGGAGCGCTCGGCGCCGCAGCAGTTGCAGCAATCGGGCTTGGACAGATGAAGTTCGAGGACATCCACAGCTATATCGAGATTACAAACACGTACACGCCGAATCCCGAGAATCACGAGATTTACAACAAGCTCTACAAGAAGTTCCTGGATAAAGTCAAGAGCGACCGAAAGCTTGTGAAAGGATAAATCCTCAAAAAAAAGGAGATGCCCGCCCTTCGACAAGCTCAGGGACCTGAGCGGGCATGACATCTTAAAAATTAATGCCGGGACGAGCCCGGCATAATTTTATACGAAATCTTTCAGTTGTAACTAATAACTAAAGACCATTGACTAATGGCCAATTAGCGCTTGTTACGCGGGAGTTCGCTAGCGTGCTTTTCAAGCCACACAGCGTCTTCGAGAGCGCGTTCAGCTTCGGTCGCCCAGTCAGAATCCGGGAATTCACGGACAACATCACGGTAGCGCGTTACAGCACTGTGGAAGTCACGCATTTCGCGATAGATGTTGCCCATCTGGAGCATCGCAAAGTAGCGTTCGTCCGGCGTGATTTCATTTTCGAGCAAAGCCTTGTACATCTGGAGAGCGGCTTCGTGATAGCCATCCGCATAAAGAGCATTGGCGTTGGCAATGGAATTCGAAGCGGTCGGAGCGACGTCTTCCCTCTGCGGTGCAACGTCAACAGACTTCGACTTGTCGTTCCCGCTCTTCTTAGCTTCTTTCAAGGCCTTGGCTTCGGCTTCCTGCATGGCCTTTTCTTCGGCAGCGGCACTCGCAACAGCGTTGATTTCGGCCAAACGATCTTCAGCAGCCTTGCGGAACTTGGCATCCGGAGCGGCCTTCTTCAAGTATGCAGAGAGATACTTCTTTTCCTGTTCGGTACGCTTGCCCTTCTGGTTGATCTTTGCCAAATAGTAGTTAGCATCGTTACCGCGTTCCTTATAAGAAAGTCCCTTCTTCAAGTTGAACTCGGCCTTGTCGTATTCTCCCATCTCATAACGGGTTAGGCCTGCATAGAAGTAGGCACCGGCATCGCCAGGCTTCTTCGAAAGAACAACTCTCCAAAGCGGAGCGGCTTCAGCATAGCGGCCTTCGGCAAGCAAAGCCTTGCCCTTTTCAAACGGATCTTCAGATGCGGCAGCCGTTGCGGTCGCCGGTTGTGTAGCCTTCGGGGTTTCAACCTTTGCAGGAGCGGCGGTCTTTGCCGGTTCCGCCTTTGCGGCAGGAGCCGTTTGCGCAGGCTGAGCAGTCTTTGCGGGTTCTGCCTTAGTTTCGGCCTTCGGAGCACTTGCTGCAGCAGCCTTACCGCCCTTCATCTTAGCACGTTCGGCATCAGCCTTTGCCTGCTGGCCCATGGCTTCGTAAGCCTTTGCGGCACCTTCGTATGCTTCAGTCAAGCTCGGGTCATAACCATAAGCGAGGCGGAAGTTTGCGACAGCACCCTTATAGTCCTTCATCTTCATGCGAACCTTGCCGGCCGCCATGTAAGCTTCGGTATTCTTCTTATTTTCAGCCAACATGGCACGATATTCACCAAGAGCCTTGTCATACTGACCCTTGGACTCAAAACGGGCACCCTGTTCAATACGGGGGTCTACAGCCCAAGATTGAGACATTCCAACCAACAACGCAAGTGCGATAAAAGACAATTTCTTGTTCATAGCAAAAAATTTAGTAAAAACCATTGACTTTATGACACAGATTGACGATATTACAAGCAGAGACGTGGATAATTTTAATTATCCGCAAAGGAGAAAAAATGAAAATCACAGAAGTTGTCGATAAATACAAACCGGACGAACAGGAGCTCATCATCGAAGCTTACGAACGTGAGGGCGGCGACACCGAAGATGTAGATCTCATCCTCCTTGACCGCATCTGTGCTCGACTTGGACTTGGGCTCGACAACGATGACCTAGACAACGACGACATTGCCGAAGAAGTCAACTTTGACGAATACGGGAGCCATTTCGGGGATGTGTCCGAAAGCGAGGACGAACTGTAAAATCTAGCAGTGACATTTAATGACATAATCTTTATCTATTTTATAAACAGTTAAAGATAAACATTAAGGGTCACTCATGATAAACATTCATTTTCCTAATAGCCCGTCCAAGATTTTTCTTCTTTCGTTGACCGTAGTCGTCTTCGGGCTTTTCGTTTACCTCTCGGGGAGCTATGCCTCTGCGACAGTATTTTCTATACTGTACGCCTTTTTTGCTGTTGCCGATTAATCCGCGACACAGCGGACGTAGAGTCCTTTATAAACGCTAGCGTCGGTTCGGTCGATATCCTTATCGGCGCGGTTAAATTCCCACGAACGTGCGGTATTCTCCTGGATAGAAGTCAAAGACCAGTAGTGTCCGGAATTCATGCCGTCGCAGTAATTATCCCAGTCCTGACAACCGCCCTGCCCTAAATTGTCCCAATCGAGCGTTGCACGGTCTTGCTGGAAATCACGCCATTCACCGTCATCCGGCAAGTGCCAGCCCGTCGGGCAAGCCTTGCGCGCTTCTTCGTAAGTGTAATAACGGCCAAACTTTTCGCAGAAGGACTTGTCTTCTACATAGCACTGCTTTTCAGAAGTCACACTGAATGCGAGGTTTTTCATCATCCAGATTTTTTTGCCACGGACGCCAACCTTGTATTTTTTATTGTCGCGCTTATCCGTAAAAATCATATCCTTCGGGGAGATATTCTTTTCGGCAAACTGGTCACGCGCAAAGACGCAACGGATCTGAACAGCATCGGCTTCTTCGATATCCACGTACTTCGTTGTACCACGCTTGGTTTCAAGCCTTATAACATGATTCGCCGGACCACGCACTGCAAAATAGACAAAGCCCTTTCTTGCATTCACCACTTCATCCATTTCAAACTTGTAAAAGCCACGTGAAGAATTTCCAACAAAATCACTCATATTCTGAATTTTGTCGGAACCGGAAAATTTTTCTTCGATGAGTTCATCCCAGTCGGTTTCATCTGGGAGTTGCGTACCTTCAGGGCATGAAGCCTTCCAACTATCGCTTCGATAAAACGGAACACCATTTTCGTCGGTAAAGTATGCGGTCTTGCTGTATTTGAGACTTTGCTTAAACCAGTTTAGAGAGCCCGAGGGAATCCCGCGATAAACACGCCCATCCCTATAATCCTTAAACTCTGCTGCGTAATTATGGGTGACCACAGACACGGTCAAAACAGCAACGGCGCACAACGAACGCCACACCTCATCCAACATCAATAACCTCACAAATAATAGACTTACGAAGTAAGCCTACACAATATATATACGCTTTTTCGGAAAAAATGCTATAAAAAATTGTCAAAAGTAAAAAATAGCGCCAATATTGCCCGGAATTGCCCAAAAAGAAATTTTCTTTTTACAAACTTCATGCAATTTAAGGACTCCCAGGCTCACGCCAACCCCCATAAGCGATCCAACTACAACATCAGTAGGATAATGTTTTCCGGCAACCACGCGCAAGGCGCCAACAGCCGCAGCAAGCGTCAATGACGACGCCCAGACGAGACTTTTATATTGAGAGTTCGGGTAAATTTCAGAGAACCATTCACCTGTAAACACAGCCACCGTAAACGCGGCCGAGGCATGCCCTGAATAGAACGAGCCGTAAGCCTCCCCACGCGCGGACTCCGCCTTTTTGCGGCCTTCACCACGTTCCGCATAAATGTAAGGGCGCGGCCACAACTGCGATGAACGGACAATCTGGTTCAAGGCATTCTGCAAGGCAATCGCTTCCACAAACATAAGCGTAAAGGCACCAAAGTCATGACCATCGGCATCGCCCTTATACCAGGAGTACCCCGCCAAAGCCAAAGGAGCAACCGCCAAGGCTCCCGAATAATGGCTCACGGTCATAGCCCACCCGCTGTAATGCCCAGCAAACGGGCGGTCCCAAGGCAACAGCTCCGATTTGGGCTTCAAGTCGCTCGAAGAGATGCGCGACATCCCATAGTACTGATAAACGCCTAGCACCGAAGTCATAACGATTCCAAGCAAAAGCGGAACATCCAAGCGAACAGAGACATCGTAATGCCGAGACGCGGAATTTTCTACGGGGAGTGCGCCGGATGCGATTCCTGATGTGCCGGGCGTACTGAAAGCAAGCGTTGTCGAACACAACACCGCAAAAAGCACTCGAAATAAGCATTTAAATCGCCCAGAAAACATCAAAGTCCATCTAAAAATTTATATTCACAAACACAAACATACAAAAGTATTGGCGGAACACGTGACAAATTCGAATTTAAACCAGAACCGAGAACCGATCATCCCGAACATGGAACTTTTTGGAGCCATTTCCGACGAAATGCGCCTCAAGATACTGCTCCTACTGGACCAGTCCGAATTTACAGTCAACGAAATCAAGGACATTCTGGATATCCACCAGAGTAACGCAAGCCGCCATTTGGCAAAGCTTTCGCAATGCGGGCTCGTAAAAGACCGTCGCGACGGCATCAAGGCTTATTACCGCCTGAGCGAAGAACTTTATATGAGCAGCCGCCTGTTGCAGATTATCCGCGAAGCCTACGACGAACTGCAGGACAAGGATATTCTCAAGTGCCGTGCCGCACAAGCGCTCGAAGAACGCACCGACAAGACCAAGGGTCAAATCCACAAGCTCGACCAGGCCGGCGGTAGCCTCAAGGCGCAAATCAGCCTGTTCAGCAAGCTCATGGTGCCGTTCGAAAACGCCGTGGACATCGGTTGCGGCGAAGGCGGAGACCTTTCGCTCATGCTCGCAAGCCGTTGCAAGAACGTGACCGCCCTCGACTACGATCCGAAAATCATCAGCGGATTCCAGCAGATTTTGCACCAGAAAGGCATCGAAAACGTGACGCCCAAGGTCGCCGACATGACGCAGACGGGTCTCCCGTCCAACTATGCAGACCTCGTCCTGATGAGCCAGGTATTGCACCATGCAACGGACCCGCGCCTTGCCCTCAAGGAAGCGACCCGCATCTTGAAACCGGGTGGAATGCTTGCACTTTTGGACCTCGCCCAGCACAAGGAAGAATCGTTCCGCACGACGCACGGTCACATTTGGCTTGGTTTTGAACGCAGCCAGCTCGAATTCTTTGTGAAGGAGCTCAACTGCAAGGTCGTCGAAAGCGAAATCATCCCGAGTGAAAACGAAGTCGACAAAAAGCTCCCCGTGATTTGCATGATCATCACGAAAGAGTAAAAAATCGCTTGACCGTTTTGCGAAAAACAAATATCTTTATAAAAAAAGCCAAGGAGAAACCTTATGGGAAAATTGATTAAGTACGTCGTGATCGCCGCAGTGTGCATTATTTCTGCATTCGGCATCTACAGTCTCGTCAAGACCGCCAAGACCGACGAAAACACGCTCGAATAATCTCGATAGCAAATTCGTTCAAAAGCAAACAATTTAACAAACCGTAGTGGGCATCCTCTGCGGTATTTTTATATTTCCTGACATGAATTTCCTCAACAAGAAACCCGCATTCTTTGTGGCTATGGCCACAGTTTTCTTTGCGATTTTGCTGTTCGTCTTCCGCGATTTCGCATTCGATTCCAGTCAACTCATGCTCAACAGCGACCAGCTGAACGGCATCGGCAGCCGCATTTTGCGCACGTTCGACGTCATCCTCACGGAATGGGATGATAGCCGTCTTGGCGGTGTCCCGACGATTGACGCGCTCTTTGCCGACGCTTACCACCCGCTCGTATGGACGCAATTCATCATGGATCCGGCACGTGCCGTCGGTTTCAAGTTCATCTTGACCGTATGGGTAGCCTTCATGAGCGCTATGCTCCTCGCCTGGAACTTGACCGGCAACAAGTGGTGGGGCTCGCTTCTCGGATTCCTTTATGCATTTTCGCCGGAATACTTCACTTACATTTACGGTGGCCACGATGGAAAGATGATGGTTTTCGCCATCGCCCCGTTGGCTCTCCTTGCCATCCGTAAGATTGTCCGCGACGGAAGCCTTCCCTACCTTATCGTCTTTTCGCTTAGCGTCACCTGGATGATTCTCGGAAGCCACTTGCAGCTCACGTATCTCTTCTTGTGGGGTGCAGGTCTTTACACGCTTTACGAAGCAGCCTTCCATTGCAACACACTTGCCATCCGCGGTAAACGAGTCGGACTCGCTGCCGCAGGCCTCGCCTTTGGACTTGCCCTCAGTTGCTTCCAGGTGATTCCGCCTTACCTCTACACCACGACGCAATCAGTCCGCGGTGAAGGAGACCACACCAATTACGGTCACGCCGTGAGCTGGTCCTTCCATCAGGAAGAAATGGCACAGATGCTCATCCCGGGATTTATCGGTGTCGACGTCTACGAACAGGACGAAAAGACGAATGACCTGAAGAGCAGTTCCTTGGTCAACATCACCATGGACGAATACCGCAAGATGGCCGAATCCGGCAGTCAAGGGAGCCCGTTCTACTGGGGCCATAACAGCTTCAAGCTCGACCACAACAACGCAGGCGCACTCCTCACGTTCCTCGGTTTCCTCTGTCTGTTCCTCCCGGGCAAGCGCCGTTGGGCTAGTTTCTGGGGACTCGGTGCTGTCGTTGCTTTGAGCTACGGCATGGGCGACCATTCCCCGCTCTTCAAGCTCTGGTACAATATTCTACCGGGCGTCAAGAACTTCCGCGCTCCGGGCATGGCCCTTTTCTGGCTCCCGCTCTTGCTCGTGATGATGGCAGGCCCCGTGCTCAAGGCTCTCTCCGACGAAAGCGAAAATGCAGCCAAGAACCGCAAGGCATTATTGCATGGTGCCGCCATGTTTGTCATTCTACTTTTGCTCGTCGTGATTGCTCGTTTCAACTGGACACTCTTTATCAGCCCGTTCGGATTTGTCGTTTGCCTCGCCTACGCAGTTGCATGCCTCGGCGTGATGAGCCTCGACGATCAAGACAAGGCCATCAACGTCCAGAACTTTGTCGATGCATTCAAGTCCAAGCTTCCGGGAACTTCTAGAAGCGTCCAGGCAGCCGTCGTTATCGGATTTGCAATCATCGGGCTCTTCCTCATGAGCGGTCAGAAACTCTTGAACGACCCCGTCACAGCCCCGTACTTCAAGCCGCTGAACGAAGTCGTGATGAACGCCACCGCCTCAAAAATTCTTCCTAGTTTCTTCTTGATTCTTATCGTCATCGGCGTAAGCTTTGCCGTATTCAAGTGGAAAGGGAGCATCCCTGCCAAGGTCGGCATTCTCGCAGCAGTTGCAGGCCTTGAGCTCATGACCATCAACGGTGCGTTTATCCAAAACGTGGCCGCCAAAGAATACTTGCAGCCGAACAACGGCGTCGTTGCTGCGCTCAAGGCTCCGTTCAAAGCAGATTCCATCAACCAACCGCGCGTACTTTCGCTCTCGCGCAATAAGGCTATCAGCGGAAACATCTTCCCACAGTACCACATGCGTAATGCGGACGGTTTCCACGACAACGAACTTGCAAGCTACCGCGAATTCCGTGGCGGTCAGGGCAATGCGAACTACTTGATGAACATCAACGAACCGGATGGAGCACATCCGTTCCTCGACTTGATGAACATCAACGCCATCATCTTCGACACACAGCGCGGCACGACCTACATGCCGATTACAACCGCCATGGGCGAAGCCTACATCTACGGTGAATCGACCACGATGGAAGATTCCAAGGCCATTGACGCGCTCAAGAACGGCTTTGAATACCGCGAAAAAGTCATTCTCTCCGAAGAACCGCAAAACAAGGGTGAAGGAGGCATCGCACAGGGCAAGGCAAAGCTTGTTGCAAGCCCGAAGATGGACACGCAAGTGTTCCAGGTCGAAAGCGACCGCGCAGGTTTCATGGTTATCGCAGGCAACTACCACCCCTACTGGAAAGCAACCGTCAACGGCAAGGAAGCCAAGGTCTACAAGGCATTCGGCGACCTCCGCGCTGTTGAAATCCCGAAGGGCAAATCCGAAGTCCGCATGGAATACCGCAGTAAGCCGTTCCACGCATGCCTCAAGGTGAGCCTGTTTGCAGCCATCTTGCTCATCGCCTTCGGAGCGTTCGTCTTCGTGAAAAGCAAGAAAACGAAGAACGCATAATACAACGCAAGAAGCACCTGTAATACAAGACGCGCACAATTCATAACAGGATGCGCGCGGTCTTATAACGAGACGCGCGCAACTCCATAACGAGATGCGCACGGTCCTATAACGAGACTCGCAAATTTCACTACAAGACGCTCGCCAAACGCGAGCGTTTTTTCGTACAAAAAAATCCCGCCAGGGGTTACCTGACGAGATTTTAAAAGGGTGATTCCCGATCAAGTCGGGAATGACAACCAAAGGGTGCGATTACACAACCTTCGTCATGCCGCTCATGCGTTCGCGGAGCCAAGCACCGACTTCTTCCACCGGATGCTGACGGATGTTCTTGTTCACCTTGATGAGTTCTTCGTTATCGACAGCGTTGGTATTGCCTTCGTTGAAGATATCGCCAATGTCGCCCTTCTTGACTTCGTTCTTCATGAAGTCTGCGAGGAGAGGAACGCACTTGTTAGCAAACAGGTAGCAGCCGTATTCAGCAGTATCGCTGATGACGCGGTTCATTTCGAACAGCTTCTTACGAGCGATGAGGTTTGCAATGAGCGGAGTTTCGTGGAGAGATTCGTAGTAAGCGCTCATCGGCTTGATGCCCACAGAGCACATGGTTTCGAATGCGAGTTCCACACCGGCCTTGATCATAGCGGTCATGAGAACGCCACGGTCGAAGTATTCCTGTTCGGTGATCTGCTTGTCAGTTGCGGCAACCTTTTCGAATTCGAGTTCGCCAGTTTCGCCACGCCACTTGAGGAGGTCCTTGTCGCCAGCTTCCCAGTCGACCATCATCGTGCTGGAGAACTTGCCAGAGATGATGTTGTCCTGATGTTCCTGGTAGAGCGGCTTCATGATCTTCTTCATCTTTTCAGCAAGTTCCGTTGCGCGGATCTTAGCCGGGTTGGAGAGACGGTCCATCATGTTCGTGATGCCACCATGCTTGAGGGCTTCAGAAATCGTTTCCCAGCCGTACTGGAGGAGCTTCACAGCGTAAGCCTTATCGATACCGAATTCCTTCACCATCTTGTCGTAGCAAAGGATCGTACCGGTCTGGAGCATACCGCAAAGGATGGTCTGTTCGCCCATGAGGTCAGACTTCACTTCGGCGACGAAAGAGCTTTCGAGAACGCCCGGACGGTCAGCATGGAGACCAGCGGCGTAAGCCTTGGCATAGTCCCAGCCCTTGCCTTCAGGGTCGTTTTCCGGGTGGACAGCGATAAGGCACGGCATGCCGAAACCACGGAGGTATTCAGAACGAACTTCGGAACCCGGTCCCTTCGGAGCGACCATGATCACAGTGATGTCCTTGCGGATTTCCTGGCCTTCTTCGACGATGTTGAAGCCATGGCTGTAAGAGAGAGCTGCGCCCTTCTTCATGAGCTTCATGATAGCCGGGATCACGTTGTGGTGCTGCTTATCCGGTGTGAGGTTGCAAACGAGGTCTGCATCCGGAATCATTTCTTCATAAGTACCGACCTTGAAGCCGTTTTCAGTAGCGTTCTTCCAGGACTGGCGCTTCTGTTCGATGGCTTCCTTGCGGAGCGTGTAGGAAACATCCAAACCGCTATCGCGAAGGTCGAGACCCTGATGGAGACCCTGAGCACCGCAACCGACGAACACAATCTTCTTACCCTTGAGGGCTTCAACACCACGGCTGAATTCAGAATGTTCCATGAAACGGCAGTGGCCAATTTCTTCGAGTTGGCGACGCATAGGGATAGAGTTGAAATAATTCATTTTTTTGAACCTCTGTTAAATAAAATGTTCCAAGCGGAAAGATAGCAAAGTAAAGTGGAAAAAGTTACTAGTTTCCATCCACTAGTTACTAGAAAACGTAAAAAAACGGGACTGGAGGGGGAAGCCTCCCCCTGATTGCAGCCCCGGTACGCCGGGTCTTCCATCACCCCTACTGCGGGCGCTCAGTCGCCGCCCCGCAACGCCCCGGCTTCATCAGCAAAAAAATTCTTTGCTACATTAAAAAAGTCCAACAACAAAAGGTCTCCCTATGCCCATCACAAACAAAGCTACAGTCACGCAATGGAACGAAGAAAAAGGATTCGGTTTTGCAACCGCAAACGGAATAAAATACTTTGTCCATATTTCAGCTTTAGGGCATCCCGTGAGACCGCCTAAAGTCGGTGATACAATCATCATCTACAACTTCGGCAAAAACGAGAAAGGTGCAAAAATTGAAAAAGGATTTCTCGATGGTGTCGCCTCACGAGACGAGCAAGTAACCTCCCCGGTGCGCAAAAATTATCGCAAGGCGAAAAAATCCAAGATTGCTGTGATAGTCGCGATATGCATCGCGTTGGCATTCGCATTCGACATATACGTAGTTTACACAACCCCCGATGATGCCCCCCGCAAGAAAAAAGTCTGCCTATTAAAAGAAAATCCCGCCGAAAAGGAATACACATCAAGACTCCATGTTGCAAAGTACATCTGCGACAATGACCGTCTACCTTCCTATTATGTAACCAAAAGCGAGGGTAAAAAGCTTTACGAACAAAAAACCGGCAAAACATTTGTGAAATGGAATTTCAATCCGCATACAACGCTCGGCGTGATGATCGGCGGAGACTATTTCGACAATCGCGAAGGAAGACTTCCGACAGCGTATTACTACGAAGCCGATGTCGATTACTTCGGCAACAATCGCGGCACAAACCGCCTAGTCTATAGTAGCGGCTGTAACATTTATTACACCACCGACCACTACAAAACATTCAGCAAAATAATGTTTGAGAAACAACCTTGAATTAAAATTTGTGCGTTTTAGAAAATCCCGCTACCCTTCAAATTTCCAGCCGCAATCGTTGTGATAAATCATCTGGCGAGTCATGCCGCCGTCGATGCAGATATTTTCACCGGTGATGAAACCGGCCTTGTCGCTAGCAAGGTAAAGCACCATATTCGCGATATCGAGCGGGTTTCCGACACGACCCGCGGGCTGCTGCGAAGCATCAGGACCTTCGTAGACTTTGAAATCCGTATCAATCCAACCCGGCGAAATCGAGTTCACGCGCACACGGCCTGCAAAACTCACAGCAAGCGCATGCGTGAGTGCTGCAATTCCGCCCTTCGCCGCAGTATAGCTTTCGGTTTGTGGTTGGCTCATGCGATCGCGAGACGACGAGATATTTATAATGCTAGCGCCCTTTGCAAAATGCGGCGCAAAAAGTTTTGCAAGATAAAACGGAGCGGTCACGCCGACAGCAAGCGCATAACTGAATTCTTCGTAACTACATTCGTCAATACCCTTCATCAGCGGGAGTGCGTTATTTACCAGCACATCCACATGCCCGTATTTTTCGATAACAAACTGCGCAAACTTTTCCAAAGTCTCTTTCTTTGAAAGATCCCCGACAAAGCAGGAATTCTCGCGAATGTCAATGAACGCGACCTTCGCTCCTTCTTTTTCAAATTCACTCACAATAGAAGCGCCAATACCATGCGCCCCACCCGTCACCACGACCACTTTATCTTCAAACAATTTCATAAGGTTAAATATACATTCCTGTTCTTTACAAGTGAGTCGCTGACAACCATTGGCGACAAAATAAAGCCTTTTGCAAACGGTTGGTTGCAAAATTTAGGGATTCATCGTTTTTTGCGAATTTTCTTTTTAGCTTTTCCCTCCCCCCCTAAAAGAGGTCCTAAATGTTCATAACACTCATTCATTTAATCAATTTGAAAAATACCCTCATTAAATACATCAAGAGCTTCTGTAGATAGAGACGACTTTGACAAGATATTGACTTTTCAACATAATATATGTATATTACAGATATAAAAGTACGATTTGATGAGGAAAAAGCCCAAAAGGTACTCGAAAAACACGGAGTCGTCATGGAAGAAGTCAGGCAAGAAATTCTTGCCGAACGCTTTAAGCCCGAATTGGTTAGAAACCAGCGAGACCACGAAGGCCAGCGGATGTTTCTAGTCATTATCAAGGGTTATGTCATCTGCGTTCCGTTTGTGGAAGAAAAAGACGGGACATTCTTTCTAAAAACGGCTTTTCCAAACCGAGTCTATCAGCGGAGGTACGAAAATGGCGAACTCAGAATTTGATCCGATGGATGAAGAAGAAAGACTCCTCATGGAAGCCATTGAACGAGGCGATACAGAACCTCTTCCTAAAGAAGAAGAAGATCGCATTAAAGCATCAATCCGCGGGTCGGCTCACAACATAACCATCCGAATGAAAGACGCAGATATCGAAGGTATGAAGGCTAAGGCCGCACGTCTTGGCACAAGCTACCAGACACTCATTAACAGCCTTATACACCGCTATCTCAACGGAGGTGTAATCATCAAAGAATCTTTTTAGCCTCTACTCCGCAAATCCGGGAGGCGGCAAGTGCATACCGGCCATCAGGAGTTTATGTTCGCGAGCGTATTGCATAATGCGTTTGCGGCTTGCTGCAGATTTTTCCTTGTCCATGTCGTAATTGGAGTTGATTTCGGGATGGTTCTTTTGCAAAGCGTAGCCGTGCATCAAGTCGCCGATTACGAGCAGATTTGAAATTTGGAAAGCGGAGTGTCCCGGCGTATGGCCAACGGCATCCATTGCAAGCACACCATGCGGGAGGCTGTCTCCAAACGCAAACAAATGAAGTCTATCTTTATAAAGAGCCATAATGTTCTTTTGCAAATCATTTTTCGGAATGTCGTTCATCCAAGCATCATATTCCACCTTGCCTGCATAAACGGATGCATTCTTAAAAACCTTTTCCATCTTCCCGGCGCTACCGCTTTTCACGAGGCCTGCAATGTGATCTGCATGGAAATGCGTCAAGTAAACAAGCCCGATGGAATCTGGATTCACTTTCAAAGCTTCAAGACGCTTTAAAAGCTGTCCGCCCCACGCTCCAAGACCAGCGTCAAACAGGATGTACTTGCCATCGACCTTCACCAAGAACGTGCTGACAGAAGCCGGGAGCCCCGCAGGCATATTCAAACTTTCATAAAGCGAATCGTTCGCATCGCTGAAGAGTTCACGAGGCATAAACTTTTTACCCTCGTTATCCTGAATCCAAGTGACCGAAGCTCCGTTCGCAAGCGCAATGGTTTTCGTACCCTCGACAGCAGGCGTTTCCACTTTTGCAGACGTCTCGCGACTCAACGCGGCCTTATTTTCTGTAGAATTTTTTGTTGAATTTTTCGATTCGTTGCAGCCAACGACAGTCAAAGCAAGCGCCGCAATAAAAGGAATAAAAATATTGTCAAACAGTTTCATATGAGTAAATATATACTAAAAGACGCAGGATTACATTCGCAAACTTGACACACAAGACTCATTATCCTATTCTTTCTGCAAATGCTCCAGTTTTTCGATGTCACAAGAGATGCCCCCTGGTTTCCGCAGGTCAAGGCGCTGTACGAATCGGCGTTCCCGGCGAACGAACGCATTCCAATAAAGCATTTGCTCGACGATAAAATCAAGCGAGAATTTTTGGCATTTTTCGACAAGGAAGATGGCGAAAATACCGCGGACGAAAATACTGCGACTCCCAGGTTCTGCGGGTTTTCAAATTCCATCACGCACGGGAGCATTACGAACATCATCTATTTCGCCGTCGTTCCAGAACTGCGCAGCCGCGGGTACGGCTCACAAATTCTGCAAGTCATTCGCGAACAACACCCCGACACACGCATCGTCGTCGATATCGAAGTCGAAGAAGATTCCAAGGACGCCGAAGAACTTGAACGCAGGAATCGTCGCCGCGACTTTTACCTGCGCAACGGCTTTGGCTCCTCCCCTGTCGATTACGTCTGGCAAGGCGAGCACTACCGCCTACTCACCGCAGGCGGCACCGTCACCGAAAAAAAATTCCGCGACTTCTGGAAAGAAATTCTGAAGAACGTCCCCGGAGCAAAGTACCCGTAAAAATCTGAAAATCAACAGCCACTTCGGCAGCACCAAGGCTCCAAAAAAAATGGCCCAAAAGCCAAGAATCTATCCAATTCTTCTGATTTTTTCAGCGTCAAACCGCTTGCGAACCCGCATAAATAAAGGTATATTCAAAAAGTAGGTCTTATAGGGGCTCTTTATGAGCTGAGGTAAAACACCCGTGATGCTTGTTTTTGCAGGATTCTGTAGTACGACTACAGGGCAGCGTTTGTTGATGGAAGGAATTTCAAATTTAGTTGCTGCAAAATATAGAGTTTTTTGGGGTGAACACGAAGATTTCTCAAGTGCTGTTATGCAAACTTGGGGCTTTGATAACTTTAATCCATAAAATATTTATTAGGAAGTGAATATTGTTTCAGATGACTCGAAATTTTTTTTTCTTATGCAGCTTTGCTTTTGTGTTTGTATGCACTTCGTGTGATGGAAAGGCCCTTTTTGAAGGCTATGGAGAGTTTCATTTTAAGAAAAAAACTTCAGATGGGAAACAAATGGAACGTTGTGTGATTGAAGGAAAAAAACTTTCGGTATATGAAGAGAATGTTGAGGCTGATTTTTGGAGTCGTCTGTATTTCTCCATTGGTGCGAAAAATTTAAACCGTGTTTATCGATTTGCTTATGAAAATGAATCAGAAAAAGAATTTTTTGGAACATATCAATTTCCTGTAACGACGGGAATAGGGGCTATTCATGAAAATACTGGTATGGTTGTTGTAGAAACATCCGATTTAATAACAATTTTCTATAATAAGGAACCTGTAGATGGTTTTTTCATAGAGAAAAACCCATTTTCAAAAAAAATACTTTTTGTATTTAAGTCTAGATTGTCGGAATTAAAACGTAAAGAAGGAGTGTGTTTTTATTATATATAAGTTTATTTTGTTGTTTTTTTATTTGTGTTGTATCAAAACTCTTTTATGCCTTGACGAACGCGGCAATGTCATTGTGGCTCATTCGCCTCTCAGATCTTATAGGGGCTCTTTGGGGGCAGAGGTAAAACTACACCTTTGAAAAAGTGGTATATTGTCCTAAAAGAGTTTTATCATGTTTAGTTAAGTCTTATAGGGATTCTTTAAAAGCCGAGGCAAGCAATGATAATCGCAATCAACAAAGATGATCCGTGGTGGGAAAAGACCCGCACTTTCGCGAAAGATTGCCCATGGCAGCCGGGGCGTCGTTTAGCCGAGCGAATGTCAAAGAACGATTTCCTAGACTGGGAAAAAGTTTTCGTTGCTGTACACGGTGAAGATGTTGTCGGCTTTTGCGTTCTCGAGGAGAACGGGAACATTCCTGCGAAATTCAGTTGCAGCCCTTTTATAAATCTCATTTACGTTGGCGAAGAATTCCGGGGAGAGCGGCTATCCAAAAGCTTAATTGACGCAGCGCTTGATTACGCCCAAAGGCTCGGCTACAAAAAAGTTTATCTCAAAAGCGAGCACCACGGCCTATACGAAAAATACGGGTTCAAGAAGATTGCTGATTTCGAACCAACGGTCGGGCTAGCAAACCAACTGTTTGAAATAGAAATTTCAGTTTAACGTTAGCCTTTTAGCACTCATTCGTGGCAAAAAAATCTTTTGACTTTTCCGCCCTTTTTATCCTATATTAAAAGTATGAAATACTTAAAAATGTTTTTGAGGGTTCTGCTAGGTATTTTTATGACCTATGCAGGTATCAGTCACTTGACCATCGCTAGGCAGGAATTCCTAGCGCAGGTTCCTTCATGGTTTCCGCAGAATCCAGGATTCCTGGATTTCGTGGTATTGGCCTCGGGGGTTGTCGAGATCGCTCTCGGCCTCAGCATGATATTCTTGTACAAGCACAAGGGTACGGTTGGCGTACTGCTTGCGCTGTTCTACGTTGCTATTTTCCCGGGCAACATCAGCCAGTACGTGAACGGCATCAACGCATTCGGACTTGACACTGACCAGGCTCGTTTTATCCGCCTGTTCTTCCAGCCTGTGCTGATTGCCTGGGCACTCTGGTCCACTGACGGCGTGCAGAAGCTCAAGGAATGGCGCAAAAGTCCTAAAAAGGCGGAATCTCCGTAAAAAAAACGCCCATCCCTAAAAATGCGCCTGTAGTCACAAATGTCCACAGGCGTTTATTTAATTTTTGCCAAACTATATTTGAGTATATATTTACAGGAAAACCGTTCCGCAGTGACCATTTAAAAGGCGTTGTTTATGGGATATTCAAATTTTTTCACAGTGGCTGCTTTCGGCACGCTATTTGCGGTCTCCCCCACATTGGCCATCGACATTACCGTTGATGCAAATGCGGGCATCAAGAAAATTTCGCCGTACCTTTACGGGCGAAACATCGACAAAATCAGCGATGGCGACGCTGAGGTGACCGAAGAAGAGTCTGCCTTCATCAACCAGATGCTCGAAGCAGGCATCCACATGTTGCGAGCGAACAACGGCAACAACGCCACGCGCTACAATTGGCGTCACAAAATGACAGTTCACCCCGACTGGTATAACAACGTGTACTCGCACGATTGGGCGATTACCGCACAAAAGGTGCTCGACAACATGCCGGGGATCGACGCGATGTACGCCTTCCAGCTCACAGGCTATGCAGCTAGTAGCACTGACTACAACTTTCCCGACTGGAACTGGAAACAAGAACACGGCACGTACGCAACGCAAACGTTCGACCTTGCGGGCGGCGGCGAAGTCTCAGAAGACGGAAAGACGCTCATCAAAGCGGGCGACCCATCGCTTTACAACATAGAATGGCCGGCCGATTCTACGGTAGCGATTATCCCGCATTGGAAAGACGAACTCAAGTTTGATATGAGCCGTTTCAAGTATTGGAGCATGGACAACGAGATGGAAATTTGGCGCGGTACACATTCCGACCTGGATTTGCCCGTCACGGGAGACTTTCTCGTTGAGCGTTACATTGACGTTGCCAAGAAGGCGCGCGCCCAGTGGAAAGACATCAAGCTCACCGGCCCTGTTGCCGCAAACGAATGGCAATGGTGTTCCGTATCTTCGTACAACAAGGAAGACCGCCCTAAAGGCGAAGACCGCAACTACTGTTGGCTAGAATACTTTATCATGAAAGTTGCCGAAGAACAGAAAAAATCTGGTGTTCGCCTACTCGATGTTTTCGACATTCACTGGTACCCGACAGAAAAGGATTACGAATCACGCGTGAACTGGCATCGAGTCTTGTTTGACACGACCTATAACTATCCAGGCGCAAACGGCATAAAGATGGTCGGTGGCAACTGGGACAATAAAATCACCAAGGAGTACATCTTCAAGCGTATCAACGACTGGCTCGAAAAATATTTCGGCAAGGATCACGGCATTACGCTCGGCATTACCGAAACCGACCTGAACGATTCTGATCCTATGGTGACAGCACTCATTTACGCGTCATTCCTTGGCACCATGCAGGACAACGGTGTCGAAATTTTCACCCCGTGGACCTGGGGCGACGGTATGTACGAAACAGTGCACCTTTTCAGCCGCTACGGTCATCCAAACCGAGTGCAGTCGACTTCAAGTAATGATTCGCTGGTATCCGCCTACAGTTCAATCAGTAACAAGGGCGATTCGCTCACAGTCATCTTCGTGAACCGCGCTGAAAAGGACGCACAAGAAATCAACCTCGATCTTGCGAACTTCGCCTCCGACGGAACAGTCAAAACACTCACCTTGCAAAATCTCCAAGGCGAAACGTTCGTTTCGCACACAAGCAACGCCTTGAAAGAGAACGCAGTTGAAGCAAATGCGCAGGGCGGAACGACCACTGCGACGGGCTACAGCATAAACAGATTCAAGATGACGCTCCCTGCAAAATCCATCACCGCGGTGCTACTCACTACAACTACGCCAAAACAAATCGACGCCATAGCCCCCACGAGAAGCGCTCTCACAGGGAACCTGCTGCACCATGAAAACGGCAACTGGTTTATCGACAACGGTTCAGGGAAAGTGCGCCGTATAAACGTGTTCAACAGTCTCGGGCAAAGCGTACTGCGAATGCACGCCATCGCCCGCGGAAACATCCGCATTGCAAGCGAAGTACTCGGCAGAGGCAATTTCATTGTGCGCATAGAAACTGCAAGCGGAACGCAAATGCAAAAAATAACAGTGAAGTAGAATTTATCTATAGCAATAACTAATGAAAGCCTATCATACCAGAACGCTAATCTATCAAGTCGTTCTGGAATCTTGATAGGTGTTCGAACGGCAAAATTTGGCGTCCTCTGAAAAGTCCGCAACCATCGTTAATCAATTGATTGTTGATGGCCTTAAACATATTCACGTCCAGCTTTGAAAGCTCAAGTTCCTGCAATTTCGTCAGACGCTCATAAGCATCGTCAAAGTAAACGCACTCGCCACTCGGAATTTGATCGTGCTTGGAACGACGCGTTTCTTGTGTTTTTTCATACCCGAAGTGGTTTGCATCACCGATTTCGGCAAAGTCATCCATATCTTTTGTTCTAAGTTGTACTTCCGTATAGCAACGCGCAAGATTATCATACATCGTTATGTGCAACGATTGATAACCGGAGCTTCGCGGAGTGACCACCGAATCATGGTAATAGGGTTGAACGGCTTCTTTTAGCAAGTCGCAATGGCCGCCATCCTTGTGTCTTGAAATTTCTGGAGTAAAACCTCGTTCCTCCAAAAATTCAGGCATGACGTTTGCAATCTCGTAAAGATACTTCCGTTCAACCTCGCTCCGCTCTTCACCTTTTTTGATATGGCAAGCAGGCATCGAAATAACGATTCGATAAGCAATCAAGTCGCGAAAATTCAGCGTGCTTTTAATTTCGGCTTCAGACGGGAACACTCCATTTTTCTTGTAATAGTTGTAAACAAATTCAAGGATATAGCCATTGAATTTTTCTTCGGCGCGAATCAAGGACTTGATGCGTCCTTTGAACGTAAACGCCAAGAAGGGATATTCCCTCGTCATGTACTTGTAGAACTCTTTGATTCTTTGAGACTGAGAGGTCAAGAAGTCGTTATGCTCCAAAAGCTCTATTATCTGTATCAGAAAATTCGAATGAGCAAGATCGATGCTATTATGCGTTTCCTTAGCACTGTTTCTGAGATCATTTGAATATTGATGCAAAATTTTCAGCACCGTATTTCCAGAAAACAAATAGTCGTTCAAAGAAATCATCTTACGCCTCCCGAGCAAGAATTCTTGCGGTTTTTACGTGTCAAAATATAACAAAAGCTCTTGCGAATTCTAGTGAAATAAGGTAAATTGCAAAACAAATATTTTTTGCATTTCAAAACATTACGTACGATGTAAAAGAGGTTTCAAAAATTGTAACAAATTACAAAAACTTGAAAAACATTAACCTAAAATTTTCAGAAAAAATTTTTATGGAAAAAAGAGAACTTAAAATTCACGGCATTTACAAGCACTTCAAAAATCGCTACTACATTGTTGAGGGAGTAGCGAAACATTCCGAAACCGACGAAGAATACGTCATCTACCGCGCACTTTACGGCGATAATGCAGTTTGGCTTCGCGAGAAATCCATGTTCCTAAGCGAAGTCGATCACGAAAAGTATCCGGACGTCAAACAAAAATACCGTTTTGAAGAAGTTGAATTAGGATAAATTATTTAATTTTTAACAAACCTTACAATATCTATTGAACCCGCAGGCGATTTCACAACAATTCCGTAAACGCCAGGCGGCAACGAAGACAAGTCAAGATCCTTGCGGAAATATCCATGAACTTTGTGAGATCCATTCACGGACATAATTGTATAGCGGAACGAGTCCATACTTCCGCGAACAAGCAAACGATTTCCGCAAATTTCCACTCCATACGATTTTGAAAAATGCGGTAAGGCAACTACATCCGAATCTCTATTCAACGAATCCGGTACATCTAGAGTTTTCGCAACTTTAGCCTCGCGAGCATCATCAAAGAACTTGACCATTTTATCGAGATTCGCCTCGACATACATTTCATTCCCTCCATGGGAACCGCCCTGCACAGAAACAAGTTCCGCCACGACATTATGCGCCTTGAGGGAATCGTAAAGTTCCTGACTCTGTTCCTTGTTCACAATTTGGTCGGACGTCCCATGAAAAAGGATTATAGGCGTATCATCGTCACTTGCGTAATACGGTGAACTCGCCACCATCCACTTGTCTTTATTACCCTCTCGTTCAGCACCGATAAAAGCGCCCTCGTATGTTCCCGAACCCATGAAATTATTGATTGGATTCATTGTATAAATATCTGTCGGCGGAGACCACAGCGTTGCCGCATCAATACAGCTACTGAACGAAGTAAATTCACCGAGCGAGCCCACTAAATCTACAGTCACAGGCCCAGACTTGCCTTCTTTCAAGCCACAGGTTGTTGCGACCAAACTAGAAAGGTGACCACCCGACGAGAACCCTGACATGGCAATAAAATTCGTATCGATTTTATACTTTGAAGCGTTGCCACGCATAAAACGCACAACAGCTTTGAGGTCATGAAGTTGCGCCGGATAAATCGCATCGCTTGCGGAACGGTGATTCGGAGTAACCACAGCATAGCCAGCCTTAAGAAGCGCCGCACAGATTGTATTTAAATCTGCAGAACCCTTGGAATTGTTCTGGCTCCAAGCGCTACCGTATGTATGGATAACAACCGGATAAGAATCCTTGCTCTCCTTGGGCAAGTAAATATCCAGCGTATGGTAGACTTTGCCATCGCCCGCGTAATTTACATCGGCAAACTTTTCAGAGTACTCCATCTTACTGTTACCAGATTGCGGACCGCCAAATCCACCACCTCCGAATCCACCGCCGCCCCACTGAGCGAACGCAGAAACAATAGTGGTAAAGTAAACCGCTATAGGCCATTTTTTCATATACACTCCAATCAACATCGGTCCTAACACACGGACCCCATCCAATTAAAATTTATACACAAAATAGACAAACAAGCAATTAGGGCAAATATTTCCATTGTTTTATTTTACAACTAACGATTGAATGTATTTTCATTACTTATATTATACGTTATGAACAAGAAAACACTTATAGCTTCGCTTATTATTATCGTCGGGATTCTCATGATTACATTCTTCGTGAGAGACTGGCTTGTATTTTACAACTGCGGTGCCGTCGAGCAGTGTCTCGTTGAAAGCAGCAACTACCAGAATATCGCAAAGTTCGCTGTTACCGCCATCATGACGGTTGTCGTATTTTTCATTGGCGGGAATTGCCTTTGCAAGCGCGACCGCAACTTTTTGCAGGCGGGTTTCGCTATGGCTTTGTGTGCGGACTTCTGCTTGAAAATCATGCATAATTACGCACACGTTCTAGAACACCGTAGCGATTACACGTTGCTTGGCATTTGCTTCTTTATGGTTGTGCAGGCACTTTTCATTTACCGTCACACACGCACAAGCGATACGGACAAGAGCTCTCCGTGGATTTTGATTATTCCGTTTACAGTCATGTTTATTGCAAACGCGCTTCATCTGTTCCGCATTTTCGAAGGACCGACAGTCCCGATTATCGCAACTTATGCAGCATTCCTCATTTGCTCACTCGTTGTCGCCTGCAAGGTTCCTAGCAAAGGATATTTCCCCGCTAAAAACGCACGCAACATCAAACGCGGCATGATTCTATTCTTCTGCTGCGATGCATGCGTAGGCATTTCGCTTGCAACCGGCGATGACCACAGCGTTCAAGAAATCGTGGCCACAGTCGCCAACAACTTCGTATGGTATTTCTACACGCCGGCCCTGATTTTACTCGGGCTCAGCGGATACAAGAGAAAAGAGTAATTTATTTAATTGTCCGGCCCTTGAAATCGTAGGCACGAGGCTCTAGCTTCGTGCCATTATTGTTAGGCACGCCCCCATTACGATCGCCGAACTGCACGTAAAGCATCCCATTCTTACGGAAAACTCTAGCGCCATAAGCAGGGGCAATCGTCCGCGCAGTCTCGTGGATTCCAACAGACGGGTCCTTCGTCGGGATTTCATCACCTGACTTGAGCAAGCGCCACATCTGGTTCCATTCCCAGTCATCAGCCCAACTTTGCACCACGCGTTCGCCATCCGTCGTTGCACGCAGATACATATTGCTGTGTTGCATTTTCATGCGCACCACGGAGCCCTCGTAGCCGGATTGCTTTTCCATAACCACCTTTTGATGCCCGCCGCCGTTCCACTTGTATAGCCCCATCGTCACACCCGCATCGGTTGACTCATTCGGCGTATCTAGCGAGATATCGCCAAAATTGATGCGGTAAGTCGTCGAAGAAAGCGGAGTTATCGTCGCAATCGCATTATCGCCGCTGCAATCGCCAAGCGCAAGCTTGTCCTCGGCAGTTCGCGTCATGCATGTACCAAAATTCATCGACATAATGCGCACGGTATCGGGCTTTGCTGGTTTCGCCTGCCATACACGCACCCAGTCTGCTTCGAAATACGCAGGCTTGTCCGACGTGATTTCAATATCATCGCCCGCCCAGCCGCCAATCGCCAAATTCACGATAATGTACTGCGCCGAAAGCTGCTTGATTTCAGTCGGGCGGTTGTAACTTGCAAACTTTTTGTCGTCAAAATAAAAGCTAAGCGTTGACTCGTCCCATTCCACCGCATACGTGTGGAAATCCGCCGAGCGGTCCACATTGTCGTCCTTATGGCCGCCAAAAGAGGCTTCGTGGTCCCATGCTGAACCATGGCTGTTGTACCAGCTCGGGTCGGTGTAATGTAAATAGTAATGGTGTTGCTTGCGTGATGCTGGGATTTCCAAGATGTCAATTTCTGGAGGCCAGCCGTCTTGCAACGTCCAGAACGCAGGCCAAGTTCCCTTTTGTGAGGGCGCCTTGAATCGGCCTTCGATATAGCCGTACTTAACCTCAAATTTTCCCTTCGTGTCAATTGCACCCGAAGTGTAATCGACCGGGATTTCCTTGTTGTTGAACTTCGCCGTTCTGCCCTTGGCATCCGGGTGTGTTTTCTTTTCGCCCTTAAGCTTGAGGGTTCCATCGGAGACAATCACGTTTTCTTTGGCGCAGTAGGCGCGATGGTTATGCGTCGGGCCCCAGTTGTACGTCGAATTCCACTTTTTCGTGTCAAGCGAAGTGCCGTCAAAGTTATCTTCAAAAACGAGATCCCAGCCGCTAAAGTTAGACGGCGGGGCAGCAAAAGCGATAGTCGCGAGCGCCACGATGCTCGCAATGACGTGATTCTTTTTCATATCCAATTCCAATCCTCACCCACAGCCTTTGCAAAAATTGCCACCACCAAAAACAAAAATGCCGCAGGTCTTATAAATATACCTACAGCACTTCGATAAGCCTAGTTAAAAGTTGTAAAAAAGCCCCGAATCTACGATTTTTGAGCTTTACTTAGCGTTCATCACGTGTCTGCGCCATTTTCCGCTCTTCCAGCGACGCCAGAAAATCAGCGGAGCCGTGCTATAAACGGCAACTACCACAATCCAAGCGTAATGGGCCGGCAGATGGAAGACGTAAGCCACGATGTACAAGGCAATCGCCACGAACCAGTTCATGATACCGCAAGCGAACATCACCCAGACCGTATCGCCCGCACCGCGAAGCGCACCCGCATAAATCACAAGCAAAACTTCGACAAAAATGTAGAACGTCGCAATCCGAAGCATGAACATGCTCATCGGGCGAGCCGCATTAAAAATCGCAAGCGCGCTTTCCGTCGCCTCGGCAACATCCGGCTTGAAAATATCCGTCAGCACTCCCGGCAAGAAGATGAAGAAAATCCCCATTACCAGGGAATAGCCCCAGCCGAGCTTAAGCCCGGAATAAGTCGAACGCGTCGCCGCAGCAGCATTCTTAGCGCCCACATAGCGCCCCACCAGGCTCGTCGACGCGACCTCCAACCCCATCAGCGGCACATACGCCACCAAGTCCCAGTTGAACATGATTGAAGATGCGGTCGCCGCCTCAGGCCCAAGCGCATGAAACATCAAAATCAACGACTGAAACGCCGCCATATTCAAGAACATCTCAACGCCAGACGGGATTCCCTTTTGCAAAAGTTCGCGGGTCAACGGCCAGCTAAACGCAAAAGCAAAACGCGTGCGGAACCGACGATGGCAACTATTGCTAAAGAACTTCGCAAACAGAATCACCGTAGAAACCACATTGCCAATAAGCGTGCCATAAGCAGCGCCCGCAACGCCCATCGCGGGAATCGGACCGTAGCCATAAATCAATACAAAGTTGCAGGCCACGTTCACAATCATGCCAGCGAAAGCCGCCTTCATCACGACCTTGGTTTCGCCAATACCGCTAAAGAAACACGGAGCCGCGTTACGCAACAAGTTGATTACGCCACCGAACATCAAGATGTTGAAATACGTCTTCTGGTATTCGAGCTGATCCGCCGGCAAATGCTCCAGTCCAAATGCAAAATGCCCCAGCGGAATCGTGAGGTACAAAAGCGGCACTGAAATCAGCGACAAGTACACCGACTGCATGAACACGCGGGCACAATCCCAGCGTTTTTTACCACCCAAGCGCTGAGCCACCATCGCCGTCGTATAGCTAATCGCTCCCGTAAAAAACATCGTGAGTGCAAGCTGCACCGCCCCCGCCCCAAGCGCCGCATTCATTTCGGCAGGGCCAAGCTTCGAGAGGAACAAACGGTCGATGAACGTCATGAACGTATCAAACGACATCGACAGAAGCATCGGGAGTGCCACCACGAGCACATCCTTCACGTCCCCGTTCTTCTTGAATTTCGAAGGTTTATAGAACCTATTTAAAATAGCATCAACCATAGCTTGGCAAAGATAGAAAAAATCAAAGACCGCGCGACAGCCGATTTTACTTTCCTATTTCTTTTTTCAGCCTCAAGAGAACTTCTTTCTTATCTGAATCCGAGTTAAACCAAAGGCTATCGATATACAAGCCATCGACAAAGCCTTTGGCAAGCGCCTCGTTGGCATGCTCCTGAGTATCCCACTTTTTTATCTGTAACGTGATAGATTCCTTGGCAAGCGAAGATGAAGCCTTCTTCAGCAGGGACTCATCTTCTGCGCGAACTACACCCACAGAAAACGTCAATGACGTTTCCTCTTTTTTGACAGTTGCGCGTTTGCGGGCACAGCAATCAAAACGAGCCATCGCAAGGGAACTCAGCAAAATACAAAGTAATACAATCTTTTTCATATGAATTCCTAGAAGTCAAACATCGCTTCTACACCAAAAATAAAGGAAGGATCATTCTTATTCCCTTCGGACGGCCAATCATCGCCATACGGGATATCGACAAGCACCATCGAAATAATATCTATTTTAAAGTCAGGAACATTAAAGTAGAATCTTCCGCCGATGCGCGCAGAGCCCAAGTCATCCTTTTTATCTAAGCTGTTCGTATGCAATTCCAAAGGAACGCCGATACTCAGATATTCATTCACGGCAACGCTCGGCTCCAACGCGACAAAGAAGTATTCCGGTCGCGTCGTGATTTCTAGACTTGTACGAATAGGGTCATCGATGAACGCATAGAACAAAGAGCCCACTATGCAAAATCTCGAAATATCAAATGACGGTTCTGCAAGCAAAACATGATTCGAGACAGCATCGTCACTCGCAAGGAACACGGAATGGAACCCGTATAGTCCATGGAACGCAAAAGGGCCAAACGCAAGCGATAAATCTAACCCCGCATAAAGTTCATTGTAGTCTTTACGCTGATAGCTTTTGTAATCAAAATAAGGACGGAAAACTTGATTTGCAATTTCTAGGTTGTACGCCGCATGAACTTCATACGTATAACCTTCCAGACAATCCATTCCCATGTACTCGCCAAACATGAAATGGTAATGGCAACTTTGGTCATTGCCCGCAGTGCCAAAACCTATATCAAATTGCAATCCGTTCCACTGGAATTCTAAACCGCGAATCGTCTTTTGCGAAATGCCTGCAGCGTCATCGCGCGGATCCCCAAAATCATAATAATTCTTGAAAATACCTTCAAAAAATTTCAAGTCACCAACGCGAAAGAAAGTGCGTTCCGAACGAGTGTATTGAATATACGCACCATTAAAGACAACAGCAGGATTTACGGGATCCATAGACGATTCATCACCCATGTCCATCCCTTCCATATCCTCCATTCCGTTCATCGCCATCCCCATCGCTTCGAGTTCAAGCCATGCAGACCAGCGATCGTTAAAACGAAGGTCAAAGTCCAAATCTAGCATAGATTCAAAACGGTGCGTAACCTTAGACTCATCCGTATTCCAATCGGCATAAGCGTGGACCATCACCATCCCAGAAAGGTCCAACTTCGGGCGAATTTCAGAAAAAGCGACACCAGCAAACAATAAAACGCATGATAAAATTATTTTATTCATAACACAAAGGAGTATCTTTTTACAGATACTCCTCCCCATAATTAATAATTACTTGTCACCCTTGATAAAGTTGTCGATATAGTCCGTTACCGTTTCTACAGCGGCTTTGGAACCCCAATGTGTATTATGGTCCGCATCTTTGACTTCACGGAACACGACTTTCTTTGCCTTAGAAAGGCCATCCTGCAACGCTTCTTGCGACTTTTTATCGAATATAGCGTCCTTTGTACCCCAGATAATTTGGACATCCGATGTAATCGAAGAAAGACGATTCGAATTATCAATCTTCAACAAATTCCTGACGAGGAATTTCCATGCATAGTAAGGAACTTGTTTTAAATGTTCCAAGTTCGCCGCCTGGAATTCTTCATCGGAATTCGTATTTTCGCCCCACTTTTCAATGAAGGATTCAGGAAGTTTCTGCGTGGAATCGTAAGCAAAAATTCCATCAAAATTTTTATCACCTGTGCCATTCACAAGCCAATCTATCGTGGCACTCGTTTCATCGACCGCAGCGCCCGAGCCAATCAATGTAATGGATGCAATTTTATCGGCATGCAAAATAGAGAGTTCCTGCGCCACAAACGCGCCTAGAGAATGACCAACAATATGCGGTTTCTTCAGTTCAAGTTTATCAATAAAGGCTGCGATATCATTCGTCAATTCCTTGAGCGCATAAGCCGATTCTTCAATAGGTTTATCCGTCTTTCCGTTACCGCGGAGTTCCGGAACATAAACGCGATAGCCCTTCTTGGCAAGCACTGGCGCCACCTGCGACCAAGAAACGCGACCATCCGTAAGGCCGTGGATCAAAATGACAGGAGTGCCCTTTTCGTCACCCGTGACCGTATAAGCCAAGTGGATTCCTGTAGACAAATGCACAGCCTTTTCGGTCCAATCCACTTCCTGATAATCCGAAAATCTCTTGGTCGTAAAGGTATTGTTCTTGCCCATAAAATGATGGCCATTCACTTTTGCGTTGTCTTCAAAAGCGTAGACATCCGTATTGCTGCTACCCACATGAACCACATCGGCACTACCCGAGAAATCGACGCGGCCAGAGCGCTTAATCAACAGATTTCCCGTGACCTTGACGTTTTTAAGCACCGTTGCGCCCGGCGTTGACGTATTCACCGTCAAGACGCCTTCAATCGTCGTATCTTGCAAGAAGATGATGCCATCTTTAATATTTTCATCGCCAAGCGTCAAGCCGCTTGATGCAGATTTGTGGTCACCAGATTCCGTAGCATGACCAGAATGTTCATCGGCAGCACCGGAATGCGTTTCGCCAGAACCGGAGTGTTCTTCCGTAGAATGGTTTTCATGATCTTCAGAGGTTGAAGGAGCGACAGAATTTGAATCGTCATCAGAACATGCAGAAAGTGAAAGAATAGAAGCTAAAATAATAGTCGAAAGTTTCGTACGGTTTTTAAAGATATTCATTGAATCCTCCATTGTTGAGTTGTTTTAGCACGCACAATGATAGATTCTATAAAGACTTTTGTCCAATACTATTATTTCATTACTGATGATACAATTTTTTTATAACTAAAAAAGGAGCAGCATTCCGCCACACCTTTCAATTACAAATTAATTCACACAAGCTATCGTTTCAGTTTTTTCAGATTTTCCAAGCGATTGAGTGCTTCGTAAAGCGTTTCATCTTTCTTCGCGAAATGCAAACGAACAAGATGGTCCACCGGTTCGCGGAAGAAGCTCGAACCCGGGACAGCTGCAACGCCCACCTTCTGCGCCATATCGATGCAGAATTGTTCATCGGGCAATGTGCCGGCCGCGCATTTCGAAGCGCTACAAGATTCGCGGCGACCGTATCCGAATTCCGAAATATCAATCAGTACAAAATAAGCCCCTTGCGGTTCGGTAAAATGCAAACCGAGATTGCGGAGTCCGTTTGTAAATACATCCTTCATGTGCGTGTAATGCGCCTGCAAACCCGTATAGTATGAGTCGTCAAAACGGAGCGCCGTCACCGCAGCCTCCATCAACGGAGCCGCAGCACCCACCGTCAAAAAGTCATGAACCTTCTTGATGCGTTCCATAACCGGTTCCGCAGCAAGCACATAACCCAAGCGCCAACCCGTAATCGAGTAAGTCTTGCTCAAGCTGCTACATTCAATCGTGCGTTCGAACATTCCCGGGAGCGTCGCTATGTACGTGTGGCGATGCGGAGCAAAAAAAATATGCTCGTAAACCTCGTCTGTAATCACATATAAATCGTACTTGACGGCAAGCGATGCAATAATCGAAAGTTCTTCGTGCGTAAAAACCTTACCGCTCGGGTTCGCCGGATTGCAAAGCACCAGCGCCTTCACGCCAGGTTGCGCCATCGCACTTTCCAAGACGTTCGCATCAAAGCTCAAGTCCACCGGCGAAAGCGGCACATAAACAGGAGTCGCCCCGCACAAAATCGTATCGGCGGAATAGTTCTCGTAGAACGGCGAGAACAGCACCACCTTATCGCCCGGATTGCAGACCGACATCATCGAAGCCATCATCGCTTCGGTACTGCCGCAAGTAATCACTATCTCTTTTTGCGGATCGTAACGCAGCCCGCTAAAATGGAACTGCTTGTCGCTCAGCGCCTCGCGGAAATTCTGCGCGCCAAACGTAATCGCATACTGGTGCGGTCCCGTCAAAGCCACTTCCGAAAGACGCTTCGTGAGCGCCTCAGGCGGGTCAAAATCAGGGAATCCCTGCGACAGGTTAATAGCCCCGCAAGCATTGGCAATACGGGTCATTCGGCGGATAACGGAATCGGTAAAAGTTT
Source organism: Fibrobacter sp. UWB2 (assembly GCF_002210425.1). Lineage (NCBI taxonomy): Bacteria > Pseudomonadati > Fibrobacterota > Fibrobacteria > Fibrobacterales > Fibrobacteraceae > Fibrobacter > Fibrobacter sp. UWB2. The sequence continues at coordinate 301,703 of NZ_MWQK01000002.1, read as the reverse complement.
CGGTGCGTTTACTTAACGGTTGCATGGCGGGGAAATTTAAAAATTTTTCTACTATTTATCCAATAGGAGAATTCTATGGTTAATCCCTTACATCCCATTGTTTCGGTGCTTAACACCGCCTTGTATGATTTCTACATTGTCCCGCTGTTTTTGATTGTAGCCGGGGTATTCCTTTCTGTCCGTTTGGGATTTCCACAAGTCCGCTATCTGATTGAAACATTCCGCGTCACCCGCGAAAAGCCATTGCACAAGCACGGGATTTCGTCATTTGCGGCATTGATGGTTTCGACCGCCTCCCGCGTCGGCACCGGAAACATCGTCGGCGTTTCTTCGGCCATTTGCCTCGGCGGCCCGGGCGCCATTTTCTGGATGTGGGTCATCGCCATCCTCGGCGCCGCCTCCGCATTCGTAGAATCCACCCTCGCCCAGATTTACAAACGCCATGATGACGTATCAGGGCACTCCTACGGCGGACCGTCCTATTACATCCAGACAGCACTCGGCAAACGTTGGCTAGGCGTTCTCTTCTCGGGCTTTGTGCTCCTCACCTACATCGTGGGCTACAACCTGCTCGCCTCGTACAACATTCAGGACTCCCTCACCGGCTTTAAATTCTACGACAAAGCATCGACACCGTTCATCGTCGGATTCATTTTAGCCGCCCTCTTCGCTCTTTGCATCTGGGAAGGCGCGAAGAAAATTTCCACCATCACAAGTTACCTAGTCCCCTTCATGGGAACTATCTACGTCATCGTTGCCTTCGGCATTATCATCTACAACATCTCGAATGTTCCTGCCATGTTCGGCACAATTTTCCAAAACGCATTTTCGTTTGACGCTGGATTTGGTGGCTTCGCCGGAAGCTGCATCATGTACGGCATCAAGCGCGGCCTCTACTCCAACGAAGCAGGTATGGGTTCTGCCCCAAACGCAAGTGCAAGTGCAAGCGTTTCGCACCCCGTCAAGCAAGGCCTCGTGCAATCGCTCTCCGTATTCATCGACACGCTCCTCATCTGCTCCGCCACAGCCCTCATGTGCCTCTCGACCAACATCGAACCCAGCAAGGACATTTCGGGAATCATTTACGTACAAAAGTCTCTCGCCTCCGTTCTCGGCAGCAACGGCGCCATCTTCATCACATTCTCCATGTGCCTCTTTGGCTACACCACGCTCATCGGTAACTACTACTACACCGAAGGCTGCCTCCGCTTCATCTTGAACAGGCGCCCAACCAAGAAAATCCGCAATGTATTCAAGACCATCGCGACCGCCATCGTCTTCTTAGGCGCCACATCCAGCGCATCGTTCGCCTGGGACAGCGCAGACCTTTGCCAAGGCCTCATGGTCCTCGTGAACATTCCCGTCATCTTGATACTCTCGCCAATTGCGATTAAAGCTCTCAAGAACTACACCGACCAAAAGAAGAAAGGCCTCGAACCCGTCTACATCGCAAAAGAATGCGGCGTCGAGCAACCCACCGATTACTGGAATCCCGGACAAAAGCTGTAAAAATAGCTGTATACACTCGCACAAAGGACAGGTTACTTCAACCTGTCCCTTTTTTTTATTTAGAAAGTATATAATCTAAAGTAAAAAAGCTACAAAATGTCATATTATGACAAATAAAGAATTTAAATTAAGAGTACCGGGAAAGCTCAACGAGGTATGCTATGATCATGGTCAAAGACGAAACTGGAAGAATCGAATTCTATAAGGAAAACGAAGACGATAAGATTTGGTGGGTCGATTACATTGACCAAACAGGCCTTCATGCAGTTTCTTTCGACAAGAAAAAGATTTTATTCCTTTTTGAAGATTATCCTCATAATTTTACACCAGAAGAAAAAGCCTTATTCGACAAGGAAAACCCCTATTGGGCTAATTTTTTCCACAAAAGGAAATAATCTTGAAATGGGGAAAAACGGCATCATCATAGATTAATACAGCCTTCAAGACTTATTTGCCGTACAATAGAAATACACCTGCAAGTAAACACAATCAAATACTTGCATTTACAATTAAAATGGAGTATATTTATGTACATGAGTACCGTAGCAAAAAATTTCCGCATCGATGCCGATCTGAGCAACCAAGCAAGCAAGCTCCTAGAGGGGCTTGGGCTTTCCATGTCTCAGGCGATTTCTATGTTCCTGCGGCAAGTGGTGCTACAGCAAGGCCTCCCCTTTGAAGTGAAGTACCCGAAACGTTCCGGCGAGCTTTTGGACGCGATTGAAGAAGCAAAGCAACTCGAAGCAGACCCGAAAACAAAACGCTATACGGATATGAACGAAATGTGGGCGGACCTTGACAAATGATATACGAAGTTATCTGGACTAGCCGTTTTAAGAAGGGTTATAAGCGCTGTCAAAAACGTGGGTTTCCATTAGAAGAGCTCAAGTCAGTTGTCGAAAAACTTCGAACGGATCAAGTTCTTGAAGAAACGTATCATGACCATGAACTTTCGGGGATATTCGAAGGAACGAGAGAACTCCATATTCGTCCCGACTGGCTTCTGTGCTATAGAAAGAACAACGGAATATTGACGCTCACCCTTGTGGATACAGGATCGCATTCTGATTTATTCGGAAAGTAACAAAATGGCAATTCCAACGGCATTTCGTTAAAACTGGTAACTAGTAACTACCAACTATTAACTATATTTGACCCACTATGTTTTCACAGCTGACTGATTCTCTAGAAAATACTCTCAAGAACCTGCGTGGGCAGGGCAAACTTACCGAAGAAAATGTGGCGGAATCGCTGCGTGAGGTGCGTCGTGCGTTCCTCGCTGCCGACGTGAACTTCAACGTGACCCGCGACTTTGTCAAGTCTGTCAAGGAAAAGTCCATGGGCGCCGAAGTGCTCAATTCCGTGACCCCGGGTCAGCAGATTGTGAAGATTATCCACGACGAGCTTGTGGCCGTCATGGGTGGCGAAACTAAGGAAATCAACCTCTCCGCACCTTCTCCGGTGGGCATCATGATGGTTGGTCTGCAGGGTTCGGGTAAGACAACTTTCGCAGGCAAGATCGCACTCTGGATGCGCAGCAAGAAGAAGAGGAAGCCGCTCCTCGTTGCCGCTGACGTTTACCGTCCGGCCGCTATCAAGCAGTTGCAGGTGCTCGGCAAGTCCATCGGCGTTCCGGTTTATGACGAAGGCCAGGGCAATCCGGTCGAAATCATCAAGCACGGCTACCAGTATGCTAAGGACAACGGTTTTGACCTCGTGATTTACGATACGGCAGGCCGTTTGCAGATTGACGAAGAGTTGATGCAGGAACTCGAAAAGGCCCGCGACGCGGTTCATCCGGACGAAATTTTGTTCGTTGCCGATGCTATGATCGGTCAGGAAGCGGTGAATGTCGCCGAGACGTTCTGGAACCGCCTGAACTTCACGGGCGTCTGCCTCTCGAAGATGGATGGCGATACCCGCGGCGGTGCAGCGCTTAGCATCAAGAAGATGACGGGCGTGCCTATATGCTTTATCGGTGTTGGCGAAAAGCTGAACGAAATCGACCTTTTCCACCCGGACCGCATGGCTAGCCGAATCCTCGGCATGGGCGACGTGGTCAGCCTCGTGGAAAAAGCTCAGCAGGTCATCGATGAAAAGGACGCCAAGGACCTCAAGAAAAAGATTCTCAACAACACGTTCGACTTGAACGACTTTTTGAAGCAGCTCCGCACGATCAAGAAGCTCGGCCGCATCAAGGACATTTTGAGCCTCATCCCGGGACTCAACAAGCTCCCGCTCGACCAGATTGACGAAAAGCAGTTGGTCTATGTGGAAGCTGTCCTCAGCTCCATGACGCCGAAGGAACGCAAGAAGCCGCAGATTATCGACGGCAGCCGCAAGGCCCGTATCGCAAAGGGTTCTGGCACGGATGCCGCCCGCGTGAACGCCGTGCTCAAGCAGTACGAAAGCATGAAGGAAATGTTCAAGAAGGTCGGCGATTTCGCCAAGCGCCAGAACAACGGCGGCACGATCGGCTCGAACTACACCCCGCCTAAAGACAAGAACAAGAAAAAGAAGAGATAATCGAACGCTCGGCGCTAGATATTCATTCTCGCGCCGATGGTTCTGATAATCGTATTGATGATTTCGTCGCGCCCGCCCTTGAGGGACATCTTGTTCCTGTACATCATGGCGTCGGCGCGTTCAAATACAGCGGCAGTATTCTTGTCGTGACCTTTGTCATACACGGAAATGCCGCAAGCCACAATAACCTTGTCTTCTTCGGCATTGCGCTTTACGGTTTCATAAAATTGCTGTGAAAGCTCTTCGCGGTTAGTGAAATCAGACCCACGCAAAACTACAACAAATTCATCACCGCCCACGCGGAATACGGGGCTATGCTTAAAGGTTTCGCAAATAAGCTTAGCCGCATCCCTGATATATATATCACCCGTCTTGTGCCCTTGCGTATCGTTTACAGTCTTGAGGCCGTTCACATCACAGAGAGCAATCGCAAATTCAATATCCTTACCGCACTTGATTTGCTCATCCAATTTCTTTTCGAATTCGCCGTAAGCGTTCTTGTTCCTGATGCCGGTCAAATCATCGTGGCGAGCCTTTTCATAATTGGCACTCGCCTCTTCCCTGATTTTCTGTTCACGGCGCACCTGCGCATCCACGTTGGTCACGCTGATAACGACATGATTCTTGTCGGCATAGACAGCCACCAAATTCACGTACATCGGACCATTGGGGCTATTCAGTCGGTACGTCATCGAGAACACACCATGTTCATCGAGTTCACGCAAGAAAGCTTCTCGCTCTAAAGCGGCAGTAATCAAAGGAATATCTTCACTATAGATGACCTGCATGGCATCCTTCTTCAGCTGATTGAAGAAGTCATCGCCTTCAACCGTAATGTTCAACTCGCAGAATAAGCGTTCACTCTTGTACTGTGCAAAATGGTCTGTCACCAAATCCACCATGTACAAGGCATCATAGCGCTCAGCAAGCGCCATCACAATTTGTCCGTAAACCTTGCTCTTGGACGCCTTCTGTTCCAATTCCAATCGTTCACGTTCCTGCTTATCAATGTTGGTCACACCGATAATCAAATATTCCCGCCCCTGCGAACGGCCAAGGACAGCCTTCATCTGGAACCAGACGGGTTCCCCTTCCACCAGCAGACGGTACTTGAAATTAAAAGCGTTATCGTCTTGAATCGCTTTCAAGAGCGTTTCGCGGTTGATATGCTCCGAGAACGACTGTTTGTCTTCGGGATAGACGACGGCTTCCATATTGACCTTCGTATCCGCCCAAAAATCTCGCGTATCGGTCAGTTCTAGCTTGGTATGCTTGCCTCGAAATGCAAACATAGCATACTGATTAGTCTCGTTATCGACAAAGAATACGCACTCGTAATCAAGTGAATGTGCTGATGCAACATCTTCAAAAGTCAATTGCATATCCATAGAATGGCCCCTCAAATCACTATACATACTTAATATAACTCTTTATTTGGGGAGAAAATCGAAAAACAACTAGAATTCAGCCACAGATTGTAAGAAGTTTGAAGTATATCACACACTGCCATACGCAGGACTCAAATTTGGCGTTTTTGAATGAGTTTCGGCAATTTTATAGATTTTCGCACCGCTCAATAAATTAATTTATAAGAAAAGGACGGATTTTTTTTTCATTGCCGTCCTTTACACACAAAAGCAAGTTTGCTATATTTGGCATCAAAAGAACTAAAACCCCGAAATTTCGGGAAAAACCCCATAAAGAGGTATAAAATGGCAACTGTTATCCGTCTCGCCCGCTTCGGCAAGCGTCACAACCCGATCTACCGCATCGTCGTCATCGACAACCGCAAGGCTCGCGACGATAGCTTTATCGAACAGGTCGGTTTCTTCAACCCGAACCTCAAGCAGCCGGAAATCCGCTTCGAACAGGAAAAGGTCCTCAAGTGGCTCTCCGTCGGTGCACAGCCGTCTGACACGGTCAAGTCTCTCCTCAAGAAGACTGGCATTTCTGACTTGTTCCACGACCTCAAGGCCAACCGTTCCATCGAAGGCAAGGCTCCGGTCGCTCGCGAAATCAAGTCCAAGCAGCGCAAGTTGAGCCCGAAGGCTCAGGCTCGCCTCGAAGCCGAAAAGGCTGCCAAGGAAGCTGTTGAAGCTCCGGCCGCTGAAGAAGCACAGGCTTAATTACGCCTTTAATAAAGAGTCTCGTGCCGCATGCACGGGACTTTTTTCTTTAGCAAACCACAAACAACCATCTCTCGTCTCTAGTCTCTCGTCTTTCTTCTAAGAAATGCCCGATTCCGAAGAATTCATCACCGTCTGCCAGCTCATGCGTGCGCATGGCGTCAAAGGCTACATCAAAGCGATGCCCCTGACCCACGACCTGACTCGCTGCAAGAGCCTTAAAGACGTGCGCGTTCAAAAGAGGAATGGCGAAGTTTTGGAACTCACCCTCGAAGATGCCAAGCAGGCAAACAACCTCTGGCTTTTGAAATTCAAGGGTTTCGACACTCCAGAAGCACTCTCCCCGCTCGTCAATGGCGACGTCATGATTCCCGAATCCGAACGTCTCCCGCTCCCCGAAGGCGAATACTATCTTGACGACCTGGAAGGTTTCCGCGTCCACACCGAAGACGGTCGCGACGTCGGTGAAGTCATCGAAGTGCAAGAACTGATGACGGTCGATGCGTTCCTCATCAAGTTCGACCTTGCCGTGCAATCCGAATTCAGCAGCAAGTCCATCCTCGCCCCTTGGATTGACGATTGCATCAAGGAAATCAACGACGAAGAAAAGTTCATTGTTTGTGATAGCGACTATTTAAAATCCGTTTGCCCGGAGGAACGATGAAGATCGACTGCATCACCATCTTCCCCGAAATGTTCGCGCCGATGAAAAGTTCAATCATGGGCCGCGCACAGGCAAAAGGCTTGTTTGAGTTCAATACAGTCTATCTGCGAGACTTCGCCATCAACGCCTATGGGCAGGTGGACGATGTTCCGTACGGTGGCGAACCGGGCATGGTACTCCGTCCCGAACCGCTTGCGAAGGCCATTCGCAGCACGGGAGTCAAGGAAGATGGCGGAAAAGTCATCTACCTCACGGCAGATGGCGTCCCCTTCACACACAAGATTGCCAAAGAACTCTCTCAAGAAAACCACCTTGTACTTGTCTGCGGACACTACAAGGGAATCGATGACCGCATCCGCCAGACCGAGGTCGACATGGAAATTTCCATCGGCGATTTTGTCGTGAGCGGAGGCGAACTTCCGGCAATGCTCGTCACGGACGCCGTAGTGCGACTGCTGGACGGCGCTCTGGGCCACAAGGAATCCGGTGAAACGGACTCCTTCGCGCAAGGCGTTTTGGGCTGGCCTGTCTACACCCGCCCCGAAGAATTCGAAGGAAAAAAGGTGCCTGAGGTGCTACTTTCCGGTCATCACAAGAACATTTCAGAGTGGAGACGTCAAGAATCGTTAAAAAGAACGCAAGAAAGACGCCCCGACATCTTTAAAAATCTTGAAATAAATACTACATTTGGCGACAAATAATAACGAGGTACACATTATGTCCCTGAACATTGAAGCAATCCAAAACGAAAATTTGAAGACCGACCTTCCGGAATTCCGTGCTGGCGATACCGTTACCGTTAACGTCAAGGTTATCGAAGGTACCAAGGAACGTATCCAGCCGTTCAAGGGCGTCGTTATTCAGCAGAAGAACTCTGGCATCGGCAAATCCATCACGGTCCGCAAGATGTCCGGTGCAGTCGCTGTCGAACGTATCTTCCCGGTCAACTCCCCGCGCATCGACTCCATCGTTGTCGAACGCTCCGGTAAGGTTCACCAGGCTCGCATTTACTACATGCGCGACCTCCGCGGTAAGGCTGCACGTATCGAAGAACGCCAGGCTTAATTAGCCGGACTTCGAAGGCGGTTATTTCCCGATGATTACGGGGAATTCGCAACCAAGACTTATCCCGCCCACGCGACTCCGCGTGAAGGCGGGTTTTGTTGTATCCTCACCAGAGGACGAAGACAAGAAAATCATCCTTTTGAACGAAGGTGAGCTTGTCGCACTCGATCCAAAAGCGAACAACAAGGTCGTTTTCAAGATCCATCCCGGAAATCTCGTGGGCGTAGGCGCCCTGCTTGAACGCGAACCCGTACGCTATATTTTCCAGGCGACCACCGATTCAACCATCACCATCATCAATGACGAGTGCATGGAATCCGAGCTAAAGGCGCTCCCCGTCTGGCTTTTGGCAGCCATCAAGGCAATTTCGGCCAAAACGCGCCGTATCAACGAGTCCATCCGCGCCGCAAAGACGGAAAATCCGCTCGAAAGCCTCGCCTCTTTCTGCAAATTCTACAGCAAAGACGAAATTTTGCAAAAGCAGTTGCTGTTGCAAGAATTCTCGTGGCTCACCAAGACGCCGTTCCTAGTCGCAAACGAAGCTCTAAAGACGCTTATCCGCCGCAAGATGCTCATCCCGCAAGCCAACGGCTCGACGCTAACCGTCCCGGACCCGCGCCTTCTCGAAATTTTTGCGGATTACCTCAAGACGCAAGAACTTGAACTTCCGTGGCTACCATTCAAGCTCACGCTCCAGCAAAAGAGATGTCTCGTCTGGCTATCGACACTTGAGCCTGACACGACCATAGACGGTTCCGCATGGATGAATTTATTCAAGGAACACAACCTTGAAGTTGGCGTTACAGACTGGCTCCAGATGCAGCAATTTGAATGGTTCATCGAAAAAGAGAACCATCTTTTCTCCCTTAATTTTGACAAAGTAAATTACTATTTATTGGCTTTGCAGTACGAGCCAAATCTCAAGGGGACGGTCAAATGATTTTGAGAGAAGGCGAAAATCTCTGCCTGCAAGGTGACCTCACCCATTCATTTTACATCGTCAAAAGCGGTGCGCTTACAGCAACTTCCAAGGACGAGCAAAACGGTACGCAAGTCCTGAATTTCGGCCCAGGTTCCACATTTGGCGAACTCAGCCTCATCGCAGGCGAGCCCATGGAATACACGGTCCACGCCGAAGAAGACTGCGAAATCGAAGTCGTTCCGCAAAGCACCTTGCACGACACAATGAAAGAGCAGCCCATCTGGCTCAAGTCCATTCTCGCGTTCCTCACACAACGCAACCACATCGCGCAAGAGAACAAGCGCAAAAGCGACTTGATAACAACTTTCCCGTCGCTGTTGTTCGTGCTTTCGAGAGTGCCGGCAAAAGATATTAGTTTAGTCGCACTACAAGACGAAATCGCTCAATTTTCAAAGCTCTCCGCACTTGGAACATACAAACTATTAATTATTTTACAGGACTTCAAGCTCGTCCGTTTGCAATCGGAATCCGTATCTGTAGAGAACAAGCCACTGATCAAGATTCTCTACGAGACGCTCCGCCATCGCGCCATTTACAAGAGCACATCGCCGAACATTCTTTCGCTTACCGACCAGGCTATCCTCACCGCATTCGTGAAAGCCGCCTGCGACAAAGGCGAGCTCCAGTCCGACGGTCTCGTTGCAGTAAACTTGAACGATTTGATTGAGCAGACCAAGCGTACCATGCACGGGATGAGCCTCACCCCGCGCAATCTCGAAACGCTTTTGCAAAAACAGCTCCTCAAAGAGCTCCCCAAAGAAAAATATTGCGCCAACTTCGACAAGCTCCTAAACCTGCTCGAACTCAATCGAATCTACCCGTTGCTAGACAAGAAGCTACTCTAAATTTTCTATTTTTATTCCGTATCAAACAATAAACCTCAATAGAACAAGGTTCAATATGAAACTCTCTGCACTTCTCGTGACACTTTCCTCCATCGCCGCATTTGCTCAAGACGCAGCACAGCCGGAACAGCCGGGCGCTCTCGCTAGCTTCCTCCCGCTCATCCTCCTCTTTGTGGTGATGTGGCTCTTCTTCATCCGCCCGAAGCAGAAGGAAATGAAGCAGATGGACGAAATGCGCAAGCAGCTCAAGAAGGGCGACAAGGTCATGACAGCCGCTGGCATCATCGGCACCATCGCTAGCATGGAAGAAAACATCATCACGCTCCGCACTGGCACCTCCACCATCGAATTCGAAAAGGCTGCCATTCTCCGCGTCATCAACAACGACACTTCCGCTAAAGCCGAAGAAAAGAAGTAATCATGGCCATTCTCCCCATCAGAATTTACGGTGACCCGGTGCTTCGCAAAAAGTGCGAACCCATCACCGAAATCACGCCGGAACTCCGCCAGCTCGCCAAAGACATGCTCGAAACCATGTACGATGCTCCGGGCTGCGGCCTTGCCGCCCCGCAGATTGGCAAGAACATCCGTCTCGTGGTCATCGACACCGCCATCCCAGGCGAAGAAGATCCTCGCCCCTACATCATGTTCAACCCCGAATGGGAAGCTGAACCGGATGCCAAGAACGTCGATTACGATGAAGGTTGCCTCTCCCTCCCGGAAATTTTCTGCAACGTTGTCCGTCCGGACCGCGTGACAGTTCGTTTCTTTGACATCAATGGTGAAGCCCAGGAAATTCATAACTGCGAAGGTCTGTTCGCCCGCTGTATCCAGCACGAATGCGACCACCTCAACGGCGACCTCTTTGTCGATAAGATCTCGACGTCGGACCGCACGATGAATCAGTCCAAGCTCCGCAAAATGGCAAAAGAAACCCAGGCGAAGCTCAAAAAGAAATAAGGTCCATGGGCCTGCTCCAGATATTTTCAGCAGTTGCTTTGACGACACTCTCTTTGGCGACCTCATCTCTTGCGGCCGGCAATTCTGAGTATAGCCCGATCGAAGCAAACAGCGTATCCGAGCAGACCATCGTTCCTCAAAAAATCGCCAAAGATCTCAACCGCCCTATCCAGGTGGGCGTCTTTGTCGGTGTGCCAAACATTTTCGTCCGTCAAAAGAACGAAGAACTGCACATCACCGCCTCTAAAGGCAAACTTAAAATCAAGACAAAATCAAAGCGCCAGCAAACCGCTGACCGACGCGTTTTCAAAGCCACGGGCACTTCTGCTAGCGATTGCATCGCCATCGCAACAGACAAGGCTGGGCTCAATAAAGCCTGCTACAACGGCGAATTTATCGTCACCGCTAATGGCAACAAGCTAAACGCCATCAACGTCATCGACATAGAAGATTACTTGCGTGGCGTCGTTCCTTACGAAATCGGCAAACTCGACGAATCCAAGTTCGAAGCGCTCAAGGCACAAGCTGTTGCCGCACGTACCTACGCGTACAAGCACTTCGGCAGCCGAGTCGCACAAGGCTTTGACGTTTACGCCGACACGCGCGACCAAGTCTACAAAGGTCTCCACAGCGCCACGGCACTTACAGACAAAGCCGTCCGTGAAACCGAAGGCGTCGTGATGACGTACAACGGAGAATTCATCACCGCCTATTACCATTCCACTTGCGGTGGCGAAACCGAAGGCGTTGCCACCTGGGGTCGCCCAGACCACCCCTACCTCAAAAACAAGCCCGACCTCCGCCCCGACGGAACGCCGTGGTGCCGCGAATCCAACTACACCGAATGGACTCGTGAATTCACCGAAGATGAACTTCGCGATTTATTCCAGATAAACGCAAAAGAAGCGAAAGCAAACGTCCCGAGTTTTTCGAGCATCAAGTCGATGCACATTCAAGACACGCTCAAGAGCGGTCGCATCCACACGCTCGTCATCGAAACGAACAACGGTTCTTTCACTGCCAAAGCAGACAAAATCCGCTGGCTTTTCAAGCGCGGTGGCACCATCCTCCCCTCCAGCTTTTTCCGCATCCACAAGAACGGGAATGAATGGATTCTCAAGGGCAAGGGATTCGGGCATGGCGTTGGGCTTTGCCAAATGGGCGCTCGCGCTCGCGCACAGGCCGGTCAAAGCTACATCCAGATTTTAACGCACTATTACCCCGGCATCACGCTGGAAAAATTCAAGAGATGATAGTCGTTTTAAGCCAGGGCTGTGCCGCAAATTTCGGTGACGGTGAAAAGATTGCGCGCATTCTCTCGCAAAAATCCGAAGTCACGTTCGAGTTTCCGGAAGCGAAGCCGGCGCATTCCACAAGAGCAGCGAGTTTTTCTTCCAAGACGCCCGCGAATCTTGAAAATGCCGAGAATTCCACAAGCGCCGCGAATCCCGTGGACTTTCGCACTGAAAAGCCCGAAGCTTTTTACTTGAACGTTTGCACGGTCAAAGGCAACGCGGGCGCCATGAAGCTTCTGCGCAAAGCAGCGAGCACATTTCCAGGCGTTCCTATATACATCACGGGTTGCGCCCCCAAGGACTTCCGCGAAGAAGCTCTCCGCGCCGTCCCAAGCGTTCAATTTACAAGCCTAAAAGAACTTGAAGATTCGGCGCATTCCGCAAATTCTCGCAATGTCCTTCGCGAATCCCCGTTCGTCGGCATCGTGAACATCGAAGAAGGCTGTCTCGACGCTTGCGCCTTCTGCAGCACGCATCTCGTCAAAGGCCGCCTCCACAGCTTTGCGCCCCAAACTATCGTAGATCAAGTCCAAGCGCTCGTCGATGACGGTTGCCTCGAGATCCAGCTCACCGGCCAAGACTGCGCCTGCTACGGTTTTGACATCGGCACGAATCTCGCTGAACTCACGCAAAGAATCCTCACGCACGTGAACGGCAATTACCGCATCCGCCTCGGCATGGGCAATCCGCGCCATGTCCTCGGCTATCAAGAAGCGCTTTTGGATTGCTTCACGGATAATCGCATTTACAAGTTCATCCACATTCCCGTCCAGAGCGGCAGCGAAAACGTGCTCAAGGCGATGAACCGTCGCCACACAGCACGCGACTACGCAACCCTCGCCCACGCCTTTACCGAGCGATTCCGCAAGTTCACGCTCAGCACCGATCTTATCGTCGGCTATCCCGGCGAAACTGCCGCAGATTTCAACGATACGTTAAAGCTTTTGAAAGAAACTCGCCCGACCGTCTGCAACATCACGCGTTTTGTCGCGCGCCCAGGCACCGTCGCCGCGCGTCTCGAAACAGCATCCAACCAAGCGGTCCCCGACGATATCAAGCACGAGCGTTCAGCTATTCTCGCCGAAGCGTTCCAGCAAATCGCTCTCGAGAACAACCGCGAATGGATTGGCGACGAATGCATCGTCGTCACCGAAAAGCCCGGCTACCGCGCCGGAACCACAATCGCCCGCAACGAGGCCTACCGCCCCGTCGCATTACAAGGCACTTTCCCTGCCGGGCAAACGCTCCGCGTCCGCATCACCGGTGCCGAGCCCTTCGCTCTGCTCGCAGAACCTCTCGCCTAAAAAGCAGAACAGGTATAAACGGACAGCGCGCATTTTTAACGCACTCCCAAAACATACACAATAGCAAAAAGTCCACGACAAACAAATTGCCATGGACTTTGCAAAAAAAGCGTTCTTATTGCAGAGCGTAACTACTTCACAGAATAAATTCTGCTGAAGGAGCCGTTTTTCACAACATACAAGCCTTTTTCCAGCTTCATTGAATTCAATTTCGACTGGACGTCATTCACGCGCACGCCCTTAAGATTACATATAAAAGCGCCATTCATATCGTACACGCTAAGCGTTCTTTCGCCAGCAAGCACGCGCACGTTCTTCGCAAGACCAAGCGTACCTTCAACTTTGCTCAACACCACATTGTCAATGAACACGCTACCCGTAGCAAGGCCCGCATTGAAAGAAACACGACCATTTTCATCTGTAGCTTCATTCATGGTGAACAGAATTTCAAAGTTCTTTTTCTCGGTCCCTAAGTCAAAAGTTTTCGCCTCGCCCAGGTAACTCGTCCATGGGTCCGTATCCTTTTCGATATTCACTTCAAGCGTTCTCGCCACAGATGCATAGGCATCAAAAGTCACCTTGTAGCTTTGACCTTTTTCGTAGTGGACGCCATTCTGAATCATTTGTACATCATAAGCATTCGTACCCGTCTTGGTCACGTTGATTTCGGCCTTGCCTTCCGTCAACTTCAAGGATCCTTCGCCGCTATGTTGCTGCAAAGTCCAGCCTGCAAGCTTAAGCGAATCCGAGAAAGAACCGTTAAACACGGAATCCCTGTTCGTCGGAACTTCAATCGACGGCGTAATCGAGGCACCATCCAAAGAATACTGTTTCACGAAATTCCAGATGTCAGAAACATCGGCCTTGGAAGGGCTATGGCCACGGCCTTCAAGCTTAAGGTGTTTAATATAAACACCTTCATCGCAAGGGCCCCAAGTATACATCGTCGCCCTGTTTTCACTATTGGGATAATTATTTTGAACTTCGGCCTGAGACGGGCAATGGAACTGATCACGGTAATTCTTGATAAAGCCTTCAACCTGGCTGTAATTCAAGACATCGTCACTTGTTCCATGCGGGTGAATGATAGGCACAGGACGCATCGCCTTTGACGCACCCATCACATTTGTACCAGATGTTGGCGCAAACGCCGCTATTTTATCTGCAATCTTGCTCATAGCATGGTAAGTGAACATGCCTCCCATCGAGAATCCCGAAAGGTAAACACGCTTTTGGTCAATATCATATTCCTTGACCATCTGTTCAATAATTTGCACCACCCATTTTGTATCCTTGTCACCGCTGATATCCCAGGTACTCATCCCTGTCCCACCTCTAGGATACACAACGACAAATCCCGCCGTATCGGCAACCGCTTCCCAATGCGTATTGGACTGCTGGTAATTGGGGTCTTGGTCCATGCCATGGCACGAAATGAGCAAAGGGCTCTTGGGCGCTAGATTGCTCGGCGCATACACGTGGATATCTCTACCCGACACCGATTCTTTTTTATAGTCGTTTAGCGATTTTCCGCCACCGCCGCCCCACTGGGCAAAAGAGAACGATGCGGCTACTAAAAGCAGTAAAGGAAATTTCATGTTTGTACTCCTCTAGATTCCTTCCTTGTTCACCCATTGTTCTCTTCCTTTCCCAAGTTATAATGTATATTCAAAAAATTTCGGGACAACACGTCCCACTCAATTACCGATGTAAACGCAAACAACAGAAGAGTTAATAGAAGTAACTAAATTTTAAAATGCTATATTTTCCTCCGTAAAATTTTCAACAGAGGCATAAAATGCTTGATATTAAAAAGATCCGCGAAAATCCGGAATATTATATTGCTGAAACCGAAAAGAAATATACGACCGTAAGCCTTCGTGACGTGCTCGCCGTTGATAACGAACGCCGCCCGCTGCTCACCGAAGTCGAACGCCTCAAGAGCGAACGTAACGCCCAGTCCAAGCGCATTGGCGAACTCAAGAAGAAGGGCGAAAACGCTGACGAAGCCCAGGCCGCCACACGCGAACTTGGCAACAAGATTGATGAACTCGACAAGAAGCTCAAGGAACTTGACTACAAGCAGACCGAAATGCTCATGCACGTTCCGAACATCGCTCCGCGTTCTCCGGAAGGCAAGGACTCCAGCGATAACGTTGTCGAAAAAGACGGCCCGATCCCGTTTGACTACTACACCAAGAACGATGACTTCGCCCGCGTCGACCACAAGACTCTCGGCGAACGCCTTGGCATTTTTGACTTTGAACGTGGCGCCAAGATTTCCGGTTCCGGTTTCCCGGTCTACCGCGGTCTCGGCTCTCGCCTCGAACGCGCCCTCATCCAGTTCTTCCTCGACGAACACCAAAAGGCAGGCTTCGAAGAATTCACTCCGCCGTACCTCGTTACCCGCAACACCATGCGCGGCACGGGTCAGCTCCCGAAGTTCGAAGAAGACATGTACCGCTGCGACAAGGATGATGACCTGTTCCTCATCCCGACTGCAGAAGTTCCGCTCACGAACCTCTACTCTGGCGAAGTGATTCCGGAATCTGAACTTCCGAAGCGCATCTGCGCCTACTCTGCATGCTTCCGCCGCGAAGCTGGTAGCTATGGCAAGGACACCCGCGGTCTCCTCCGCTTGCACCAGTTCAACAAGGTTGAAATGGTCTACTTCGCTCATCCGGAACACAGCTACGAAGACCACGAAGAACTCACCCGCTTCGGTGAAAAGCTCCTCGAAAAGCTCGGCCTCCCGTACCACCGCCTTGCCCTCTGCAAGGGCGACCTCGGTTTCGGTGCAGCCAAGTGCTACGACCTCGAAGTCTACGCTCCGGTCGAAAAGAAGTGGCTCGAAGTCAGCTCCTGCTCGAACTTCGAAGACTACCAGGCACGTCGCGCCAACATCAAGACGAAGGTAGGCGGCAAGAACGTCTACCTCCACACGCTTAACGGTTCTGGCCTTGCCACTCCGCGCGTGATGGTCGGCATCTGCGACAACTACCAGCAGAAAGACGGCTCGCTCAAGATTCCTGAAGTCCTCCGTCCGTACATGGGTGGGCTTGAGTTTATCACCCCGAAGAAGTAATGAATTGTCATGCCCGGCTTGACCGGGCACCTCCCTCTTGTTATGGCAAGACAGGATCCATCGAATTTTAAAAGCAAGTCCCCACGGACTTGCTTTTTTTCATTTACAACTTTTCCAGCTTTTCATACACGTCGTACAGCCGTTGCACCCCATTTTCAAGCCCGTAGTAATGCTTCACATACGGAACCAAGAGTGCAAAGAAAAGCACGTCCAAAGCAACCACCGGGATTTCCGGCACAACCACCAAAAACAAAATTCCGCCAACGGTCAAAAGCGCAAACAAGATCATCACGAGTTCGTGCACCAGGCGCTCATGCTGAAAAAAGCCGATGTGCGTCCGCACCGACAAAAGCTGTTCCGCCGTCAAAGGCGCCCCTGCTTCAACCATTTTCAAAAGTTCATTTTCGTAATCGCTCAACTTTTTCAGCATATCCATAATATACTGAAATTTTTCAAAAAAAATGAGCTATTGCAAAATAGAATGTTATTTTAAAAGCATGGAGTCGTTGGAATTCACATCTCTGCCGTCCATGTTCTTTGCGAACTGCGACAGAGCCGATTTTAAAGGATGGTATCACCGTAAAGACGGCGAGTGGATCCACTATTCCAGAGAAACGCTCAAGCGCAACACCATGGCCCTTGCGCTCGCATTGAATTCGCTCGGACTCAAAGAAAAAGAAAGCGTTGGCATCATTGCGCCAAGTTCTCCAAACTGGATTATCATAGACATCGCCGTTCAACTGAACCATGCACGCGTTGTCCCGCTTTTCCCAAACATTTCATCCGAAAACTTTGCCTACCAAAGCATCGATAGCAACATCAAAATTCTCATCATCAATTCTTTCGAAGAACTTGAAGAACCGCTTTACGGCATCTTAGAGAATTTCACCAAAATCATCTGCATCGATAACGATTCGTTCCTCCCCGACAATGGAATTTACTGGGATGATCTTCTCCGAAGAGGCTACGACGCCCTTGCTGACCAAGTTCGCGCAAAATGGATAGACAACCAGCTTTCGACAATAAACCCCGATGATATTTTCAGCATCATTTACACGAGCGGTTCTACGGGTTGTCCCAAGGGCGTTGAGCTCACGCACCGCAATATGTTGGTACAAATTCAGAACATCAAGCCGATGTTCCGATTCGACAACAAAAAGGACACATGTCTCACGATTTTGCCGGTAGCGCACGTACTCGAACGTATGGCGGTCTATTTTTACACGCTCAGCGGCGTTACCGTTTACTTTGGTGACAATCCAAAGAATCTCTCGCATATTCTGCGCGAAGTCCGCCCCACCATCATGATTGTCGTCCCGCGCATTCTAGAACGCCTTTATGAAAGCATGACGACCGCCTCGGATCGCGCCAAGGGCCTCAAGCGATTCCTGATCAAGCAGGCGATAAAAATTGCAAAGATTAAAGACCCGAACAGACGCTTTGAGCCTCTCCATTGGGTGTTCAACCGTCTAGTCTACAAACAAATGCGCGAAGCCGTCGGTGGCAACTTTCGCATGATTATCTCAGGCAGTAGCGCCTTGAACAAATCCATTTTGCGATTCCTTCTGAACATCGGCCTCCCCGTTTTCGAAGGCTACGGCATGACAGAATGTTCACCGGTCGTTTCTGCAAATTGCAAACAAGCTATTAGACCGGGTTCCATTGGCAAACCTCTCGCCCATCTCGATGTACGCATCGGCGAATGCAATGAAATCCAGATTCGTGGCGAGAGCGTATTTAAGGGTTACCATAACCGCCCCGACTTAAATGCTAAAAATTTCACTCCAGACGGTTTTTATCATTCCGGCGACCAGGGCTATTTTGATAAAGACGGATTCCTGTATTTCACAGGGCGTATCAAGGAACTGTTAAAGACAAGCACTGGTAAATACGTCAGCCCGAACCCGATTGAGCTTGAAATCACGCGTCATCCGCTTGTTGAACAGGCGCTCGTCATCGCCAACGACCGCAAGTTCGCATCGGCCATAATCTGGCTAAACCCTGTAGGCGCCCGCCGTATGCTCAAGCCGCAAAACGAAGATTACGATGTCGAAAACGCGCTAAAGTCTCCGCTTATTTTGAACTCCATCAATCGCCATATCGAGCATATCAACAAAAAGCTGAACCATTGGGAACAAATTCGCAAATGGACTTTGGTCGGTGATGAACTCACAATTGAATCCGGGCTACTCACGCCCACATTAAAAATTCGGCGCACCGTTGCAGAACAACGATACGCCGAACAAATCGAGAAAATGTACGAGTGATCTAATTAGAAGTGGATCACGCGGACCTTGATGACCTTTTCAAGCTTGGAGAGCTTTTCGACGATAGAATCATCGACCTTGCTTTCGACGTCAACGAGGTTGTACCCGATCTTGCCATTGCTCTTGTTGCTGAAAGAAGCAATGTTGATGCCTTCAGCACCGAACACCTTCGTGATTTCAGAAATCATGTTCGGAACGTCCTGGTTGATCACGACCACGCGGCTCTTGATGCCAGCATGCGGATGATCGACGAGAGCCGGGAAGTTCACAGAATTGCGAACGCAACCGTATTCGATGTAGTCCTTCAATTCTTCAACAGCCATGACTGCGCAGTTTTCTTCAGCTTCTTCGGTAGAAGCGCCGAGGTGCGGGAAGCAAGTGACCTTGTCGTTCTTGATGAGTTCTGCAGTCGGGAAGTCGCAGAGGTAACCCTGGAGGGAACCAGAAGCGAGCATTTCGTTCACCGGATCCATTTCAACAATGCCGCCACGAGCAAAGTTCATGATGTAGGAACCCTTGAACTGAGCGAGGTTCTTGCGGTTGAGAAGGTTTTCGGTAACGCCCTTGATGAACGGAACGTGAACCGTGAGGAAGTCAGAGCTTGCAATCACGGTGTCGAGGTCAGCAATTTCGACCTTGTTAGAAAGTTCATGCATGTTGTTTGCGTTCGGATACGGTTCGTAAGCGACCACGCGCATGTTCTTCCAACGAGCATAGTTAGCAACGAGCACACCGATCTTGCCAAGGCCAACAACACCGAGAGTCTTGCCTGCAAGTTCCATACCAGCAAACTTCTTCTTGCCGCTTTCGACCGTCTTGGCGAGATCCGGATCGTTCACGTCGAGATTCTTGACCCAAGCAGCAGCCTTGTCAGCGTTACGGACAGCCATGCCGAGCACGGTCATCACGAGTTCGGCAACAGCGTTTGCGTTTGCACCCGGAGTGTTGAACACGCAAATGCCCTTTGCAGAAGCCTTGTCAATCGTGATGTTGTTCACGCCTGCACCGGCGCGAGCGACAGCCAAAAGGCCATCGTAGTTATCCGTATCAACCTGAGCAGAACGCACCAAGATAGCATCCGGATTTTCGATAGAATCGGAAATCTGGTAGAACGGGCCAAACAAGCCCAAGCCTTTCTTGGAAATGTTGTTCATTGTCTTAATAGTTGCCATGATATTTCATCCTTTGTTAATTGTTAAAACTTTTATGGTTCCTGCCAGCGACCACGTTCCTTGATGAGGTTCACCAATTCTTCGATGGCGTCCTCTTCAGGGATGTTCTTCTTCACGGCAGTCTTGCCTTCGAAAAGCGTAATACGGCCAGGGCCACCGCCCACATAGCCAAAGTCGGCATCAGCCATTTCACCAGGGCCATTCACGATGCATCCCATAATGCCAATCGAAATGTCCGAGAGGTGTCCAAAGCGAGCCTTGATTTTGCCCATCACCTGCTGGATATCGTAAAGCGTACGGCCGCAACTCGGGCAGCTGATAAAGTTCGTCTTGCTACGGCGGCAATAAGCAGCCTGCAAAATATCGAATGCGAGAATCACAGAATCCTTCGGGCTCTTGTAGCCGTCAATCACGACAGCATCGCCAAGGCCATCCGTCACGAGACTTCCGATGTCAGCAGATACACGGAGCGTATCTTTTTCGCTATCTGTAATCTTTGCATAAAGGAGAATCGGATCTTTGCGGTTTGCGGCATACAAAGCCGAAGCAAGAGCGCGCACGCCCATCACCATTTCAGGGCCCGTATAGCAGAAGAGCGAACCTTCCGGCACGGAGTTCGGATTTGCAGCAAAGCCAGCAATATCCATCGTATCCTTGAATTCTACAACCGGCTTTGCATCAAGACCAGCCAACGCAAATTCTGCATTGCGGCGTTCGCCCGTAAGGCTCACGGCATCGGCCTTCATGCCGACGCGCACCGGTTCAGAACCACCAATCTTTACGCCTGCAAGCGTCACCGGGACTGTTTCCCTGCGTTCGTAGTGGTACGGATCCTTTTTCAAAACCGGCACTTCAAACTTCGGAGCATCAGCCTTGAGTTCGCAAGCCTTGATGAGTTCCTGGGCGACCGGGACTTCAGCCACCGGATCTTCGGTAAGCGACACGCGAATCGTATCGGCAAGGCCATCGAGCAAAAGCGCACCAATGCCCGCAGCCGACTTCAAACGTCCATCAGAGCCTGCACCCGCTTCCGTCACACCAACATGGAACGGATACGGCTTAAAGTGTTCCTGCTTCAAGCGAGCGGCAAGCAAGCGATAAGCCGAAATGGCCACACGCGGATTGCTCGACTTGAGGCTCAAGACCACCTGATCAAAATGTTCGGCTTCGCAAACCGCCAAATATTCAATAGCGCTTTCCACCATGCCTTCAACGGTGTCGCCATATCGATAAATCATACGGGCGCTCAAGGAACCGTGGTTCACGCCAATGCGGATAGCACGGCCAAGGCGCTTCGCTTCTTGCACAAACGGAGTAAAAGCTTCGGCAACCTTTTCCTTGCCTTCTTCAAAAGACCTGTCCGTCTGCTGGTCAAGCGTCAAAATACCAGTATCTACAAAGTTACCCGGGTTGATGCGGA
Source organism: Fibrobacter sp. UWB2 (assembly GCF_002210425.1). Lineage (NCBI taxonomy): Bacteria > Pseudomonadati > Fibrobacterota > Fibrobacteria > Fibrobacterales > Fibrobacteraceae > Fibrobacter > Fibrobacter sp. UWB2. The sequence continues at coordinate 280,483 of NZ_MWQK01000002.1, read as the reverse complement.
CCTTTTCCACCCACTTGAGCGCTTCGAAAGCAGCCTTCGGCTGGAAGTGGATATCGGCAGAAACAGGAACCGTGCAACCGGCAGCGCGTACGCGCTTCATGACTTCTTCAAGTCCAGCGGCATCGGCAAACGTCGGAGCCGTAATACGTACCAAACCGCAACCGACCTTAGCGAGAGCGAGCGTTTCCGCTACAGTCTTTTCGACATCCTTCGGCTTGGTGGTCGTCATGGATTGAACTAAAATGGGGGCGTTGCCCCCTATCAAGGCCTCGCCTACGCGGACCTGAACAGTTTCCCTGCGAACCGCCTTAAAACGGTCATCAACATACGGAAGTGTAGTAAAATCTAGCATGGCTCAAATTTAGTAAAATAGGGAGCCATTTAGCAACAATTACATAAAGCGTACAGACCTAATTCGCGGGGCTTTCCACTGAAGATTTCTCGGCTTCAGCTCTTTCAGCTTCGCATTCCTTGCGGTAGTACTCTTCCAATTCCGCACGGCTCTGGTCAAAGTACTTCTTGAGGCTCGGATCAAAGTGCTTGCCCATCGACTTGTCGATGATATCGTAAGCATCGTCAAAGGAGAAAGCTTCCTTGTAGCACCTCTTACTCACGAGAGCGTCATACACGTCCGCCACAGCCATCACACGGGCTTCCAAGGGGATTGCCTCACCCTTCAGCCCATACGGGTATCCACTGCCATCCCAGCGTTCGTGATGGCCACCAGCCATATTCTTTGCGATTTCCACAAACAGTTCGCTCTGGAAATTCGAAAGCAGGTTCTTGATAATGATAGCGCCCTTTTCGGCATGAGTCTTCATCTCGTCAAATTCTTCAGGCGTAAACTTGCCCGGCTTGCAAAGGACCTTGTCATCAATGGCAATTTTACCGATGTCGTGCATAGGAGCCGCGGCAATCATGTCATCATAAAATTCCTTCGAGTAGTTGAGATCCGGGTCCTTCTGCATTTTTGCAACAAGAATGCTCACCACTTCCTTGGTACGCTTGAGGTGCGCCCCCGTAAAGCCATCCTTGTTATTGACCATTTCGGCCATGCCGACAAGCATCTGGTTCTGGAACAAGCGAATCTGATTCTTATTGTTCTTGATAAGGGCCGCAAGTTCCGTGTTATTGGCATCCAATCGTTCAATGTAGCGCTGGATATTCGTTTCGTCTTCAATGCGGAACAGGAATATCTGCAATTTCTTGTTCTGGTGCACATTACGCATAACCGCCTTGAAATAGCGATCCTTGTACGTAAAGCGATAGACCTTGTCCCCGCTAGCGCCCTTCAGCTGCTCCATGCCTTCTTTGAAGACACTTTCAATTTCAACATCAGTCGGTAAAACATGGTCCACACGGCATTCCAAAAGTTCCGGGAAGTAACGGCTAGCGATATCATTACATCCAAGGTAAAGCCCCTTTGGCGAGAAAGCCAAATATGCAGCCGTATTTTCGGCCTCAAGAGATTCAAGCACGCTGTTCATCACATCGTGCATTTTCACCAAAGCGCAAATATAGAGCAATACCAGTTCATCGATCAAATACACAAACGGCATGAGCAAGGTATCGTTTTCCAGATTGCGTGCCAAGATAAACGCACCGATAGAAACAAAAGCAAGTCCAGCAATAGCAATCAACGTCTTGTAGCTGACATTGCGTTTCTTTTTGGCGGCAACAATAATGACAACGACATTGGCCACCATATAAAAGTACAGGAGGATATTCCACAGGACATGCCCAGGGCCGTATGTCGGCAAATAACTGCCAAAGCCATTCAAGACAACATATCGTACCGATTCATAGAACACATCGCTAAAGCCTACCGTACACGAAAGCGCAAACACCAAGGTGCTATACATGAAAAGGGCAAGCTTAATCCACCTGGACAAATCAAACGAACACAAGCGACAAATCAAAAGGAACAAGAAAAGCGGCAAGAAGCATGCGCCCAAATAGCACACTTTGTTTGCAACAATCGCCCCCTCAATCGTCGTCGAAAGAGCGAGGAACAAGTAGCCAAAGTCGGCAAGGACAATCGAGAAGAAGAACGCCGTAAAATAGGTATTCAACGGCCTGCGATAAAAATACGAAAGCAGGCAGGCGTTGATCCCCGAAAAGACGCACATGGCAATCAAGTAATAGATGACAAACATACCACTCTCTCAAACAAGTTCAATCAATGATCCACAGAACAGTAATAATCCATCAACTGGTCCTGGCATTCCAGGAAGCAGTCCTTCAAATGCGGGTCAAACTGCTTGCCCATCGAGGCCAAAATCACATCACGCGCTTCCCTGAACGACATGCGTTCCTTATAGCAGCGCTTGCTCACCAAGGCGTCATAAACGTCCGCAAGAGCCATAATACGAGCTTCCATCGGGATGTTCTCACCAGAACGCTGTTCGGGGTATCCCGTGCCATCCCAACGTTCATGGTGATACAAAGCCATATTCTTGGCGACACTCACAAAGTAATTGTCCTTCACTTCGGAGAGGAGCTTTTCGATAATGTTAGCACCCTTCGCCGCATGGGTTTTCATGATTTCGTAGTCATCAAAGTTAAAGCGGCCCGGCTTACGCAACACAGCATCGTCAATCGCGACCTTGCCCAAATCATACATCGGAGCTGCAGCAATCAGCACATCCAGGAACTTGTCCGACAAATTGTCGATACCTTTTTTGCGCATCATCGACACCAGGATTTTCACAACTTCGCTTGTACGCTTGATGTGACCGTCCATGTTACCTGCACGGCTTTCCGCCATCTGCGCCATGCCCACAATCCACTTTTCCTGCACCGAGAGCTTTTCATTTTCGGTCTTCACCATGTTCTTCTGCAACATGGAATTGCTACGGCCAAGGGCATCGATATACTGCTGTTCCTGCGTATTGTCTTCAATCCTGAACAAGAACACGTTTTTGCCATGGACCTGTCTCAAGACTTTCACTTCGCACTTGTAGTGGCGCCCCGAATAATTGAATTCGGTCATTTGGCAGTAATCCGTCAAAATCTTGGACTTCCTGTACTTCTCGATCCAGGACATAATGTGCTGTTGCAGTTCCGTTTCACCCTTCAAGTGAGCATCTACTCTCATCTTGACAAGTTCCGGGAAGAAGTTCATCGCAATACGGTTTGCGCCCAAGTAGGCGCCATCGATCGAGAACGACAAGTAAGCGCAAGAGCTTTCCGTTTCAATGGATTCAATCACGCATTCCGTAATATCGTACCACTTGACGTTGTTACAAATGTACAACAGGAGGATCTGGTCAAGGACATAGATAAACGGCATGATAAGCATGTCGCTTCCCAGGAATCGGGCCAGGAAGAACGACATGATTGTCGCAATTTCGCCAATAATCATCGCAATGATATTCTTGAGCGAAACCATCTTCTGGTGCAAAATGGCTCGGATAATAATCCAAATGTCCAAAATGACATAGCTCACCAGGAAAGCATTGAACAAGCCGTGAGCCCATCCATACGTCGCCACGTAATTACCGACACCCGCCTGAACAACATATTCCACCGTCTTGTAGTAAGCCGGGAAATACCCAACCGTCATTGCCAGTGCGCAAATAGTAAAGCTCATGGCAATGAGCATCAAGTGCATCCACTTCGGAATGCTCATCTTGCAAACTTTCAAAAGTGCAAAGAACATGAACATCGGGAGGAACGACCCGCCAAGGTAGTTCACCTTGTTCGCGATAATAGCCCCCTCAACCGACTCCGAGAAGCCCAGGAGCCAATGGCCAAAATTCGCGACGAGAATCGCGTAGAAGGCATAGTAAACGTAATTGTTCCGCTGATTTTGGAAACGCAAAGAAAGCACCGCCAAATTGACAGCAGACAAAACAAACATCAATGTCAAATAGATGTAACCCATATCCGCAACCGGAATATATCCATTAATAAAGGTAATCTATTTTTGCAAAAAATGAACAATCCGCCTCCTAAAAAGTTCACTTTGCAAAAGTGTCAATTTTAAATATAAAAAAAGAAAACGCACAACCTAAGTCATGCGCTTTCTTTAAAGAGTCTATTTGGACAAGTCCAGGACTATGCTTCAGTCGGAGCTTCGGCAGCAGGTGCTTCCGGAGCAGCTTCAGCAGCCGGAGCGGCCTTCGGAGGGAGCAAAGCCTTCATAGAGAGCTTCACCTTGCCCTTCGGGTCAACACCGAGGCAGAGCACTTCGACTTCGTCACCGACGTGAACAACGTCTTCGACCTTATCGACACGGTGGTCGGCAAGTTCGGAGATGTGAACGAGACCATCGCGACCCGGGAGGATTTCGACGAATGCACCAAACGGCTGGATCGTCTTCACCTTGCCCTTGTACTTGCGGCCCGGTTCCGGTTCTGCAGTGAGTTCTTCGATCATGCGGCGGCAAACTTCACCAGCCTTACCCGTCGGGGCGGCGATGTCGATATTGCCGTTGTCGTCAATGTTGATGGTGCAGCCCGTCTGAGCCTGCATACCCTTGATGACAGAGCCACCAGAACCGATAACGTCACGAATCTTCGTGGTCGGGATGCGCATTTTGAGCATCGTCGGAGCCTTTTCAGAAACGTGCGGACGCGGTGCCGGGAGGCCAAGTTCAGCCATGCGACCGAGAATGTGGATACGGCCCTGACGAGCCTGTTCCAAAGCTTCACGCATAAGTTCCGGGGTGATACCGCGGATCTTGATGTCCATCTGGAATGCCGTGATACCTTCAGCAGTACCCGTCACCTTGAAGTCCATATCGCCGAGGTGGTCTTCCGTACCGGTAATGTCGGTCAAGATCTTGATCTTGCCGCCTTCCTTGACGGAGCCCTTTTCGGAGATGAGGCCCATGGCGATACCTGCAACCGGAGCCTTGATAGGAACGCCAGCGTCCATCAAGCTGAGGCAGCCACCGCAAACAGAGGCCATGGAAGAAGAACCGTTGGATTCCATGATTTCGGAAACCACGCGGATTGTGTACGGGAAGTCTTCCGGAAGCGGAAGGACTGCAGCGAGGGAGCGTTCGGCCAAGTGACCGTGACCAATTTCACGGCGAGAAAGACCGAGCTTCTTGCATTCACCGACGGAGAACGGTGGGAAGTTGTAATGAAGCATGTAGCTTTTAGAACCTTCGCCCTGCAAGCTTTCGTAACGTTGTTCGTCAGCCTTTGTTCCAAGCGTACAAATGACGAGACCCTGGGTTTCGCCACGCTGGAAGATTGCAGAACCGTGAGCACGCGGGAGCACGCCCATTTCGATTTCGATCGGGCGGACTTCGGTCGTGGTACGGCCGTCAAGACGAACGCCTTCGTTCAAAATCATTTCGCGCATAGCCGTGCGTTCGAGTTCGCTAAAGATGCCCTTTGCATCAGCAGCGAGCTTCGGATCCTGAGCATCACCTTCGCCAATGATAGCGAGGATGCGCGGGTCTTCGAGCATCTTGGCACAGAGGTCTGCCATAGCCGGATAGAAGTCCGTCTTCACCATGTTGGAGTGGACGTCCTTGTTCAGTTCGTCCCAGACAACTTCCTTAACCGTAGCAACGAGCTTGTCGTGTTCTTCACCAACAAACTTCGGCTTGAGTTCCATCTTCGGCTTGGAGCAGCGGTCCACCAGTTGCTGTTGGGCCTTGCACATTTCCTTGATGACTTCGTGACCTGCGAGGATAGCGCCAATCATCGTGTCTTCGGACACTTCGTAAGCACCACCTTCGACCATGCACACAGAGTCTTCCGTACCGGCGACCACGAGGTCTAGATCGGCCACGGCAACCTGGTCATAAGTCGGCATCACGATGTTCTGGCCATCGACCACAGCCACGCGAACGGCAGCGACCTGCTGTTCGAACGGGAGTTCAGAAAGACCAATGGAAAGAGATGCGGCACTTACGCCAAGAACGTCCGGAGCAAACTTCTTGTCGGAAGAAAGAACCTGAACGATGACCTGGACTTCACGAGTGAAGTTTTCCGGGAACATCGGACGAATCGGACGGTCGATGATACGAGCAGAAAGAATTTCTTCATCGCTCGGACGACCCGGTTCGCGCTTGCTATAGCCACCAGGCAGGCGTCCGGCAGCGTAAGACTTTTCGCGGTATTCAACTGTCAGAGGGAAGAAGTCACCATCCTTTTCTTCACCGTAGCAAACGGTAGAAAGGACAAACGCGTCCCCCATCTTGGCGACAGCAGAACCACGTGCCTGCTTTGCGATACGGCCAGTTTCAAACGTAATGACACGGCCATCCGGAAGGTTTACAGACACTTCCTTCGGGTCGAGCATCTTGCCGTATTTAGCTTGATAAGCTTCTGTTGACATAAAAATCTCCAGTCAGAGAATTAGCCGCGGAGACCGAGATCCTTGATCAATGCACGCTGAGCGATAATGTCCTTTTCGCCGTAGTACTTGAGAAGGTTCTTGCGCTTTGCAACCATCATGGACAGACCGCGGAGAGAGTGGAAGTCCTTCTTGTTGGTCTTGATGTGTTCGGTGAGGTTCTTGATCTTTTCCGTGAGGATAGCGATCTGAACGCGGACGTTACCGGTGTCCTTTTCGTTAGCACCAAACTTAGCGGTGAGTTCTGCAGCCTTTTCTTTAGTGATAGTAGCCATTGTAGCCATTCCTTTTTTTGATTGTTTGTTTCATTACATGTTTTTGTCCGAGTTTACTGCTCTAGCACCAGTGGAATTGGCGAATCTGGTCACAGGACCCAGGCAAAAATGCAATTTGCGGGTAAATATAACTAAAGGCGAGAGTCGCGGCAACCACGCTTGCGTGAATTGACAAGACCGAGCCATGTTACACACGCCTATAATGAGCTAATATAATATTAAACGAAAGAATTTTGGGCTAAAACAAGCACAAAGAGCCATTATTTTCGAGATTGTAAAATAAACTGCGTCACAAAACTTCTCCTGCATTATAGTTAACAGTCTCTCTTTGTCTTCATTTTTAGTTAGAAGAAACGAAATCAAGGATGCTCTTTGCATTATCAATCAACTCATTATCATTTGTTAAGATTATTACATTTCTTGCGTAGCTACGAGCCCTTACTTTATCACCACAAGATAGCCAATAATACGCCCACAAAAGAGACACAGCAGGAACATTTTGCTTTATTTCTTTTAAATGGGAATACGCCTTTTCAAAATCTTTTTTTTCAATCCAGTTATAGATATTTTCAATCATTGACGAAAAAGATTCTTTAACATCAAGATCCTTCCAATTCGCATAGCAATCTCCTTTACATGTTTGATTTTCCGCATATTTACAGTCTTTGCATTTCGAGAAAATATCAGGGCGTTTTGAACTATTATCAAACAAATCCGTAAAAAAATCCGTCATTTCTTCGAAGTTTTCAAAATCATCAAGTTTCTTTTTTTGCATTTCCTCGGTCGCAAAACAACGAAATACATCTTCTTGAGGTGTAACATCTAAGGCAATTCCACATTTGCCGAACACTCCGTCTAGCACCCCAGGTTGTGCTTTGATTACTCTTGACAAATCGGCATCATTGAAAAAACACTTTGGCAGCATGCAATCTACATTCACCTTCACATTACACGCAGATGCCATTTCTATCAGATCCGCCACCTTTGGCGAAAGTTCTCTATATTGTTTCGGCATTAAAAGATTCGGATTTTCCATGCCATACGTCGGTTTCGCAACTGCAAGCCTAAGAGCAGACACTCCATAAGTTGTACAATACTCAATAATTTCCTGCGCATTAAAATCCATCTGATAAATATTAAATCCCAAAGAGACTTTGAACCCCCTATCAATCAATCGACCAATATTATCATGCACAAGATTATACGATTGCTCCGTCCTGTAATCTTTTTTCTGATTGACATTGAAAAGAAAACTTATTTTCCTTGAATTTGGCGAAAAAAAATCAAATGAATTTTGTTTCACAACTCCACCAGAAAGTATCGTGTAATCGGAAACATTATTTTCCACTTCTAATTGTTCAATCATCTTCCCTAATTGAGGATGAAGCAAGGGTTCTCCTCCAAGAACATTTACAGAAACAGGATATGGTGTTGCTCGAATTTTGCGCAAAACCTTCTCAAAAGTTTCTATAGACATTGTATTTGCCCTATGTTTTGACATTTCTTTTTCCGCAAAACAATATGGACATGAATTTGTACAGGAATCTATTATAATAAGATTCATATTTAATTATTATCCTTAACATGGAGTTCAAACAAGTGCCGAAAATTCTTTGAAGACAGCAACATTGCATAGGTATCTAAACGACCATGAGAACAGGCCCCATATCCAAAATACTGCAATATAGCATTCATTTGGCCCCACACAATAGAATTATTGATATGGGCAAAAGGCATCCATACTAAAAACAACTGATAATAGGAGGATAGATGGAACAATAACTTGTCTAAATCTATTTTACCAGCATTTTTTAGGCTTAATAACATAGACATTTTTTTCTCCAATTCAGCTTGCAAATACTCAAAATCGGATCCTTCTGGATGTTTTATATAGAAATAACGATTTTTTCGAAACATAAATGAATGACTATAGACCCTTCGATCGTCAACAGCAATGCTAGCCGTACACACTGTTGCTCTATCCACCCCAATCTTCCCTGTTGTTGGTTGGTATATCTTTTTAAAATAATCTTCGTCCCGATAAATATCATATTCATTAGGCCGAATACGAAGCAAATCTAAATGAGCATGGTCAATACCTTTTTTCCTAAGTTCATAACGGGTCATGCCTGCTAGATTGTCTCGCAAGTCCCAGTTATCGCAGCCCCCCTCTCGCGTACGAAAATAACCTTTTATAAGATACGTGTTATTCCCTGTTTTTCCCAAAGCAGCAAGCCGATGTTGTTGTCTCAGCATATCCATAAAAGAGCAATTCGGATTGCTAAACCAACAAAAAAAATAGTTACAGGCATCTATTTGATTAGCTATATAATTATCATCATATTCATTTGGAATAACAAGAGGATCAAACCGCAAAAAAAAACGCACTTTATTCGTCTTTTTTAATTCTTTAATTGATTTCGTATACAAATTCATAGTAACGACACGATTTTTTTATAATTATCTTCTTTTTCCATGCCTGGTGCAAGATTCGCTTCAAGCGCATACCAATGGCCATCCTCATCTTTTATCCAGTCCACGCCAACAACATCCGCTTTAATATATTCAGACAAAGCATTTGTATGCTCAATGATTTCTGCCGGAATATCATTAATTAAAAGTTCCTTCAAAAAATGCGGACACACATTTGCTTTCCACATTGAGGGAATTCTTTCGTAAGCGCCAAATGAAGCCCCTATTTTCAAAATCCTAACATCCTGCACATAATTCACAAACGGCTCTAAAGATTGTATATCATCAAACAAACACGCCATATCTATGGTATCTTGATACGTTTCTTTATTTCGAATTATGGATTTTGCATATCCACTATGATAATCTCCAATCTTAAACACCTCCACATCATTCTCTGGATGAACAAATACAGTACTTCGTCTTCCAATCATAAACCTACGTGGAATGACAGGCATATTACACTCGTTCATTGCATTAAACATCGAAATATTATGTCCAAACATAATGTTTGTTCTAGCACTATTTATGCACTTTGTTTTTGTAAAATTAATAAGATCTAAAATTTTATGTTCTATGGAATAATTTTCACAAAACTGGCAGCGCCATATTACATAATCTACAACAATCCATTTATCACTTTCATTCAACATGTACAACGTTCGCGACGAATCGCTGTACAAATCGACATCTGCCGGATTCTTCCTGCAATAAATTGCGACATCAGCACGCTCAGGGATTTTCCAGGATTCTTCACCAACAACAAGTATATTAATCATAAGCAGGCAACAACATCAGATGTTTTAACATTGTAATATTCTTCAAGAGTCATTTTACACAAATTCTCCTGGAGTTTTTCTTCTATGTTCGCTTCTAAAAGGGACGGAGGAGTCTTCCGAGTAAAGAAAGCCCTACAAACATCTTTAATTATGCTAGTAGGATATTCTCTACCCTGCAATTTATACCCACCAACAAAATCATCGAAAAGAGATAAGTGCTCAGGATAAATAAAACAACACCGATCAATATTCTTGATTGCCATACAATCTCTATCTTGATTAAATGGACGATCTTTTGATGGAAACCAATGATGAATTGCTGGGCAATCCGTGTGGCATACCGTATTAGGCATAATCACAATTTTTTCTTTAATTTCTTTCAGAAGTTTAATCGCATTTAATGAGCGATTAAAGGGATAATACATAACCACGTAGTCATAGTTGGAAAAATCTTTTGCCAGCATTCCAGCACATAATCTTTGCACTATACTACATATAACGAGTAAACCATCATCATATTTTTTTATTATTTTCGCATTGTCATCATTGGCAACAATAAAGCCAGCCGCACCAAGATTAACATAATAATCAAGCATAGATTTCGAGATAACGTTGTCTTTCACTTGCCAAAGAACAACAAATCGCAAACCAGCATCTTTGATTTCTTTTAAATGAGATTCATACTCGTAACGACATTGCGGCATATAGCAGTCCCCCTTGTCAGCCGACTGGATAATCGTTCGAGTATTGATAAGATCATCTTTGTAGGGCGGAAGAAACAGAAAATTTACATAATTAGAATATTCCTTATAGAACGGAATAAGCTCTTCGTCAAAATTATATGGGACTTCAAATTTTTTTTTATTCATTATTAGCCATCAATAGAACTTTTATTTTTTCCTGAAGTAATTCTTTATTCATACAAACATGATTCAAAGGGTTTCCCGTCAAATTCATAGCCTCTATTGGACAGCCCATTCCACATATTGGAAGGTATGCACAATTTTTACATTCAATATCTTTTGACGGAGTCCTTCCGGTCTGAAGCTGATAGTTTTTCCCAACTTTTTTCAAAAAACCACTAGAATCTATATATCCCACTTGCAGCTCCTTTATATCAAGAAGTTCGTCACATTTAGCAACCTCCAGTTTTGGAGACACAACGTAACTATGCAGACGATAAAACTGGCAAACTCTAGAGGGTTCTATAACGCAAGGCGTATCAGAATACCCATATTTTGAAAGAACATGGAATAATTTTAAACACGTGCCATTTTGATAATAACTTTTTTCATTTATAATATTCGCTGAGTAAGGAGTTTTTTTTCCTCGAAAAAACACTCTACCGCAATAAAGGCGCTCTACGCCCAATTCATGCAAAGTTTGGGCAACATTTTCCAAATATTCTATATTTCTTTTATCCAGATTAAATCTTGCCGTGACAAGATCAATCCGTCCCATCTCTTTAATTTTTTTAATTGCTTCTATAGTTTTATCATAAGAACTAGTACCATTCTTTAAAGGTCTTCTGCTATCATGCACAATCTTAGGGCCGTCAATGGAAAACTTAAACTCAACATCATTTTTTACCAACAACGAAAGGATTTGATCCGTAAACAAAGAAGTATTGGTTATTATAGAAACGGAGAATTCACTGAAACGCCTATTGCTTTTCAATTCATTCAACAAATCAAATAACAAGGGTAAGTGTTTTGATGCAAGTAAAGGCTCCCCACCAAAAAGTTCCAGAGAAAATTTTTGAATATTATTTTCCACAACGTAATTATTTACCCACAAAACAAATGTGCGAATTTGCGCATCACTTATTGTTGAGTTTTCATAATTGGCAAAATGCTGATAACAATATTGGCAATTTGAATTACATTCCGTTGATAAGAGCAGTTTTACGGACATCAACGATTCTGTTTTTTCCGCGTCAAATTTATCCTCTATAACCTGCAGTTCATCAAGAGCATCATCGACAATAAAACCGCCCTCTTGAAGCATAGAAATTTGTTCTGAAGATAATTTTGCACTATCAATTCCATTCTGACATAGCGGAAAATCTGAATCTATTGGTAACAAATCCAAGGAAACCGTATTCATCAGCATGCGATTTCCATCAATATCAATCTCTATATTGTACCTTGAAAATTTCATAACTAACCATAATGATAGTGGTTAAGGCCCAAAGTATAGACTTTAACCACTATATGAAAATTTGCACGTTTACTTGGTGCACACACTAGTATAACGAACGCTCATTGCAGCGGCCTTTGTACCTTTCTGAAGCTTCTTTAGACTTATCATCTTCATAACAGCATCCTTTTTTTAGTTAGCGCCTACATCCTATCAAGCGAATCGACTTTCTCTTTGCATTCATCCTTTATGGCGACTCTGCATTTTCCATTTCCTTAAGCAAAATAATAAAAAATAATAAAAAAAATAAAAAAAATCTAATGTTTTTATTTTTTTTTGAAGGGAGCAGATAGCCACCAGATAATTAATGTTTTATAAAATTGTAAAAAAAAACATCATCCACTTTATTACCCTCTAGTCTTTCGTCTGTAGCGCCGGAGACGCGTTCTTTCGTCTATCAAAGGAACCTCGAAAGCACTTCTTTCAGCTTGTTGACGTTCACTGGTTTTGCCACATGCTCGTTCATGCCGGCATCAAGTGCCGCCTGCTGGTCATCAGCAAAGGCATTTGCCGTCATCGCGATAATCGGGATTTCGGCAGCCACCTTGTTGTCGAGCTTACGAATAAGCCTCGTCGCCTCGTAACCATCCATGATAGGCATCTGGACGTCCATCAAAATCAAGTCGCAGGCGCCCGGCTGTACATTCTTCATGTATTCCACAGCCTTTTCGCCATCGCAAGCCGTCGTCACGAGTATTCCGCAGTCCTCCAGAATTTCCTGGGCGATTTCGCGGTTCAGTTCGTTATCATCGACAAGCAAAACCTTTTTGCCATTAAAGCTGATCTTCTTATCCGATACCGGAGTTTCCGCCTGTAAAAGCCCAAAGCTGCGCATCAGCGTATCACGGGCATCCGACGGGAACACAGGTTTACTTACAAAGTTATGGATTCCGACTTCGGTCGCCTTGTCCTCGATATCCGACCATTCATAGGCAGACATCACAATCACAAGGATATCGTTCCCGAGCAACTCGCGAAGCATCGACGTCGTTTTCATGCCATCCATGTTCGGCATGCGCCAGTCCACAAGGAAGGCGTCGTACAAGTGACCTTCGGCCTTCGCCGCCTTCACACGTTCCAAGGCGTCTGCGCCAGAATAGCAACATTCAGCTTCAACACCGAGTTCCTTAAAGATCTGCGGAATGCTCTTAGCACAATCCACATCGTCATCGACAACGAGAATCCTTTTGCCTTCCAGTTCCTTGACGCGTTCAAGTTCATGTTCAGCGCCGGCAAGAGCAAACTTGAAATTCAGAACAACATCAGTTCCTTCGTCCACCTTGCTCTTGATGTCGATCGTGCCATCCATCATGTCGACAATGTTCTTTGTAATCGCCATGCCAAGACCCGTTCCCTGGATGCCAGAGACCGTCGAGGAATTCACACGGGTAAACGCATCATAAATCTTCGGCAAGAAATCTTCGCTCATGCCAATGCCCGAGTCCTTGATGCGGAACTCGTAAACGCCATAGCCATCTTCGTCCGATTCCTTCTGTTCCACAGAGAACCAGATGGAGCCACCCGCCGGCGTGTACTTGATAGCGTTTGAAATCACGTTCAAAAGCACCTGGTTCAAACGGAGCCTATCACAGACAACATCTTCGTTACGAATACCGACGCTATTGGCAAAGAACTGCAAGTTCTTCGCATTGATATCCGCCTGGACAATATCCTTGAGCGTATGGATTATTTCCGGAAGATGTTCCAGCTTTTCATTCAAGTTCAGCTTGCCCGATTCAATACGGCTCATGTCAAGCACGTCATTGATAAGCGAAAGCAGGTGGTTCGAAGAAAGCTCAATCTTTCCAAGGAAGTTCCGCACCTGTTCCTTGTTGCCAATATGGATTGTCGCAAGTTCCGTATAGCCGATAATCGCATTCATCGGAGTACGGATATCATGGCTCATGTTGTTGAGGAACATCGTCTTTGCACGTGACGCCGACTTCGCCATTTCAAGCGCCTGTTCAAGGGCCGCCTGTTGCGCCATTTCCTTGCGGTAAACGACATCGTTATTGAACAGGCCGACAAGCACTCGACGAGACTTGGACCAGTCGCCCATCTTGGTCACCTTCATGCGGTACCACTTGAGCCCTTCGCTAGTCACACGTCGATAATCCTGGAAGAAGGAGTTATCGTGTTGCAAGCGAGCAATTACGGTATCGCGATTAAGCGAAGAGAGCACGGAATCAACATCGTCCTTATAGACAATCTTGCGGACATCCTTTTCCCTGTCCTTAAAGAAGTCAACGCCTTCTCCAGTCTCTTCATTAACGACATCTTTGAACTTTCCGCCTGTCAACGAAACGCTAAACAAGCCCGTATCGATATTGACATCGAACACGACTTCGTACTGGTCCGAAAGGCTCATAATGCGTTCAATATTTTCCTGGTGTTCCGTTTCTGCACGGTACTGGGCATCCACTTCGACAAAGCCAACAGCGATAAGCTTCGGCGGGACATCGACAGGTTCAGCCTTGGCAAACACGAGACGCGTGTACTTGTATTCAGTACCGTAGAGGTGTCTAAATACAATGGTCAAGCGCTTCTGGTGCATAAGCTGTCCGGCCACATACTCTCTAGAAGCAAGCCCGATAAGCTTTTCACGGTCATCCGGGTGCGCCATATTCAGGACAAACGTCTTAAAGACATCTTCCAGCCTTTCGCAGTTGGCAAAAGGATCCTTAAAAGCAGCCCTAATATCTTCACGAACAGCAAGGACTCCGCTTGTGTCATCGACAAGATTGAAGTAGAAGAGTGACGAATAGTCTTCCGAAAGAATGTCGATAATTTCAAGGTTCTGCTTCAGGTTCGACTGGATTTCCATCTGCTTCTTGATTTCTTCATCGACACTGTGCAGACCAAAAACGATACCCTTGAGATTGCCAATTTCATCCTTGTCGGCAATAATCTTCATCTGGTAACAAACTTCCTTGCCTTCAAGCTTGATCTTGAAGTTGACATGAATCACCGATTCGTTCTTCAACGTCGAGACAAGGCGATCGCGGCTCGTCTGCACCTGGAACTGATTTTTGTCAGAATCACAGACAAGATACTTGAGCAACAGATCCATTCTCTTAGAGAAACTCTTTTCAGAAGACCATCCAGGGATTGCCTTCAAAAGCACAGAACTGGCGCGGTACGTCACAACAAAGTCCGAAGAAGCATCTTCGCCAAGCGTTACGTAGTTCACAAAGTCAAAGTCTGAAGCCAGGGATTCAATAACCCTGTTGTTGCGGTCCATTTCTTGGCGCTGGGCAATAGCTTTGTTGACTTCGGAATCAATATTTTCCACAGCAACAATGACATGGTTTTCATCTTTGCTAGACTTGATTGCCTTCATTCGATAGAACTGCGGAGTTCCATCAATGACAAGCCTGTATTCCACAGACGCACTCGGATTCTCTTCTAGACGCTTTAAGAAGGACCCCTTTTCCATAAAGTGCATCACAATTTCAAGGTCGTCTTCATACAGGTTATGGCGCAAACTCGATATAGATTCAAAGAAGAAGTCCTTCCCATGCACCTCTTCGTGAAGCTTGTTCATAAGCCTGTCGGAATGGAACGTGTCAAAAGTGTCATCCAAAACGTTCACATAGAAAATGCATTCATAAGTACCGCTCAAGGCATCGGCAATTTCGGAATACTCATTACTTTCAGCTTCGGCCATGCGGCGGGCATTCCACACCATGCGGAGCAAATACAAGAGAATCACGAGAAGTTCAATTGCCGAAATCCCGATATAGAACTTGCGGATTTTATCCACACGCGCAAAGGCGATATTCTCGTTCACATACAAAAGCTGGGTCCAGCAACCACCAAACAATGGCAAAGCCACCAAAAGCTTAGCTTCGTCCGAAGAAGCCTCCTCATAGGCTATATGGGCGGATTCTCCCTTCATCACGGTTGCCGCCCACTCGTCTACAGAATACCCTTTCTTTGTCTGAATATTCCTTACAAACTCGTTAAAGTTTTTCCATTTTCCAGTTTTTTCGACAACAAAGGAACCGTCTCTACGGTCCACCACAATCAAAGATGCCTTGCCCTTGAAGGCGTTCGTCGCCACATAGCCATACAAAGGCTTAATCTCAGAAACAGCCGAAAGCATGGCCACCACCTGCCCCCTACGGCGGACAGGGACTAGCTGTTCGAACACAATATTTTCGGAGTGGACCAAATCGCGACCGACTTTCGAAATATACGGCTTGGGAGAAACGATTTTCTGATAATGCTGAATATACGAAGAGTCAAAAACAACGGCATGGTCTGCAATAATGTGACCATCGGGCAAATAAAGGCGAACCACCGACACCAAGGGACCGATGCGGGTGCCGCGAATCATACGCACCATATTTTCGGAGAGGAGGTTTTCTTCCATCCCCACCACGGTCGAAATATTGGAAAGAGCGCTCAAAAGCGAACGGCCTAAAAAGCCCATCTTCGCTTCGGAAGCATAGGCGACTTCATCAAGGGAGTCCCAGCTATCGTCAATCGCCTGCCTGTTGATATACAAAAAAGAAACGTTTGTTACAATAAACAAAAACGCAACAAGAAGCAGCGATACAATTAGATTACGTTTGAAAAATTTATTGTTCATAAGTTTTTTGTAAGATTTCCAATTATATTATACATTTTGAAAACGCAATTTGACGGGAAAATCAAAAAAAATAACGCTTTTAATCCGTATTTCTACAAAAAAGTGTTTTTTTTCACAAAAAGATGTCCATAAGAAAACAAATCTTTATACATTGACGATATGAAATTATTGACCAAAATTTTTCTCTTTTTGGCATTTTTAGCCACATTTTCGTTCGCAGACACGACAACCGTCACAACACCAGTGGTCGATTCCGCAAAAACCGAGATTTCAGCCCCCAAAAAGCAGGCGGTCTGGATTAAACTGGAAGGCGACGTCGACCCCACCATGTATGAATTCTGCGCACGCGCCATCGGTGAAGCCCTCGAAAAAAAGCCTGACGCCATCGTCTTTGAAATCAATACGTTCGGCGGACGACTCGATGCCGCCTTCGACCTCGTCGATACCATCATGGCCGTCAAGGACGTCGAAACAATCGCCCTCGTAAAGAAAAAGGCCATCAGTGCAGGTAGCCTCATCGCCCTCGCCTGCAAAAAGCTCTACATGCTCGAAGCGACAACCATCGGCGACTGCGCCCCGATTGTGCAGGGTGGCGACGGCACTCCGCAAATCGTCGGTGAAAAAATCCAGTCCCCGCTCCGCGCCAAGTTCAGAAACCTCGCCCAGCGCAACGGCTACCCGGAACTCTTAGCCTCTTCGTTCGTGACTCCGGAACTCGAAGTGCTCGAACTCACCGCCAAGCTCGACAAGGGAAAGGCCACGGAACGCGAC
Organism: Fibrobacter sp. UWB2; assembly: GCF_002210425.1. Taxonomy (NCBI): domain Bacteria; kingdom Pseudomonadati; phylum Fibrobacterota; class Fibrobacteria; order Fibrobacterales; family Fibrobacteraceae; genus Fibrobacter; species Fibrobacter sp. UWB2. The sequence goes on along the minus strand of NZ_MWQK01000002.1, from coordinate 263,075 downwards.
ACGACGCTCATCATCGAAGGCAAGAAATTTGCAGTTCTCGATAGCGCCGAAAAGAAATTCTGGGGAGCCCCCAAGATTCTCGTAAAAGAAGGCGAACTTTTGACCATGACCGACAAGGAAGCCGAAGAACTCGGATTTTCAAGGGGCACGTTCAAGAACCGCGATGACTTTGAGACAAAGCTCGCCTTCGAAAAGAAAAGCGAAGTGGAAACGAATACCGGAGAAAAGCTTGCAAGCGCCATTGCCGCCATCTCGGGCATTCTCCTGATTCTCGGATTCGGGGCACTCTACATTGAATTCAAGACGCCTGGATTCGGGATGTTCGGCATTATCGGCATCATCCTTATCGGCATCGTCTTCTTCGGGCAGTTCGCACCGCAGCTTGACGGCTACATTCCGGCAATCTTGCTAATCGCAGGTGTGATTTTGTTCCTAGTCGAGATATTCGTCATGCCGGGCACATACCTCTTTGGCGTTGGCGGTATCGCTTGCATGATCATCGCACTCATCATGAGCTTTGACTCGGCAAACATCCCCGAATACGTCCCCGATGCAGTCGAAACGACATTTGACGCGACCCCATGGCTATTCGGGCTGTTCTTTGTTCTCGGGAGCGCCGCAGTAGCCCTTATCATTCCGATTGCTGCAAGCAAGTACCTGATTCCGCTTTTACCCGAAGGCTGGACGCCCATGCTCAAGACCGACATGGAAACCGCAGTCTCCCCGACCGAAGCCGTTCAGGAAGTCGCTATCGGCACTGTCGGAACAGCAAAGACTTTCCTCCGCCCGGTAGGCCAGGCAAACTTTACCATGCCAGATGGCTCCACCAAGCTCTTTGACGTACAAACTCACGGCGAAATTATCGAAGCCGGGCAGAACGTCAAAGTCGAAGCCGTGCAGGAAGGTCACATCTGGGTCACCCGCGCCTAGCATAGATTTTAAAACAAAAACATATAACTTGGAGAAAAACAAATGGATACTCTTCTCACTGTTGGCATTATCATTGCCGCCATCGTCGTCATCATCATTCTCGCCTTTATCGGCAGATTCTTTAGCCTCTGGCTCCAGGCCTTGTTCTCCAAGGCAAACGTGAGCATTTTCCAGCTCATCGGTATGCGTCTCCGTAAGGTTCCGCCGCAGGTCATCGTGGAAGCCCGAATCCTCAGCTGCAAGGCAGGCCTCCCGGTTGACACAAACTTGCTCGAAGCCCACTACCTTTCCCGCGGTAACGTGCTCCGCGTGATCCAAGCTCTCATCGCCGCTAACAAGGCAAACATCAAGCTCGACTTCAAGGAAGCCGCAGCCATCGACCTTGCAGGCCGTAACGTGCTCGAAGCCGTGCAGATGTCCGTGAACCCGAAGGTCATCGAAACTCCGAAAGTCTCCGCCGTGGCTCTCGACGGTATTCAGCTCCACGCCATTACCCGTATCACCGTGCGCGCCAGCATCCAAAAGCTCGTCGGTGGTGCCGGCGAAGAAACGGTTGTCGCCCGCGTTGGCGAAGGCATCGTGTCTTCCATCGGTTCTGCACAGAGCCACAAGGAAGTGCTCGAAAACCCGAACATGATTTCCAAGAAGGTGCTCGCCTCCGGCCTTGACGCAGGTACGGCATTCGAAATCCTCTCCATCGATATTGCAGACGTGGACGTGGGCCAGAACATCGGTGCTATCCTCGAAACCGACCGTGCCGAAGCCGACAAGAAGATTGCTCAGGCCAAGGCAGAAGAACGCCGCGCCATGGCATTCGCCGCCGAACAGGAAATGAAGGCTAAGGTGATGGAAATGAAGGCTAAGCTCGTCGAAGCCGAAGCCCAGATTCCGATGGCTATGGCAACCGCTCTCCGCGACGGAAAGCTCGGCGTGATGGACTACTACAACCTCAAGAACATCGAAGCCGACACGCAGATGCGTAAAGAAATCGGAACCGCTCCGGAAGCCACCAAGTAATCCATCCCAAGGGGTTTAGCCCATGGAATCATTACTCATATTCATCGCAATTTTCGTCATTGACGCGCTAATCAAGAGAGCTAGTGCCAAAAAGAAAGCTCTCCAGGACAAGCAGCGCAATGAAGAGGATTACGACAGCACTGCAAACGAGGAATTCGACGAAAACGAGCAGCCGTCTCTCGAGCCGTCACCGTCTGCCAACCGCAAGCTGCAGGAATACATCAAGCAGTTTGAAGAAGCGCAGCGGGAAGCGGCCCAAGGAACGATGGAATCGCCTATGCCGCCGCCCATTCCCGAGAATTACCATCGCCTGGGCGACCAGGTGACAATGCGTGAAGTCGCAGAGGACATCGTTCAGCAAGGCTTTGTCGATATCGACTACCTCAAGATCGAATTCGAAGTGTCCGAAGCCCGTGCTATCGAGCTCATCAACGAGCTACAGCAACACCGCATTATCGGCCGCGATATGGGAGATGGCGCTTACGACGTTCTTGTGCAAGACATCGATGAACTCAACAACTTGCTGTCACACGAACAGAAGGCGGAAGCTGTTGCCCAAACATCAGCAGCCAAGTCCGAACAGTTCACCTCGCCCGCCGCAAGCGACAAGCAGAGCCAGCTGAAAATCCTTGAAGAACGCGCCCGCAAGGCTCGCGAAGAAGCAGACGAAGCCGCCCGCAGGAGCGACCTCGAAAACGGCTACACCGGCGACCCGGCCGAGATTGCAGAATCGCTCACCAAGCGCACCGCTGTGCGCTCGATAAGCAGAGAAAGCGTCCGACGCGGATTCATCTGGGGTAAAGTCATCGACGAGCCCAGATTCAAAAAGCGCTGGACTGCATACAGCAGGTAAATCGCGCAACTCGCCAAATTCAAACAATTCATCCCGGACGGTTCCACCGCCCGGGATTTTTTATAACCGATGCCAGCGACAGGCATGATATAAGCCCAAAACACAAAACCCCCGATCTTTCGATCGAGGGTTTTGAGCTGCTTCACTTGGACTCGAACCAAGGACAACGCGATTAACAGTCGCGGGCTCTACCAACTGAGCTATGAAGCATCGACGGGCTCAAATATAGATGATTTCTATTCTGTTGTCAAGGGGTGTTTGCGCATTTTTCTCACCCGTAAATTAAGCGTCAAACCGTCCAAGACACAAAACCCCCGATCTTTCGATCGAGGGTTTTGAGCTGCTTCACTTGGACTCGAACCAAGGACAACGCGATTAACAGTCGCGGGCTCTACCAACTGAGCTATGAAGCATCGACGGGTCCAAATATAGATGATTTCTATTCTGTTGTCAAGGCACAAGCTGAAAAAAGTTCAACTTTTTTTAGCGTTCCCGACTCCGCATTAATGCGATTTCCTGAGCATATCCAGGCAACTCGTTCGGCGTTTCCAAATAGAACGGCAAGCCCTTGAGCGCCGGGTGATTTACGACTTTCACAAGAGCTTCCAAGCCTATGAATCCGCCACCGACAACCTCATGACGGTCCTTGTGGCTACCCATCGGATTCTTGCTATCATTCAAGTGAATCGCGCACAAACGATTGAGTCCAATAATTTTGTCAAACGACTCGAGGACATCGTCCAAATGATTCACGATATCGTAACCGCCATCAAAGACATGGCACGTGTCGAGGCAAACACCGACCTTTTCGTCAAGCTCCACACGATCGACAATCGCCCGCAGCTCTTCAAAAGTACGCCCCACTTCGGAGCCCTTCCCCGCCATCGTTTCCAAGAGCACCTTAGTCTTCAAGCCTTTATGCAGGATATTATTCAAGTGCTGCGAAATAAGTTCTATCCCGACCTCGGCACCTTGCTTTACATGGCTACCAGGATGGAAATTGTACATCGCATGCGGGAAGTGGTCCATGCGGAATAGGTCATCCTTCATCACATCCTGCGCGTACTGTCTTAACGAAGGATCTGCGGCACAAGCATTCAGCGTGTATGGAGCATGCGCTAAAATCGGAGCGAAGTTGTGAGCATCCATAAACGCATTCAGCGCCTCGGCATCAGCCTTGTCAAACGGCTTTGCAGCGCCACCACGCGGGTTACGCGTAAAGAACTGGAACGTATCGGCTCCGATGGAGAGGGCAGTCTCGCCCATCGCCAAAAAGCCGCCCGAAGACGGGAGATGACAACCTATATGCATAGCTAGAAGTCGTAATTGACAGAAACACTGCCGTAAATGTCTCTGTAATCTTCAGATTCATTGTCCGGACGGTAATTGAGGAACGTACCAAAAGTGAATTCAGTGCCAAGCCTTTCCGTGAATTGGAACTTGAGACCAGCAGAGAGGTCCACATCCATTTCCATTTCGTGAACGTCCTTGCCATCTTCTTTGCGGCTCATGAAGTTCTGGCGGATGTTACCATGCAACATCAAGTCAAGGAAACCAGGATTCAGCTGAATCATAGCATTGTCCAAAAGGTTCCATTCAAACTCGCCCATTTCATCGCGATTGTAAATCCTAAACCTCGGCGTCACGGAAACCGTATTGCGCACACGGTCAAGCGTCGTCGTCAAAGAAATCGGGTAACGGGCATCCAGGTAATCACCGCCATGGAAATAGTAACCCAGGATGCCATAAGTCTCGTCAGAAAAATCAAAACCATTCAGCAAGTCATCCTGATTAAACTTAGACATGTCCGTACGATAAGTCCAAATACCACCCACCTTCAACACATTCTTCGGGAACTTGATGGTTGCAGAAAGTTCAAACACATGCTTGGCCAAGCGTTCTTCAAACTGCGTTGCCAAGTAGTCTTCGCCCTGCAAGGCGGCGTATTTTGCCAAACGGGCGGAATCAATCTGGATCGAGCCATCATCAGTATCCACATCAACGGTAGGCTTTCCCTTCTGGGCGTTAAACCAAGAATCCGAATAAATTCCCGACGATGCAAAGTAATTGCCATGGAGTCTCTGCGGAGTGCTACGCGTGCGGTAATTGACGGCATAACGAGCCACAACTTCAATGGAGTCACGGACCTTAAACGTATTCTTCAATTCGAAATCATGGATATAGAGCGTTCGAGAAGCATCCTGTTCGTGCTTTTCAAGCCAATCGTCATCGGCGCCCGGCAAGAGTCCAAGCTTGGAGCCTTCGGCAAATCCAAATACGTTATACGCATCACCATGACCAGACGCATTTTCGATATTCAACTCATAGCCAAAATTCAGCTTCCAAAAATCTTTAATTTGCTGATCCAACTTGGCGCCCAACTGGCGAGAATTCTGCAACAAGTCCGAGGAACCCGCGCTATAATAGTTACGACCCACAAAGCGGAAGTACGCATCAATCATCGTCGAGCTATTCTTCCAGTTGTAAGATCCCGACAAAGCAAGATTTTGAGCAGTCCAATCCGTCGGATCGTCATTCTTCTCATCGCGATGCTTTTTCAAGGCTTCTTGAGCAAGCTTCAGGATGCGAGTCAATTCGCTTCGCATATCATCCACGCTCATTTCCATATTGTCGCCAAAAATCAGCTCCAGTTCTTCGCGGCTCATTCGATTCACCTGCGAAGTATTGTTCATCAAGCGACGCAACTGCGCAAAGCGAGAAACATCGAGCCCATATTCCTCAAACACGGCATTTACGGCTCGGTGCGCAACGACATTCACCGTATCGGCACCGCCAAAGCCTAGCTGCACATTATACGTTCCTCGACCGCCAAGAACCTTGCCATTAACTTCACCAAAGAACGTTTTCGAAGAGAACATCGGGTTCGAGAGATTCACATCGTCCGAAGTCCCATCACGCAAGAACGGATCTTCCAAATAATCCTTGCTCCCGATAAAGCCAACAGTTACGTCAACATTCTTATGGGCATTCCAAAGGAGCTTGCCGCCAATCAACATCTTCTGAGCTTCGACTTCGTCAAGACCGATATATTTGTTGTACTGGTCCGGATCCCTTTCACCAGGAAGCTTCGGTGCCTGATTTTCACCGCCAAACACGCTAAACACGAGCAGCGGATTTTCAGACCGATTCAAGTTCAAATAGAAATCATAACTAGCACCAAACACATCGACACCGGCCAAATACAAGTCGCCATTGGATGCATAGAAATCACCCAAAATCAACTTTTGCATGCGGTCTTCATACGAAGCCTGGACATACTTCGGATCAAAGTAATTCCATCTATCACTCGAAGCGTCCAAAGTAAATTCAATTTTTTGACCCGTCGGCGATTCCATCTGAACAAACGCATTCAATGCGCCAAAGATTCCCGGAACCTGGAAATAGTTTCTGTACTTTTTGCCAGGGCGAATCGAGTCTGCACCGTTCACAAACGTCTTACCCGATTCATTTTTTTCGGTCACCACGGAGTGGAAGCCAAATTCAGCACCCACGGAACCGTTAACAGTCCAGGACGATTCTGACGGGATAGCGCTAGCAGTATCCGGAGCAGACTGAGCTAAAGCAGGGATAGCTGCGATAGACGCTAGAGCGAGTCCTCGAAAAATCATTTGTTCACCTCATAAACCTTGGGCATCTTTACAGCATAGCCACTCTTGTGGATAACTTCAATATCAAAGCGGTTCTTGTGGCCACGCGAAAGTTCAACAGGAATCTGGTAATCCAAGTTTTGAATTTGAGACAAGCGTTCCTGCAAAATCACCTTGCCGTTCTGGCGAACAGTAACTTTATTCAAGAAGCTCGGGTCATATTCGGGCAAGCGAATCTGGAACTGCAACGTCTTCATAATAACATCTTCAGCTTCCGGAGGCGCAGGCGGAATCTGGACTAGCTCAGGGTTTGGGCCAAAGACCTTGACAGAGAACGGCTTCATGGGATAGCAGCCCAAAGTCTTCTTGACGCTATTGCGGCCCGCTTCGTTTTCGACAACAAATTCATATTCATGGACGCCGCTGCGCAATTTCACACGATTGGACATATTACGCTTCACGCCAACTTCCGAAATCGGAGTTCCGTCCATCACGGCAGACAAGCGTGCTTCAGTCCCCTTTTGTATGTCAGACACAGAAACGTTCGCTACACAGCGCAAGGAATCGTAAGAGGAATACTTGATTTGCGGGACCTTCAGGCTAGGAGCTTCTTCAACCTTTTCGGCAACCGCCTGGGACTGTGCGGAAGCATTAGCCGCAAGGGATTCCTGATATGCGGAATCCGCAGATACTGCAGCGGCCTTCAAATCGTCTAGAGACAAAGTAGAATCAGCAATGAGGGTATTGAGAATTTTGGCAAAGTTCACGTCGCCAGAGGACTTGAGTTTCAAGACGGCAAACGAACCCTTGCCAATAACAGTTTCACCTTCGCCAATCACAAGTGAATCGCCAGACTGCGAATCGCTCACCCACAGGGCACCATTCTTTAAGCCTGCAAAAACTGTCGTATTATTGCCGCCAATTGCACCTTCCGTTCCGCGAATCGAAGCCGCAGCCGTTCCAGTACCGAAATAAACTTCATGGCCTTTATTCTTTTCGATCTTAAAGCCCATGTAGCCTTTCTGGATAGACGTTTTTATAGCAAAACCGTCTTCGTTCTTTTCAACATACTCGCTGATATTTACAACAGAGTTTTCCCCAATCGTAAGCAAGTTTTCAGCCTTACCATTCAACTGCAAACCTACAGAACCGCCATCACCGGTCTTATAGCAATCCAGCTGTCGGACAGCACTATTGACTTTAACAGCATCCCAAGTCGCATTTTCTGCACAGCTACCCGTACTTTTAACGGCAAGATCCACAACACTAACGACCTTACCGACCTTCGGCCCCTTGGGGGCAGCCAAAGCGCTCGTAGGCACCATCATCGCAAGCAATAAACACGATAAAGACAGATGCTTAAACATACAACCTCTCCACTTATTTTCTTACAATAAATTTACTTTTTCTTGCAGAATTTTGGGGCTCTTTTTTAGAGAATTTAAGCTAAAACACACATTACCCGCCTGCAAGCTTGACAGTAAAGCCTTTTTTCTCTAGTTCGGCCTTGAGCACATTGCGCTTGTCGCCCTGAATTTCGATGTTGAAGTCCTTGACCGAGCCGCCAACACCGCACTTCTGCTTCAATACTCGAGCCAAGTCCTTGAGTTCATCTTCGTCCATCGGCACACCCGAAACAACGCTCGCCATTTTTCCGCCTCCAAGGCGCTTTAGCATGATGCGGACAACGCCATCGCCCTGCGGGCGGCTAGCCTTAGGCTTTTCTTCTTTAATGCGGCCAACACCGCTTGCAAACACTAACATAGAACGTTCTTCGATACCCATAAATGACCTCTTTTTTTATAAAAATAGAAATCCCGGTCTAGGACCGGGATTCATTTTTAAACTTTAAGCATTGTTACTTCTTTGAAGATTCCTTCTTGGAATCACTCTTAGAGTCCTTCTTATCTTCCTTCTTTGCAGAAGAAGAATGCTTTTCGTTTCCGCGCAATACCGGGCGGCGGTAACCGAAGCGCTTCAGCATTTCGTCGCTGGTCTTCAGCACATCGCCAACCTTGGACTTGGCTACCGGCGGAACAGCGCAACGCAGCTTGGAGCGGATATCAACCTTCGTCTTCACAATGTACGGACCCGTACCGTAGAGACGGCCAGACTTGTCTCTCAATTCGCCGTTAACATCCGGCTTCATTTCGAAGAACATCTTCACAAGACCAGCCTTGTCCACATAATCCGGATCATCGATATCGTAATTGTACTGGTATTTATCGACAAACTGGCCACCCGTCGTGTAGAACCAGAGGGTCACACGGGCGTTTGTGGAGTAAAGCCTTGCCTTGCTATAATCCTTGCCAAGTTCTTCACGGAATTCCGTAGAGCAGTACTTTTCAACGTATTCATCGACAGTGACCTTTTCGCTATTGTCAGCGTCCACATCTTCAAGCGGAACCATGTTACCATTGATGATGATATCATCCAAAGTAGCAAGGCCACCGACGGCGCTCACGAGTGGCAACTTCATGTCAATCGAAATCGTCGGACCAATATGGCCTTCGTAACCCGGGTACGGTTCATCGCCAGAGCCCTTCTTAGATTCATCGGCAGTGCCCTTGATGACTTCAGATTCCTTCTGCGTCTTAGTGTTCAAGATACTTACAGCGTATCTCTGATCCTTTTCAGGCGGATTTTCTGCATAGTACTTGTTCACAGAGTCAATCGAAACGATAATCATCGGTTCTTCAAGATTGATATTGACATCCTTCGCCTTCTTCATCATCACGTTGATTTCAGCAATGGTTTCGTTACCAGCCTTGTCACGATAGATACGCTTGATCGTGTTCGGGCCCTTATTGAGGCTCTGGAAGTTCAAGGAATCCTGCTTGACGCAGTTCTTTTCATCACCGTCGATAGCGACGCACCAGTCCACATCGACATAGTTTGCAAAGACCACATCGCCATCAGCCGGAGTCAGAATCTTGACAATCGGCTTGATCCTGTCGAGCACCATGAACACCGACTTGTCGGCAGAGTTGCCATATTTGTTGGTGTAGGTGTACGTTACGAGGTAACCCCTGTCGCCTTCTTCGTTAGCAACAATCTTGCCCTTTTCGTCAATGACGTAGGAGACCGTAGACTTGTTGCCTTCGACACCCTTGGCATCGTAGGTCACCGTGAAGGCGCCCACGCCCGTCTTCAAGTCAACAACACTGGACTTTTCCTTTTCGTCCTTAGATTCCTTGCTGCTAGAAGACTTCGGAGTATCGTACATCAAGTTGCCTTCGGAGTCACCGTAAAGGATTTTGCCCGTTTCGGCATCAGCCTTGTAAGATACAACCACCTTCTTGCCCTTGACATCGACAGTCTTGGAGACTTCGATCACGGCGATATTGCTCTTTTCACCATTTTCGTCAACAACAGCGGACTTGATGATTTCACCCTTGTCATCGACATAGTAAGACACGACAACAGAATCACCGTTTACGACCTTGTCATAAGAGACCTTCGTCTTGTTGCCAATCGGACTGGTCTTGACATCGGACTTCGGATTCTTTTCAAGAGTGATTTCGGACTTGGAGATTTCAACCATTTCCTTCACGGTCTTGTCAGCCACGGAGATTGTATCCAGGACAACCGTCACGTTGAAAGATTCCTTGTAGTGAGAAACAGTATCTTCCACCGTAACCTTCACATCCTTAGTCTTGTCGTTCACGTAAATGGAAGAGTCCTTCTTATCTACGCCTTCAACAATCGTATAGATGTTGTCTGCAGTAACCTTCGTCTTTGTGGCATCGACATCGACCTTCGGAGCGGCAGTGCTGTAGCACACATCGATAGTATCGGCACCGGCAACATCCTTGCTCGGATCCTTGTAAGACTTGATAATCTTCTGGCAGCCTTCTTTCAAGGTATCGAGACTCGTCATGGTCTTGCCATCCTGAGTCCATTCCACCTCGATGACTTCCTGGTTCGTGTAGATTTCCTTGTTCGGCTTGATGTACACAGAATCGCCAGCTTCGACACGAGTAATCTCGACCTGGGACTTTTCGATGACGTTACCCACCTTGACAGTGATATCCGTCGTATCGGTAAATTCGCCATCCGTCACATAGACCTTGATGACGTAGGACTTTTCCTTTTCGTAGTCGAGTTCGCCCTTCAAGACAATGTCGCCATTCGTCTTGATTTCGAACTTATCATTTTCCGTGACCGGATAGTACTTCAAGTCGTTGAACTTCTTGTTCTTTGTATCCGGATCCTTAGCTTCGACAGGTCCCTTCTTGGTACCCGGCTTGGAATCTTCCGGGAACGTGAATTCCTGCGGTTCAATCTTCGGCGGTTCGTTCACGTCAATGACGTTGATGACGATATCACCATCAAATTCAAGACCGTCAGCATCCTTGACCGTTACCGTAATCGTGAACTTCTGCATCTTTTCGTAGTCGATGACAGCGCCTTCCTTGACATGGATTTCGCCATTCGGCTTGACGGTCACATACGGGCTTTCTACGGCAAGCGAGAAGAGGAGTTCGCCTTCGCCATCCGGGTCAGTCGCTTCGATGATACCGATAAGAGTATCTGCCGGCGGATTTTCCCTGACGCTAAATTCAGTACTCGTAATCTGCGGAACTTCCGGAACATCCTTCAACGTGATTGTAATCGTCGTCTTGGTGGTGAGCTCCGGATACTTCGTCTTATTTCTATCAGACAAAGCGATTTCCAATTCAAATGTACGGACCTTTTCCTTTTCGTAGTCAAAGTCACGCAGAGCCTTAATCTTACCATCTTCGGTAATCGTGAACAAATCAGTATCACCGCCAATAGCACTGAACACGTTTTCGGTAAAGCCCTTAGCGGTATCGACATCTGCAGAATTGAACTTGCCAATAACATAGCCTTCACCCTTATTTTCATAGAAGGAATATGCAAGGCTACCCGAAATAATCGGCATTTCGTTCACGTCAACAATCTTAATGGTCTTAGCAATTTCGTGAGTACGTTCATCGCTGTCAATCACGCCCACCTTAATGGAGTGTTCATGAGGAAGAGCTTCGTAATTAAACTTCGAAGGAGTCTTGACAGAGAGGCAAAGCTTATACTTCGAGCCATCCTTCTTAACCTTGGCATCAAACAGGCGATCGGCATCCGTACCACCGACATCGACGACATAACCAGCAAGAGACTTTTCCTGGTCCTGATCTTCATCCGAAACATCGTAGCATACAATCGTTGCATCCTTGATCGGGTGTTCTGCGGTATTTTCAGCAACCTCATAGTTCTTCTTGTCATCGATAATAATCGGATCATCCGGTTTATCATTAACTGTAATAACAACCTTGGTTGTAGCACTAAGATCTTCAAAGCCCTTGGACGAACCGTTATCCGTTACAGTAACCAAGAGTTCATAAGTTGCCTGGTCTTCGTAATTCAATTTTTCTGTGGTAGTGATCTTGCCCGAAGCGTCAATCGTAAACTTCTTGCTATCACCAGAATTTGCCTTGTAATCGGCAATTTCAAAGGTCAACTTGCTCCAAGTATCTTCATCGGTAGCAACGACTGCGCCAACGACTTCACCAGCAGGCTTGTTTTCGTCAACTTCGAACGGATATTCAACCAATTCGAATACCGGGGCGTCGTTCACGTCTCTAACATGGATAGTCACATCAACTTCGTCTGTAAGCGTAGGATCCGAGCCATCCGTTGCGACAACGCGAACCACGTACTTGTTCTGCTTTTCATAGTTCAAGACGTTATCCTTAGCCACCGAGATAAAGCCATCAGCATCAATGCTAAATGCCTTGAAATCATCAGGTGCGCCATCGGCAGCTACAAGCGTATACGTCGGAGCCTTGCAAGTATGTCTGTTGCTGCAGTCATCATCGCTAGCCGCAATGGCCTGCTTTGTACCATTCTTAAGCGTAGCAATCGTACCCTTCGGCGTATTTTCATCAACATACAATTCCGGGACCGTCGGGAACACAGGGCCTTCATCTTCGTTCTTGACGGTAACCGTTACGAGAGTCGAGATCGTAAATTCCTTGTCGGTTGCGATAACCTTGAACTTATACTCACTCTTTTCTTCGTAATTGAGGTTAGCATTGTTCACGACATAGAGTTCACCCGTCTTACGGTCGATATCGAACAAAGCTGCATCATCATAGGTTGCATCAAGCGAGAAGTAAAGCGTACCGTAATTTGTATTGTAGATATCCGGATCGGAAGCTTCGACTGTACCCAACAAGGTTTCCGTCTTAACATTTTCGCTGACGGTAAACTTATAAGATTCAGCAGCAAATTCGGGTTCTTCGTTTTCATCGATGACGCGAATCTTTGTATCCTGAGAAACCTCATTACCGCCCTTATCCGTGACAGTCAAAGTCACGTCAAAAATGGCATCTTTCGCTGTTGCCTTGTAGAGTTGTTCGTAATTCAAGTCCGACTTGACAACAAACTGGAACTGAGTTTCATGGTTTGCATCAGTATTTTTCACGATAACAACATTGAACAAGTCTTCAGCGCAGTTCTTACCTGCTGTACATGTTCCATTATCCTTGATAGAAATCTTCAATGCAGGTTTGGCAGTCGTGCTAACATCGGCGGCATCTTCGTCATAGACAACAATCTTGTCGCCGAACTTTGTATCAACATCAGTATTTTCCTTTACTTCGTAAAGATCAGCCAATACCTTAAACTCGGAAGGTTCGTTAACGTCGGTGACATTGATGGTCACATGAGCAATTGTAGAAAGCGCCGGTTCCGTTGTAGCACGGTCGCTGACCTTCACATCAAATTTATATTGTTGTTTGTCAATATAGCGGAGTCTTTCGTTCTTTTTGAGCTTGATAACACCAGTATTCTGGTCAATTTCAAACGGCAATCCCGAAGCATCAACAATAGAATAGTGAAGCGTGTTGAAACCGCACGAATGAGAGCCTGCTCTGCATGAGGCGTACTTGTCAGGATCAGAAGCTTCAATAGTACCTATAACAGTACCACCTGCAATATTTTCATCAACAGATTTCGTAAGGTTTTTTGCTGTCGGAGGTTCATTTACATCAATAATTTCAATATATCTAGTAATCTCGAGCGAAACAGAACCACTCAAATTCGAGGCTGTCAGGGCAACTTCATACATTGGAGAAGTTCCCAAAGTCGCATTACTCTTACACGTCACATCCTTAGCACATAGTGTTTCAAAATCAATTTTGGTCGGGTCAAGCAAATTGATTTCACCATTTTCAACATTCGCCTTAAAGACGCCATAGCCACTGGCAGTTTCGTTTATAGTGTAATAAACATCATCGCCCAAAGCATTAAATTTGGCCAATTCATCCGGATCCGTGATGAAATCTTTACTGAAGGAAGCAGCATTAGTACCTTTAATAGCATCTTCTCTAATTTTGCCTGAACCCTCCGTCACCAATTTTATAGGAGGTTCATCAATGTTCAAAACCTTCACAGTCACAGAAACATCTTTAGAGAATGTTCCATCAGAAACCGTCACCAAGAACGTGTAAGAAATCTTTGCTCCGTCACCATCATATTCGAATTCAGCGTTTGCTGCAGTAGAAATACTACCATCATCCGGATCCACAACAAAGTTCTTGGCATCAGTAGCCTTTACACCCGTATTAGCAGTAGACTTCGAGAATGTCAATGTGCTAAAGGATTTATTGTACTTATCCGTGTCCGTGCCGGTAACATAGCCGTAGTCGCTCTCGCTGCAATCTTCGCCGTACTCCTTAGTGCATACGTGCGTTAATCCCGGAGAATGTTCCTGGATATAGAATGTACCACCCGTAGCGGTGAGATCTTCATTAACATCCTGCACGGTAATCTTGGTCGTAACATCAACAGAATTCGAGACCTTATCCGTAATCGTAATAGTCACCGGATAAGACGCATTTTTAGAACTAGCCTTATAAAGTTCTTCGTAATCAAGCAAAGCACTGCTCTTCACCCTAATCGAAGCGGTTCTCTTGCCGGTAGAATTAGCCGGTTCATCGACATAGAAAATGTCAGCCAAAGTCTTATTCTTCAAAGTACCAGAAATACCAGCGGCACCCGTCAACGCACCGGCCAACTTATAAGTCAGCTTATCACCGGCATCATTATCAGTAACGGTGAACGAACCAAAATCTTTTCCTGTTGCTGTATTTTCCTTAACCGTATATTCGGACTTTACATCATCTGCATGCGGACCTTCGTTAACATCTTCGAGGTTTACCGTAATAGTAGCCGTAGCGGATGCACCAGACGGATCCGTCACTGAGACCTTGAACGTCCATACAGACTTTGTTTCGTAATCCAGCTTGCTTCCATCAGAAACGATGAGCGAACTCGTTCCATTCTTAAAAGCAAACGGAATACCAGAAGTTTCAACCTTAAAGGTCAGATTATCACCATCAACATCCTTAGCGACAACCGTACCAACAACCTTAGCACTGGTCCAATCTACAATACCCGTAGCAGTTTTATTCTTTTCTGGGAGCGTGAAAGACTGATTACTAATGGTCGGAGCGTGGTTCTGGTTCTTGACATTGATGACAATGGTAAAGTTCTTAGACGTTTCAGGATTTCCAGTCAAGCCATAATTCTTTTCGGTCTTGGCATCATCCGTCACCTTCGCCGTAAGAGTGTAGGAAGACTTTGTATAATAATCAAATGTTTTAGAGCCCTTGACCTTGACATCTCCTGAAGATGTCAGCACAAAGCACCCAGTGCAAGCAGCATCCTCAGAAACCAACGCAAATGTATAGGTGTCAACACCCTCTTCGTTTGCAACATCATAAACCGAAGCACTACCAAGCTTTTCATCTGCTGACGGATTTTCACTTACAGTGAACGTGTATTTTGAATCTGTAGTAGGCTTATCATTAACCGGGATGACGTTAACACTAGCCGTGTATTCATCAGACATGTTATCACCAGTGCCAGAGCCAATAACCCTGAACTTAAACGATGTATAGACTTCGGTTTTGGTCTTGCTGAATTCATTTGCAACAGGCTTGTAAGTCAACTCGCCAAGGTTTGCAACGGTGATAACCTGATCCTTCTTCACCGCAGAGCCGTTCAAAAGCAACGAGCCCTTTGTCGGCAAGACTGTTATTTTAACAGATACAAATGTTCTTGTAGAATGCTGGTAACCAAAATCTTCTTCAGCAAATGTATAAACAGCATCTTCCTTAACAGACACCTTGAGACTGCTGTTACCCTGCGGTAACTTATCTACATCCTTGATATAGATGTTAAAGCCACCGATTGATTCATCGTAGTTGTCTGTGGAAACTTTAGCGTGCTTGACATTAGAAATCTTCAGCCAAAGCTTTTCGCCCGGTTGTCCGGATTTCGGAGTTTCAACAATTCCATCAATAACGGGGTTGATATAAATTTTATTTGCAGCAGTCTGAGCAACCGTCTTACCCTTAGGAATAGTTACCGTTACTGGAGAATCCGTTCCACATATCGGGAACTTGTGATCCGTATCCGTTTTAATGTCAGCCTTTTCAGCAAACTGGCCTTTAACAGCAGTTTCATTGAATTCAAAGCAGTAATCAAAGGTGACGTCTTCTTCACCTTCATCGGAATTCAAGCTAATGCCGATTTCATGCCACTTATTATCTTCTTCGAATGTAGCCGTGGTTTGGCTCAAGACAATTTCGGGATCTTCGTGGACAATCGGAGTAAACTGGAAACCTTCGCCATTGACTTCGTTACCAACGACGAGTTCTTTAGCCAAAAGCTGACCAGAAAAGCCCATGTTACAGACAATTTCAATTTTGCCGGAGCTTATAATAGTACCATCAATCGGCTGGTAGTCAATATTGCGAAGAGTAAAACTATCATCAACATAAATAAGCAAGTTGCCTTCGTATTCGCCACCGCAAGTATAGGAAGGAGAATGGCAACGAGGCAAATTTTCGCCCTCATATTGAACAAGAATCTTAGGGTGAGTTGCTTCATTAGGAATGTTAAGATGTTTTGTAATAATCGATGTGAAGACACCTCCAGCAGGCATCTTAATCAGCAATGTACTTTCTTGACCAAAGGTAATATTATCAAAGTACAATTCCGTCGAACCACTAGTCACATCAATCGTGTATGTACCATGGTCTGGCGTTCTTATGCTCTGCAAATTGCTAGGCCACTTCTTTACGGTAGGAACCTTAATATCCTTATACAAAGGCACTTCTGCACATGCGCCAGAAGTCGTAGTTCCAGAGCATTTTGTACCACTAGCCCTTGATCCATCTGTAATACCATTTCCATAGCGGACAGGGCCTGTTGTAAAAGCCATCTTACCGGTATTATCAATTTTACCGCCGACAATAACGGTACCCGCAATTTGAGCGTCATTACCCGTAGAAAGTAAGTCACCCGTAGCCGAGCCTACCCAACCAGCTGGTTTAGGGAACTTATTGTTATTTCCAAACGATATTTCCGTTTGGCCCCACAACTTGTAATTAAGAAGATAGGCCCAATTTGCAGCATCTGTACTAGCATCACCAAATGTCAGCGATGAGATAGTAGTGCTTTTGGCAGCCATGGATGAAACCGCACCGACCAAGGCTAAGGCCGCCACTTTAAGACTTAACTTGCCAAACCACATAATAACCTTTATGCTCCTTTTGCTACGACAAATTCCACTCCAGAAATTTGTCACAGTTTTCTTCCCAAATCATCCAAACACTTTTATAATGAAATATAGTAACGGCTATAACGAAAGCAATGTCAATTCTTGTAAAAAATGTAAGATTTCAGTATCATTTTCGCCTATTTTAGGGGGCGATTTCTTTTTTACTGTATCATGCGTATTATATGAAAAAAGGGTGGAACCAAAGTTCCACCCTACAATTTATCAACAGGCGATTCACCTAGTTATCCACGGGGCGTCTGTAACCGAACGACTTGAGGAGCTCATCGCTAGACTTGATGATGGCGTTCTTCTTCTTGCTAGCCTCGTCCGTGCTAATCGGCGGGAGCGTGCAACGGAGCTTAGACGTCATCTTGACTTCGGTCTTGAAGAGATAAGCGCCCGTACCGTAGAGGCGGCCATCCTTCGTCCTCACGTCACCGTTCTTGTCCGGCTTCATTTCGAAGTAGAACTTCAAGAGGCCAGCTTCGTTCACATAGTCCGGATCATTCAGATCATAATCAAAGCGGTAGAAGTCGACAAACTCGCCCGTATTCGTGTAGACCCAGACATTGACTCTGAGCGTGGTCCAGTACAGGTTCATCTTGCTGTAGTCCGAAGACATTTCCTTCTTGAATTCGTCCGTGCAGTACTTTTCGACGTATTCACTTACGGAGATCTTCTTACCGTTAGCGGCATCCACACCTTCCAGTGCGACCATGCCACCCGCACTCACGATGTCATCCAGCGTCGCCAATCCGCCAACCGCAGTTGCGACAGGAACGCGAGCATCGACCTTGAGTGTCGGTCCGAGGTGATCTTCGAGGCCCGGGTACGGTTCATCGCCAGAGCCTTCCTTAGCCTTACCCTTGATACCGACGATAGCTTCGGTCTCAGCTTGTTTCGTGTAATTGTAGAAGGTCACGCTGTAGTTCTGGTCCTTCTTGGGCGGATTCTTGTCGTAGTACTTTTCGACAGAATCGCGGTCGACAAGCGTTACCGGCTTTTCAACGGCAATATCGATAGCCTTAGCGTTCTTGACCATGACCTTCACAGAGTCGCGGGATTCGTTACCGGCCTTGTCACGGAACACACGGATAATCGTGTTCGGACCATTGTCGAGACCCTGCACGCGGAGTGTATCCTGTTCAACACCGTTCACAGTCCACTTGACTTCAACGAAATTAGACGTAAGCACCTGATCATTAGACGGAGACTCGATTTTTACGACAGGTCCCTTCTGGTCAAGCACGATGAACACGTCCTTTCTCGAAGAGTTGCCATACTTGTTCACGTAGGTGTAACCGACGTTGTAGCCAATATTGCCATCGCTATTCTTAGCAATGTTGCCCTTTTCATCCAAGTAGTACGAGACATCGACGGTGTTACCGTTCTTGTCCGTATAGGAGTAAGATACTTTGTATGCACCCATCACGTCTTCACCGTCAGCAGAAAGAACGGATTCGCTATCGGTGAGGCCGGTCTTGAGCGTTACACGTTCACCCGTTTCGGCATTGGCATAGTAAGAAAGCGTCACTTCCTTGTCGCCAATCTTAGTCTTGTACGAAACCTCGATAACGGCGACTTCTTCAGTCTTGCCCGAAGAGTTCACAACAGAACGCTTGACATCGTTGCCCTTGCTATCGGTGTAGTAAGTCACGGTCACATTGACGCCGTTGATAGCATCGGTATAAGTGTTCTTGTTATAAGAACCATTTTCGGGAACCGTAGTGATTCCAGAAGAAGGAGTCTTTTTACGAGCGGTCTTGGTATCGGCAATATTCTGAATGTTCTTGAAATCCTTAGACGAGACAGAAATCGTATCGAGTTGCAGATTCACCGTAAAGGACTTCGAGACCTTGGCAGCCGTATCCTTGACCGTCACCTTGATGTCATTCTTCTTTTCGTTCACGTAAATGGCGCTATCGTTCTTTGTAGCCTTTTCGACAACGGTGTAAATGTTGTCTGCCGTCACATCTTCGCCATTTGCAGAAATCGTCACAACCGGAGTTGCATCGCTGTAGCAAACAATAACCGTATCGGCGCCCGGATCGTTCTTGGTCGGGTCCTTGAAGGTCTTGATAATGGTGTTGCAACCCTTCTTGAGGGAATCGGTGCTATAATGCGGCTTGTCGTCAGCAGTCCATTCGACGTCTATAACCGGGCCGTTCACAAAAACAGAATCAGGCTTGAGATAGACAGAATCCTTATGTTCGACGCGAGTAATCTCGACCTTGGACTTTTCGTAGACGTCCTTCACCTTGACCACAACCTTCTTGGTCGAAGTCAAAGTCTTGTCGTCCTTGTCGGTCACGCGAACGTTAATCACGTAAACAGAATCCGCTTCGTAGTCAATCGGCTTCAGGAGAACCACGTCACCGTTAGACTTCACAAAGATGACATCGCTCTTGTCGATATTTTCGTAGACGTTGTTGCGGAAATCAGGATTCTTGGTATCCGGATCGTCCTTGTCCGTCTTGACAGAGCCAAACGGTTCCTTGATGACCTGGTCTTCGCTCACATAGATGGTATCTACATGAATAGACGGAGCTTCGTTCACGTCAATAACATTGATGGTAACCGTAGTATCGGAGTATCCATCATGTTCGTCACGGACACGAACCTTGATAGAATAAGATTCCGTCTTTTCGAAATCAAGCTTCGCGGTTGCCGTAACGGTGAACACGCCTGTAGCAGGATCCAGGAAGAATTCGTTCGTTGAATGACCTTCCTTGTCGCCATCCATAATGAAGAAGTTGAATGTCGTATCGGGCCCGTCAATATCGGTTGCCGTAAGGGATTTCTTAAGATTTGTACCAATCGTATCGCTTTCGAGAACTGTGAGTACGATTTCATTCAGGAACGGAGGTTCGTTCACGTTCAAGAGTTCAACAGTAATTGTACCTGTTACAGAAAGGTCTTCATCACCCGAAACATCGTAAACGCGGACCGTCAGTTCATACGTCTTTTCTTCAGTTTCGTAGTCGAACTTACGCGTCGTCGTCAGAACGCCCGTTTCCGGATCCAGATAGAAACCGTCGACTTCCGTCACGAGTTCAAATCTGTTGTTGCGGAACTTCTTGGCGGTATCAAGATCGTCAAACTTGAGGGTCGTAATTTCATAACCCTTCTTTTCTTCCGGGAACGTAATCTTTTCGGTCGGTTCCACAAAGATGGGCTTTTCGTTCAAGTCGTTGAGCTTAATGGTCACCGTTGCGGTATCGGTCTGCACTACCTGATCAGCAACACCAGATTCATCAGAAGCAACGACCTTTACTTCATAGACATTCTTCGTTTCGAAATCGAGGACAGCATCCTTGCCGACCGAGATGACACCTGTACTCGGGTCAATCACAAACGACTTGGATTCATCCAACAAGATATAGGTGATCGTAGCGCCAATCTGCGTTGTCGTAGCGTTGATGGCGTGGTCCATTTTCACCAAGGTTCCTTCCGGAGAATTTTCATCCACAGAACCGTTGTAGGCGGCATAATCGAACTTCGGGCCGTCATTGACATCCGTCACGACAACCGTGAATTCCATATCGTCGTAAAGGTCCGGATAAATATATTCGCCAGTAGTTGCATCCTTGTTATCGTCATGGACTCTGAGCGTAACCTTGTACGTATTCTTCACTTCGTAATCGAGAACAACGCCTTCCTTAGTGCGGAGGACACCACCCGGTGTCACGTCAAAGACATCGACATCGCCAGCGATAATATCGACTCTGTTATTAAGGAACGGGCTCGTTGCACCAGCATAAGTATCGTAATCTTTAAACTTGACCGCATCCGAAGCGTACGTTTCGTCTTCAGCAATTAAGATTTGCTTCTTTTCCGTTTCGGCGTAATCGAAGTATGGTTTTTCATTCACATCCGTAATGTCAATCGTGAAAGTAGCGTCCGTGCAAAGCAAGGTATTGAACGAGGTTGCCTTGGTGTCGCAAAGTTCCACCTTAATCGTGTACTTTGTACCAGCCTTTTTCCATTCTTCGTAATCGAACGGTTCCACACCGGCCTTCATGGTTACAACACCCGTCGTCAGGCCAATTTCGAACAAGTCCTGAGCCGTACCACCCGTAATTTCGTAGAAGTAAGCGTCGCCTTCGTTATCTTCGGCCTTGATTTTACCGGCCATCGCCTTTGTCGCATTTTCGGGAACAGCAAGTTTAGTCTTTTCCAAATCCACAAAGTGAGGTGGCTTGTTGTTGGAATCCACAAGCTTGACCAAGAGGCCACCTTCGAACTTGTTACCCGAGATAACGGCACCGTTCAAGTTCATAATCTTGAACAACATGTATTCATCGCCTTCAATCTTGTCGTCATCGACAACATGAAGCCATGAAGAATATTCAGGCACAGTCGGCTTACGCTTGCCCTTCTTAATAACGATGTGTCTATACTCGCCAAGATCGCAAAGCGGCATTTCGTGATCAGTATTAGACTGAGTTTTGGTTTTTACACCATCCGTTTCTGCAATTGTGATACCCAAGTCAGCAGGTTCGGCAAAAGAACCCGATTCGCTCTTGAGGGCTCCATATGCACCACCAGTCGTATCAAGATCAATACCGAAGAACGCAAAGCAGTAATCAAAAGAAACTTCGGTGTGGGCGGTATCCGTCAGGGCGAATTCCATGTCGTACCACTTATCCGTTTTTTCCTTAAACTTGTCACCAGCAAAGACGTTTGTCTTAATTTCGGGAGAGTTGAACGGAACGTAGTGGAATTCACCATTAAATTCAGATTCAAACCAAAGCCACTTGCCAGCAATCAACTGACCAGCAATGCTCAAGTGGTCATAAATCATGAACGAACCAGAGGTCATAAAGGTTCCCTGGAAATGGGCTCCATCGCCAGCTTCTCCAGAACTCGCCTTGAAAGGCATCCATTTCACATCAGCCGGCGTATAGAACAAAAGATTACCCGCATAGTTAGAATCCGGGACAACCGTAGCCTTGCTCAAATCAAAGTTATCCCAATTTTGGGTTGTTTCGTTCCAAGTTGCATCATCATTGACATAGACAACCTGAATTCTCAAGTCATTGGCAGAATTATTAAAATCAAAGCCATCCCTTGAGAACACACGCGTCAAGCGGCCTGTTTTTTTGTTCGCATTCTGCTTGTTAGAGGGCATCAAAATATAGAGCTTTTTACCCGTATGGCTAGAAGCCTGGATATTCTCCACATACTTATCAAACCAAACGTGTTTCGGCGATTCAGCCAAATCAGCAGCGGTAATAGGCGGGACCTGAATATATTTAGTTTCTTCGTAAGGTTCAGTCAAAGTAACAGCGGGATCCCATGTAACTCCCGACAAATCAAATACAGGAACGGAAAGTTTCTTTTCTGGTTGAGGAACATCTGTTGGGCAATCAGAAAAATGACCATCAAGAGCCTCTAAAGGATTACCATTAGCATCCTTATTTACAAACAAATCAGAAAAACCCGGGACAACAACATCTGTCATGCCTGGGACAGCCATGTCCTTATCCCAGTCTGCATAGATTTTGCCACCACTTTTATGAACATTTGCAATAAAGCGTCTTATTACAGTGACAGCATCACCATTTGTGTTCGCAAAACGGTCTGGAGAATCAAAGAAGACTTGTCCTTCAAAGCAATAAGTTCCTTCATACTTCACACCACCAGCATTATACCAGCCAGGAAGTACAAGCCAGCCTGCACGGACCGGTCCGACCAGTAGGGAGTCGAAATCGGCACCCATACCTGGATAACTGATTTCAATATCGTTACCAGAAACAATCGGGCCACCAAGCGTGTGGTATCCATTGCGGAAATAGACTTTACCTTTGGCCGTTCCAGTATAGCCACTCGGCTCTGCAATTCTAAACAGACCTTTATTGAAGATAACAGAATCGGTGCCCCAGAGTTTGTACTTCATGAGCTCGTTCCAGAGGTACTGGTTTTGGGTTTCATCGGTAACGGCGGCACCATCCTTTTCAAAATGAAGAGGACTCAGCAATACTGTGTCGCGTTCAACTTCGGGCAAATCTTCATCGTCTGCCATAGCAGGGACTGCCAGCCCTAGTGCGGCCGCCAGTGTGCTCAAAATTGTTCTCAAATACAGATTTCCTTTTTTCATAACAAACCCCGAACGAGAAAAATCCAGTTTTTTATGACCTCAAACACCTAATACTGAATATAGTAACAAATTTTTAACAGTAAAACATTAGTTACGCAGAAAAGTACAAAAAATGGGGTAATTTAGACCACTTTACAAGACATATCACACACTCTCTGTATTATATGGGATAATTTGTTCCACACAAAGCGTAAAGCACCTTGAAAAAAAAGTATTTTGATTCTATATTTCAGAGTCCTAGGCCCTGCGCAATGATTATTTGCGGGCAACTCGCCAGGGCGAAAGCAGCAACGGACTTGCGGATCTTTATGTGCTCAGGTAGCCTAGGATTTTTTATATTGCGCCCGCCAAGGGCGTTTTTTATTTAATAAGCGATTACCTCTATGATTCTTTGGACGATTCGACATACCAAGCCTTACAATCCGAAAGACGTTTGCTACGGAAGGCTAGACTTTGACGTCTCCCCCACTTTTGAAGATGAATCCGACAAGGCGCTCAAGGCGCTCGTAGAATCAGGAGCAAAGCCGACTCGTTTGTTCTCAAGTCCGCTCATCCGCTGCACCAAGTTCGCAGACAAGGCCTCTAAAATGCTCGACTTGCCCGTCGAAAAAGAGCCTGCGATTATCGAACTCAACTTCGGGACATGGGAAGGCCAAAAGCTGACGGAAGTACCCCGTTCCGAGATGCACGCCTGGACAAGCAACCTTCGCGGATTCCGCTTCCCAGAAGGCGAGAACTTTTACGATATAGACAAACGTGCAGGTGATTTTTTGGACAAGCTCCCCGATGACGGCGAATTCCTGTGCATCACGCACGCAGGCGTAATCGCCGCACTACAGCATTCCCGCTGCGGACTGCCGGACGAAGTCTTCGTCGAAGGGATGTTTACCTACGCCATGGTGACGCGCTTTGAATTTACTCGTAACGCCGAAGGAATGTACCACGGAACGTTTACGAAGATTCACGACGGCATACCAATGCCTGCGCTGAAGATGGAAAAGGCATAGACAAGATTTAACTGGATCCTTCCGCTTTCAGCGTCAGGATGACGCGAGGCGTCGTTAAAAATCAAGCGACATGACAGCTTGGGCGCCACCGTTAAAATTCGGGAGGACGGCCATGTGCAAGGGATTGTCGAAATCGCTTAGGAGCGCATCTACCGCGGCATCGGCAATGGAGTACAAGTAAATTAAGACTCCGCCCCAAATATAAGTGTTACGGTTTTTGCGGTAATACGTTATACGTTCTGTAATTCGATCGTACTCTTCGGACTTGGGATTTTCTTTTTCGACCAAGTGTTTACGGTCAAGGTAATAATTGACCATATTCTGCGATGTAGAAACACTTGCGATTGCGCCGAGAATGCCCATATAGACAAGGCCCGCCTTGCCAAAATCACGGTTGAAAATCTGTCCGCCACCCGGCAAAAGTCCCCAAAGGACAGCGGTCTTCATGTCGCGATATTCCGTGCTCCGGTAGTTATTGTTGTACCAGATGCCAAAAGTATCGAACATGCCGTAAAGATGCACACCGATGAGCCAAGCCAGCTCGGCCTTACGTACGTCTTCTTGCTCCATTTTTTTATCGCTTTGGGCACGCACGCGTTCTAGGAATTCAAGACGTTTGGCGTGATACACTGCAATACTATCGCGGGAAGCCTTGTTTTTATTGGCTTCTAGCACCTTCGTCGTGAAATACAGGACAGAATCCTGGAAAGGGCGAGCACGATCCAAAAGCCTATCACGCTGGTAAGACCTGTTAAAAAAGACATCGTAAATCAGCAAGCCTTCGATGCCTGTCAAGAATCCGCCACGGACATAGTGTTCCGTGTAATACTGGCCACCCCCCGGGAGGAGGCTAAATAGCATGGCGTACTTGAGGGAATTGCGCTTTGTCGGGATGTCCCATTCGTTCACAGGGAGCGTATCAATTGCCAAAATCCCTGTTTTGCCCTTCACAAGCGGCGTTGTAGCGACTTCAAAATCCACGTCAGCAGGCGGTTCCGGGACGTCTTCGTCATCGGAATCTTCGTCGGCATCCGCGTGAGACACGTAAGCCGAGTCGGCGGGAGCTACAGGCGCTCCAGTCTGTGCGAAAATTGCCACGCACAGCACCAAAAGAGCCGTAATGAAGGATTTCAGAGTCATTGAGGGCGAATATAGAAAAAGTTTGTACGAGCGACGTCAAAGCCAAGAGCCGCGAGAGCTTGAATTTATTTAATTTTTGCGGCAAATGGAGATTCCCGCTCGGAGGCGGGAATGACAAAGCGAAATGCAGGAATAACATTTTTTAAGAAATTCATCAAATTGTCTGTTTTTGACATTTAATGTTTTTAACTTATGGGTGTAATGATGAACGAACCAATCAATATCGAACACGAAATTCACGAACTGGCCATGAAGATCAAGGAAGAACTGATCAATCGCGGCGAGATGATGGCAACAGCGGAATCCTGCACGGGCGGGCTTATCGCATCGAGCATCGTCAACGAAGCGGGTTCTTCTGCGATTTTGAAGGGGGGAATCGTCGCTTACCAGAACGAAGTCAAGCACGAAATGCTTGGCGTCAGCGATGAAATCCTCGAAAAATACGGCGCTGTCAGCGAACAGACCGTAAAAGCCATGGCCGAAGGCGCCCGCCAGAAATTCCACTGCGAATGGGCGGTCGCTACGTCGGGAATAGCAGGCCCAACCGGTGCAGAACCAGGAAAACCTGTCGGTACAGTATGGATGTGTGTCGCCAATAGTTTGCAAAATGAAGCTTTTTGCGAAATTTTTGCAGGAAATCGAGGCCAAATCCGTGAAAAAAGCGTGTATAAGATAATGAGCAAGCTTCTTTTTTTGCTGAATAGCCAAAAAAGCACTTGCACAAAAGTTCACTAATTAGTATATTAACAAAAAACAAAGATAAAACGGAGTCTATAATGGCTAAGAAAACAACAACACCCACTAGCAACCTTTCCAGCGAAAAAGCAAAAGCAGTCGAAGCCGCAATCGCCCAGATTGAAAAGAATTATGGTAAAGGTTCCATCATGGCACTCGGCCAACAGCCGGTCGAAGACATCCCTGTCATTCCGACGGGCTGCATCCAGCTCGACATGGCTCTTGGCGTAGGCGGATTCCCCCGCGGACGCATCATCGAAATTTACGGACCGGAATCTTCCGGTAAGACAACGCTTGCACTCCACGCCATTGCCGAAGCCCAGAAACTCGGCGGCGTAGCGGCATTCATCGATGCCGAACACGCCTTTGACGCGGTCTACGCCCGCAAGCTCGGCGTCGATATCGAATCGCTCCTCGTGTCCCAGCCGGACACCGGTGAACAGGCTTTGGACATCGCCGAAACGCTCGTGCGTTCTGGAGCCATCGACATCATCGTCGTGGACTCTGTGGCAGCCCTCGTGCCACAGGCCGAAATCAACGGCGAAATGGGCGACAACCACGTGGGCCTCCAGGCTCGCCTCATGTCCCAGGCTCTCCGCAAGCTTACCGGTATTCTCTCCAAGTCGAACACCTGCATGCTCTTCATCAACCAGCTCCGTATGAAGATTGGCGTGATGTTCGGCAACCCGGAAACGACCACCGGCGGTAACGCCCTCAAGTTCTACGCCACACAGCGTATCGACATCCGCCGCATCGCCGCCATCAAAAATGGCGAAGAAGTCATCGGTAACCGCACCCGCGTAAAGATCGTGAAGAACAAGGTCGCCGCTCCGTTTACCCAGTGCGAATTCGACATTCTCTACGGCGTGGGCATTTCTCGCGAAGCCTCCATCCTCGACCTCGCCTGCGAACTCGACATCATCCAAAAGAGCGGTTCCTGGTTCAGCTACAACAATGAACGCATCGGACAGGGTCGTGAAAACACCCGCCTCTTCTTGAAGGACAACGTAGACCTCTGCAACGAGATTGAACAGAAGATTCGTGAAAGCATGAAGGACGTGGAACTCTTCAAGCTCGGTGAAAACGATGCCGTTGACCTTGGCGATGACGGTGACGGCGAAGCTATCCAAGAAGAAGCTTAGTCCGCGTATGCCGCCCCTCGTCCCGGAACAAGTCCGGGATGACAGGCCGGGGTGACAAGTGCAAACAAAAACATTTCTTCCTGAAAAAACATAAACCTCGGCCTTTCCTTCAGCCATTGGGATGGGTCGGGGTTTTCTTTTTATACAAGTTTACGCAACTTTAACTTTAAAGTCTGCAAATTTATCTATTTTAATTGCATGATTCAAAGCGCAAAATTGGCGGTCAGCGCCATCTGCATTTCGATAATTCCATTGATGGCTCAGGGGGTCAAGAAGACAGTCTGTCCGCGACTCCTGGCCAATTCGTCCATGATTGTAAACATCGATGGAAAGTTCGTCAATGAAGAAAAAAACAAGACGAGCACCTCTATCGAATGGCGCCACCACGATGATGCGCTTGATACGTTCTTTGTAAAGCTAAACGACAGCCCCTCGTTCACCTACATCACGGCGGGCAAGTTCCGCTACATGGAATTCGAGGAAGGCAAGGTCAAAAGGCAGCTCGGGTTGCACCACCTCAGAGAAAATATCGGCAAGACGCCCCTGAGACTCGACGATCTAGAGCTTTTGGCGAACGGATACTTCAAGTGTCCCGATTCCACAAAGCCGGACCAGAATCCCAACGTTCTTTCTACAGCTGTATCAAACACCTGGTGGAGCGTCGTCGTCGATTCACTCCCCCACCCTGAAAAGGTGGTCATGCGAGGCGCCCCGAAAAAGCCCCGCTACATATCCGTTGCCAACTGGAAATCTTACGCCGGGGAACTCCTCCCTACGCTCGCGAGCATGTCTAGCGAAGACTACAGCGGAAGCCTGTGGATTCGTGCCGCTTACCCCAAAAAAGTTCTTGAGACAGACCCAACGCAGAAACCGGTCAAGCCCAAGATTCTTTTACCGGTTCCCAAGTTATTTGGAAAAATTGCTGTGGAAGGGGAACGAAAAATACCCCTTATACTCAAGCTGAATCAACAATTGCTGAGCGAATGAGCCATTATAGAAGCGCTTCTTGTCGCGCCTCCACATACCAGCTTTAACGATAAAATTGCGAAGCCCGTCATTCCATGAGAAATGGGTCCCGAGAAGCACCATTCGGTAGCTCAGGGATTCCTTTCTGACGCTTCCGCCGCTACGCAAAAGTCCGGTTTTGAGGTACATGCCTTCGTAAAGGATGGACACCAGGTCGTTCACCGGGAAGCGGCCAAAGCTCTGGATTTCAATGATGTAGTCGCGGCTGAACACAGGAATATTGCGTTCGTAGTCATAGCTTTTGCCTTCAAAATCCGTGCTGATGTCCGAGAGCACATAATGGGCACCAACGCCAATGGAACCGCCATGAGGCAACGAGTAGCTAAGGTCGATGCTCATGTCAAAAAGTTGTGCGTAATCAAAATCAGAAGAGTCCGATTTGCCCACATGGTCCAGGATGTATTCAGAGTTCCAAGTTTCGGCAATATGGCCCTTCCCCTTTACGTCGGCATTGACCATTTCCAAATTGGACTTGAAATAAAAGTAGCTTTCATAAACGAAATTGAATTCAATTTGCGGGTTCACCTTGAACGGACGCAGACCAAGCCCAGCGCGGTAGCCCCCATAAAACGGAGAAACTTCGACCGAGGCGTCCATCTTGAGGTATGCCGAGGCTAAGCCGAGTGGTTGGCCATAATTCACCGGTCCCAAGGGTTCAAGCCACGTATAACGCAAACCGACATTCGCCTGCGGCACCCACTGCCCCCAGACTATCGGGGTATTTATCATGCCGCCCCAGGAAAGGTTCGGACCATAACGGAGTCCAACCAAATTAGACTGGTCGACACCTATCGCACCAAAGCACAATGAGCCCCAAATCGCAACATTAAGTAAAATAATTTTAAACAAAACGTTAATCTTATTCATTTCAGTGTAAAATCTAAAAATTATTTAGCTACTCGCGCAATAAATTCTTATTTTGTGGTCATCAAATACAAGGAGATCCAATGAAATTTTCCCATCTGTGCGCACTTTCCTTTGGTGCACTCATGCTCTTTGGATGTACGAATAGCAAGTATTCGTCGCCCGTGCTGATTGAACGCGGCGTCGGCCAGAACGAATACGAACGCGAGTACTTCATTTCCAAGGAAAGCATGGGCATCGACAAGCACTTGCAGAACACCTTCAAGCAGGGTTACATCGAAGAAGGCATGACGACCGACATGGTGAACCTTCTGTGGGGACCTCCCGATCACGAAACCGCTGACGGCATGGTCTGGGAATACTTCACTCGCGAAGGCAAGCTCATCACGCGTCTCTTCTGGAAGTACCCGGAACAGGCTCGTCTGAAGGGCTACGAAGGCGAAAAGGTTCTCGACAAGATCGAAGGTGACCGCTACGGTGGATCTCCGGCTCCGAGCTCCTCTCGCTCTAGCACGTACGATCACTAGTTTATTGAGTTCAGAGTTTTGAGTTACTAGTTACTAGATTATCTTAATATGAAAATCTCTAGTAACTACCAACTACTAACTAGTAACTAAACAAATAAACAACTGCTCCCCTTGGTTTAACCGCCGAGGGGATTTTTTTATAAAAAAGGCGGCCCCGGAACTGAGTCCGGGGTGACAGCAGAAAGAGGTTTTTCTACATTTACGCGCGTTAAATTTTAAACCTCTCAAGGAGTTAATTATGCGTCAGTATATCATTGCTGGTAACTGGAAGATGAACAAGACCGTTAGCGAATCCGTTCAGCTCGCTAAGGATATCGTGGAAGCCGTCAAGGACGTGAAGAAGACCGAAGTCGTGATCGCTCCGACTTACCTCGCTGCTGCTAAGGTTGCAGACGTCGTGAAGGGCACGAACGTGAAGCTCGCTATCCAGGACATCCACTGGAAGGATCAGGGCGCATACACGGGTAAGGTTTCCATCGACATGGTCAAGGAAATCGGTGCAGAATACGTGATCATCGGTCACTCCGAACAGCGTCAGTACTTCCACGAAACGGAAGAAACCGTGAACCTCAAGGTCAAGAAGACTCTCGAAGCTGGCCTCAAGCCGATCATCTGCATTGGTGAAACTCTCGACCAGCGCAACGGCGGCATCCTCAAGGAAGTTCTCGGCCTCCAGGTCAAGGGCGCTTTCAAGGACGTTTCTGCTGAAGACGCTGCTAAGTGCGTTCTCGCATACGAACCGGTTTGGGCAATCGGTACTGGCGTTACCGCTACCGACGAACAGGCTGAAGAAACTCAGGCTTACGTCCGCTCCGTTGTTAAGGAAATCTACGGCGAAGCTGTTGCAGAAGGCATGCGCATTCAGTACGGTGGCTCCATGAAGGGTGCCAACGCAGCTGGCCTTCTCGCTCAGAAGGACATCGACGGCGGTCTCATTGGTGGTGCAGGCCTCAAGGCTAACACCTTCAAGGAAATCATCGACGCTGCTGAAGCCAAGTAACTTTTAACGATATTAACGAAAGGAACGTCACAAATGACAACTCTCTTTTGGGTATTGATCGTCCTCCACGTGTTTCTCTGCTTTTTCCTCGCTCTCCTCGTTCTCGTTCAGAACGATAAGATGGGCGGTTTGGCAGGTCTCGGTGGCATGACTTCGCAATCTGCATTTTCTACCGCCGGCGCAGCGACCTTCATCCAGAAGCTGACTCGTGTCGTTGCTGTGATTTTCTTCATCGTGGTTTTCGCTCTTGGCCTCATCACGGCTAAGCAGGACCAGGCAGTCGAAGAATCGACCATGCAGAAGGCAACCCGCGAAAACGCAGCCGAACAGGCTCCGGAAATGCCGGTTCTCCCGGCAACCTTCAACGCCCCGGCTGAAGCAGCTCCTGCTGCACCGGCTGCCGCTGAAGTCAAGGCTGAAGCTCCGGCTGCTCCCGCTGCCGAAGTGAAGGCAGAAGCCGCCCCGGCTCCTGAAGCTGCTGCTCCGGCAGAAGCCCCGAAAGCTAAGAAAGGCAAGAAGAAAGCCAAGTAAAAGTTTAGATTGACTTGATTTCAAGTCGGTCAAACCGCATTCAGAAGTCCGCCCTGCGCATCGCAAGGCGGATTTTTGTATTTTGAGTAAATGATGAGAGTTATTCTGTTCTTAATACTTTGTGTTTACGGCTTTGGATTTTCAGCAAGTCAATCCGCCAATTCTGCCGAAGTGGATTCATTAACACACATTCTGCAAAGAAAGAGCATAGGCGGCAATCCACAATCGACGGGCACATACTTTGTACAAGATAACTATTCCGATGATTTCCTCGAAACCAACCCATTATTAAGCTACATAGCCGTAGATGAAAGAGCCACGCACAACGCGAGAGTCCTACTCTACAACGCATTAAAGAACGAGAATCTGGAACCCGACGAATTACTGCAACTTATCGAACCGGAAAATCCAGACGACCCGTTTATCACCAATTACGAAAAATTGCAGCTCTACTTTATAGCGCAAAAATATGACCTCGCCATAGACCACTGGATAAACAAATACATCACCGATGAGCCCAAAGTAAAACATTTTCCGTCGGCACCAAACGTCTTGGGCGACTATCTAAATAAAAGAATGAGTTTAAAGGATTCTAACAATGTAAAAGTACAACTGCATCTTATAGAAGAATCGAATGTTTCGCCCGATCAAAAAGCGTTAATTAAAATCATCGCACATTTTCCGCTTGGTTTTAGATGCCGCACTAAATGCAGGTGGACCCCAATTCAGAGCATATCCATTCTCTCCGAACCAAGCGTAGAGGCTTACAAAAAAAGTTTTAGCCAGCTAGATTCTTTCAAAGTCCAGTTCCCGGAATCAAAATATATACCGCAAGTGGTACAGATAAAAGAAATTCTAGAACAAAATTTAGCAGACAATCATTATTATCTTGACCCGGCTCAGTTCAAAATTTATACTGGCGGAATCGGCATAGAAGCATTCGCCGCTACGGATGGAAGTTTTCACGCAGCACTCGCCTTGCAATACAAGAGAGGCATCGTCGCATTGACCGGAACAACAGGATTTTATGCCACTTGGGGCTACGTCTTGTACGATTCAAAAATTTTCAAATTGCATCCATTCATTGGCGGTGGTGGAACCAATGAGTATGGAGGATTAATATTGGGAGGCGCCCAGACCGATTTCCGTTTCGGCTTTGAAAAAGGCGTTGACTCGAAATTTAGCACTCAGGGACATTTAGCCCTAAAACTGAGGTATATGGGCGGATATTCATTCAAGAAAAACGGTTATGTGAACATGTTCATGATTGGCCTTGGCGCTCATTTGTGGTAAGGGTTGCTATTTTTTAGGCGAAAAATTTTAGAGGTTTTTATGCAGAATACACTTGTTTCTCCAGTTGGAATTTTAGGTTTTGGCGTTGAAGGCCAGAGCACGTTGCGTTACCTTTTCCGCGAAGGCGTCAAAGACATTGTCGTGATGGACAAGAATCCGGTGACACTCCCAGAAGTGCCCGCAGGCGTGAACGTCAATGTTTGCAGTGGCGAAAACTATTTAGACGGTCTCAAGGACTGCGTGACGGTGGTGCGTTCGGCAGGTGTTTATCCGATGAGCCAGGAATTGTTCCATTTCCAGATGAACGGCGGGCTCATGACGAGCCAGATTCAGCTATTCTTGGAACAAACTCAATCGAAAGCAACGGTGGGTGTCACAGGAACGCTCGGCAAGGGCTCTACCGTGAGCATGATCAGCCACATTTTGACGAAGACCGGCCACAAAAACGAAATTGGCGGAAACTTCGGCGTGCCGGCTTTGGACTTACTCGAAGACGAGACTCCGGACCGCATCAGCATTTTGGAACTTTCGAGTTTCCAGTTGATGACTTTGTCCGTATCCCCGGATGTTGGCGTTGTATTACGCGTTTCGACAGAACATCTGGACTGGCACAAGAGCGTTGAAGAATACCGCGATGCCAAGGCAAACCTCGTTCGTTGGCAAAAGCGCGAAAGCACTTGCGTTTATCTGAAAGATGCAGAACCGACAGCAAAGATTGCATCGGAAAGCCCGGCCAAGACAAAGTATGCCGTAAGCCTTGCCGATGGAGCAAGCAATGGTGATGGCGACGCCGTGATTGACGGCGCAACACTTACAATTGACGGTGTGACTTTGTACCTTGCCGATTGCAAAGTGCGTGGCATCTATCAGCTCGAAAACATGGCTGCAGCAACGCTTGCGTGCAAGGCCTTGGGCGTAAAAGTCGCCGATGCGTTCGAAGCGCTCAAGAGCTACGAGACTCTCCCCTTCCGCATGGAATTCAAGGGCGAAAAACGCGGCATTGAATTCTACAACGACAGCTACGCCACACGTCCGGACGCAACGATTGCGGCAACAGGCAGCATGAAGCGCCCGTTCGCTTTGATTCTCGGCGGTTCCGAAAAGAACGCCGACTTCACGGAGCTTTCTGAAATTCTCGTAAAACAGCGCCCGAACCTGAAACGCGTGGCGCTCATCGGCGCGACCGCCGAACGCATGCTCGCCGACTTAAAAAAGGCTGGCGTGGACGAAGCGGGAATCAAGACCGCCATCTTCCCCACACTCGAGGAAGCATTTGCAGACAGCTTGAACATTGGCGAAGGCGGAACGGTCATTATGAGCCCCGCATGCGCAAGCTTTGGACTGTTCAAGAACTACAAAGTCCGCGGACAGGTGTTTGACAAGCTTGTTGAAGGGGTATAAGGCAAAGCCCGCGCGCAAAAAAATTGATAAAAATGCGCGCACCCCCCTTTACAAGATCAAACATTTAAACTAAATTTGTGCCGTTCCGCTAAGGACCACGCGGTCGTGGTGGAATTGGTAGACACGCTAGCTTGAGGTGCTAGTGGGAGCAATCTCATGACAGTTCAAGTCTGTCCGACCGCAGAAAAAGACTCGATGTAAATCGAGTCTTTTTTCATTTTTGCACGAAGGGAGATTCCCGCTCGTCCCCGTCAAGCGAGGACAGGTAGGCGGGAATGACAAATAAAATGCCGACCCCGGCACAGAGGCCGGGGAGACAAGGCAAAAAAAATTTCAATTATTTTTCAACTAGAGTTTCCAAAATCAAAAAATTATACTATCTTTGTGTTCGTTCCGCTAAGGACCACGCGGTCGTGGTGGAATTGGTAGACACGCTAGCTTGAGGTGCTAGTGGGAGCAATCTCATGACAGTTCAAGTCTGTCCGACCGCAGAAAAAGACTCGATGTAAATCGAGTCTTTTTTCATTTTTGCACGAAGGGAGATTCCCGCTCGGAGGCGGGAATGACAAATAAAACGCCGACCCCGGCACAGAGGCCGGGGTGACAGAGCGAAAAAAATGTCTTCACATCCATTTCATAAAATTCTACATTTGCGACCATGAACCGTTTTGAACTGAAAAAGACGTCGAAGAAATCCAAGGCTCGTCTGGGTGTTTTGCACACCGACCACGGCGACATCCAAACGCCGATTTTTATGCCGGTAGGCACCGAAGCGACCGTAAAGGCCGTAACACCCGCTCAACTCAAGGAAGACATCAAGGCCCAGATAATCCTCGCCAACACGTACCACTTGTACTTGCGCCCCACAACGCCGAAAATTGCGGCCGCAGGCGGCATCCACAAGTTCATGAGCTGGAACGGCCCGGTGCTCACGGACAGCGGTGGATTCCAGGTGTGGAGCTTGAAGGAACTTCGCAAGATTAAGCCTGAAGGCGTTGAATTCAGGAGCATTTTCGACGGTTCCAAGCACTTTTTTAGCCCGGCAAGCGTGATGAACGCCCAACGCGAAATCGGCGCGGATATCATTATGGCGCTCGACGAATGCACGCCGTACCCGAGCACGGTCAAGGAAGCGGAACACAGCTTAAACTACACGCTTCGCTGGACTGCCGAAGCGATGGAATGGCTCAAGGAGCACCCGCCGATTCACGGTTACGATCAGCAGTTCTTTGGAATTATACAAGGCGGCATGCACACGCATTTGCGCAAGCAGGCCATTGAACGCATCGCAGAACTTGGTCCCGATGGCTACGCCATGGGCGGACTTTCCGTCGGTGAACCGACCGAAACGATGTACGAGATTGCAGACTTCTGCACGGACTACTTGCCCACAGACCACCCGCGCTATGTGATGGGCGTCGGAACACCGTGGAACTTGCTGGAATTAATCGGTCGCGGCGTCGACATGTTCGACTGCGTGATGCCGACGCGTAACGCCCGTAACGGCATGCTCTTCACAAGCGAAGGCGTACTCCGCTACAAGGCAGCCCGCCATGCCGAAGAATACGACAAGCCGGTCGACCCGAATTGCGACTGCTACTGCTGCCGCAACTTCAGCCGCGCCTACTTGCGTCACCTGCACCACGCCGGCGAATCGCTCGGCTACACGCTCGCCAGCATCCACAATCTGCACTTTTACCTGCATTTGATGCAAGAAGCGAAGGACCACCTCGCCGACGATACATTTGAAGAGTGGGCTAAGGCAAAATGCGAAGTATTGCAGAGGAACCTTGAATAAAAGCCTTTGTGCTTTGGGAAAAGGTAGGTTTTAGGGAGGGCGTGAGCCCTCCCTTGTCATAGATGCCTTGCGATAAGCAAGGCATCGAACCCAATGGGCTAAGGCAAAATGCGAGGTATTGCAGAGAGACTTGCAATAAGGAATGTTTAGGGAGATGCCCGCTCAGTGGCGGGCATGACAATTCGGGAGGGCGCAAGCCCTCCCTTGTCATAGATGCAAAAACGCCCCGGACATTTAGTCCGGGGCGTTTTTGATGGTTACTTAAGCGCTCCACACGAGAGCGAGGAGCGCCATCAGTCTTTACTTGATGGAGATACGAGCAGTCTTTGCTGCACCGTTCATCATCACACGCACAACGTAGTTGCCGTTAGCCATGTTCTTGAGAGAGAACTGGTTTGCACCGGCAGAGACGTTAGCAACGCGGCTGTCAACAACGTGACCCATCATGTCGAACACCTGGATACGAGCTTCACCAGCCTTGCTGAAGTTCACGTTGAGCATATTGCCCTTGAAGCCAACCTTGATACCGCTAGCAGCACGAGCAACCGTCTTGATGCCGACCTTCGGCACTTCGACGCACTTGAGATCGTCCACATAGAGGTAGTTAATTGTCGGCTGATAAACAATGCCCTTGTAGCCAATGACTTCCCAAGCCATCTTCTTGATAGCACCCCAATTGAGGTCCTTCGGATCTTGAGTCCAGTTCGGCTGAGCAATGTCTTCGACATTGATGACCATGGTCTTCCAATCCTGGGAATCATCAAGCGGATATTCGTGGTAAGCGTAGTCCGTCACAGAACCATCCTGAACCTTGAAGGTATGAGCGGAACCCTTGTAACGGTAGCTGATTGCACCGCACTTGCTCAAGTCAATGCCCTTAGAGGTATCAGCATTGGTGTTGAGGCCAAGAGCCACGAACGGAGCTTCCGTGTAAGTTCCCTGATCCCAACTGATGTCTTTCAAGCCAACAAAGCCCTTGGTACCATTCGTCGGATCTTGTGTGCCCGGGAAAGCAACCACATAACCGCCGAGCTTTTGGTCATAGACGTTAGAAATAGAGGACTTTCCACCCGGTTCCTTATCCGTGTAAGCATACCAGGTACCCTTTGTCTTGAGAACTTCATCAAGATCTTCAACGTCGTCGATATCGACAACAGTCTTGTAGGTAACCGTAGCAGAAGAACCCGGAACGATTGCGCTAGAAGAAGAAGTTGCCTTTGCGCTGCTAGAAGAACCAGCAACAACAGAAGAAGAGCTCTGACCAACTGCAGCACTAGAAGAGGACTTCGGATTTTCGCTAGCACCACCGCTAACGGCAGTGAAGGAAAGACCGTCGCACTTCACGTCATCCACATAGAGGTACGGATACTTGGGCTGGTTCATATCGTCCGGAACCTTTTCGAGGCCCTTGATTTCCCAAGAAAGACGAGTCGCATTTTCCATCTTGATCGGCTTGGAGCGAGAATCGTCACCCCAGGTTTCCTGCTTCAACATATCCGTCGTAATTTCGACTTCCTTCCAACCTTCAGAAGCGTCCTTGTTTACGCGGTGATAGTTGTAGTCGGTAACATCGGTCGTTTCGATGGCGAAGTTGTGGCTTGCACCCTTGTACTTGTACTTGATGGTCTTGCACTTGGAGAAGTCTGCATAAGCCTTCGGGGAATCCTTTGCCGGTTCCTTCAAGAGCGTGAGGAACATCTTGATGTACGGACCGTAAGTAAGGGAACCCTTACCGATCTTAACATCCTTAAGGGCAGCAACATACTTGGACGTATTCTTGGTATCGCCGCTAACCGGGTAGACAACCTTATAGGTCGTGTTGCCAAAGTCATCTTCAATCTTTTCGTTAGAAATAGAGCTTGCGCCACCGTTTTCCTGGTCTTCAACAGCAGCCCATGCACCACCGAGGTAACCATAACGGTCGCCATCTTCCATGTCATCGAGAATGGAAGTCGTAGCGCCATTGGCAACGCCAGCAGAGAAGCCGGATTCTTCTTCGGCATCACCATTCTGGAGGCCGCAATCCTTATAAGATGCGCCACCGAGCTTGCTCTTGACGTACTTACCAGAATTGGTGTAGGTGAAACCGTTTTCGAACACGGCATTAGCAAATGCAGCAGAAGTTTCGTTCATGGCAGAAGCGTTCCAGTTCGTCCAGGACACGCCCTTCTGAGCCATCCATTCTACCCACTTGTTGCTGGAGCCTTCATCCGGCTGGCCATCACCGTTAGCATTGACGGTACCCCATTCGGTAGCAAACACAGGCACGCCTGCAGCCATAGCCGTTTCTGCAGCCTTGTTGTAACCGCCATCGCCCATATAGTGAGTTGCAGCATAGAAATGGAGCGTACAACCGTAGTTCTTGTCGTTGATGCCTGCGGAAGCGCAAGCATTCGGCTGGCTGGACCATCCCGGGCTACCCACGAGGATGAGGTTGTCGGAATACTTACGGATAACCGGAATCACCTGATCGGCATGCTGCTTCACAGCATCCATGCTACCGGTCGGTTCGTTCCAAATTTCGAAAATCACGTTGTTGTACTTGCCGTATTCCTGGGCTGCATATTCGAAGAACTTGACAGCATCGTTAGTAAAGCCATCAGAAGATTCGATGTGCCAGTCAATGATGACGTAAATGTCCTTATCGACAGCAGCGTTCACTACGGACTTGAGCAAAGCCTTCTGGAAGCCTTCGCCACCCGTCGTGTAAGAACGGCCCGAGCTGTTGAACTTTTCGTCGGCGGCACCAAGAGCAAAACGCACAACTTCGATACCCATGTCATCAACCAAGCGGTTGATGCCCTTTTCGGAGTAGAAGTCGGTAGAATAGGTGTTGCCCGAGCTCCAGAAGAGGCTCATACCCTTGACCTGAACAGCCTTTTGAGAGTATTCCGGGCAAGAACCAGAAAGCTTGCCACCATTTGCGACGAGTTCACCGTATGTGCTCACAGGGCCAACACGGCTTGCAGTAACTGCCATGGCAGAGGTTACGGCAGCGCACGTCAATAATGCGAAGACTTTTTTCATAAACATCCTTTTGGGTTCACCCAATCTCCGCAATCACAAATCCCAAGCGAAAGATATATAATATGGGGTTACTATAGTTGTAATTAATTTGGAAACATTCGAAAACGTTCAAAAAACGGCATTTTGAATAGAAATGTTTACCAAAACGGGAGATGCCCTCCCGGAACGGAGTCCGGGATGACAAGGCGGCGGGCATGACATAAACAAAGGTTTTGCACAAATACCGACCCCGGCACAAGGCCGGGGAGACAGTGTAAAACTTAATTCTTCACGAACTTCATGGTCTGCAATCCAAGAGGCGTCAAGAATCGGACGATGTAGACGCCTGCACGGAGCGAGCTCATGTCAAGCACACGGGCATCGCCTACGCTCTTGATGTCTGTAATATTGACTCGGCGGCCATCAACACCGATGATGTCCAAACGGGTGATGTCTGCGGCACCTATAACAAGGCTTGCGGAACGGGCATCATAATAAATTTCGCGAGACACCGTCGGCATGACTTTTGCAAAGCCCATCGTCCCTTCTGAACTCGAGCTTTCGACCTTTTCGCTACTGGAGCTAGAGGAAGATTGCGTTTTTTCACTTGACGAAGAGACCACGGAACTGGACGAAGATTTCAGGGTTTCAGAAGAACTCGAAGACTTTGCAGAACTTGAACTTTCAACCTTCACGCTGCTAGAGGAGGACTTCGGTGCTTCGCTCGATGAGCTCTGGGCGATACTGCTAGAGGATGGATATTCCACCACTTCCCCATTGCTACCCTTATAAGCCATAAGAGCGTCCTTGAGTTTCTGGTTCACGTCCGAAGATGCATCATCGACAGAATTGTCAAAGGTCCACTTGAAATCGCCACCCTGCAAACGGCCAGCGTAGGCACGCACATTGGCCACTGCCTGTTCCGGAGAATCCGCCGTGTAGCTGTACATGATGGACTTGTCCGTATCGAAGTTGTTGTACGCATTGGCCCCTGCATAGGACTTTACGCTAGAAGGCACCTGAGCATCCCGCGAGGTCACCACGTAAGCATCGAAATCGACCTTGGAATCAATATCCCCAATAGCGGTTTCCTTGCCCTTGAGCGTATACTTGCTTGCGCCATACGGAATGAACGTGTAAGAGCCTTCCATGTGGTTGTTGTAAGCCTTGATTGTACCGCCCG
Source organism: Fibrobacter sp. UWB2 (assembly GCF_002210425.1). Taxonomy (NCBI): domain Bacteria; kingdom Pseudomonadati; phylum Fibrobacterota; class Fibrobacteria; order Fibrobacterales; family Fibrobacteraceae; genus Fibrobacter; species Fibrobacter sp. UWB2. Next base: position 223,323 of record NZ_MWQK01000002.1, on the reverse strand, counting down.
CTTCCTTGCTGAACGTACCGTTGTTCGTCGGATCGCGCTTAGTGCCGCTCGCATAGACGTCGGTCCCCTGCAACGAGGTCATCATCGGATACTTGCAATTGCGGAAGTAGTTTGCTTCCATGAACACGGAAGAGCCCAGCGTAGAGCCTGCGCCGTACTTGGCATTGCCATCGTAATAGTTGTTGTACACATGGGCGCTGTAGTAACGCACACGCGGATGACGGCTATCGGAATGATCGTACCAGTTATGGTGATACGTGATGTAATAGCCCCCATCGGCACCTTCCTTAAGGCCGAGCAAATTTGACTTGCCATTATCCCAGAAATGGTTGTAGCTAAAGGTCACATAAGTCGATAGCTTGCAATCCAAGGCGCCATCGCCCTTGACCTGGTCCTTGTCGCTACCCGCATGACCGTAGAAAAAGTCATTGTTGTGGACCCAGATATACTGGTTATCCTGCTGGAGCGTGATGTTGTCGCCTTCGTCGGAATCAACATTCATAATGCCGATGTTTCGGATTTCCAAATCCTGGGTTCCTTTGACGCGGAAACCCCAGCCATTTGCAGTCGCATCATTACCGATGCCTTCAACAGTCATCGAAAGGCCCTCTTTTTTGCCCATATCGATGGTGATGTCGCCCTTGTCGGTCACTTCGGGGTCCGTCACATTTCCCAGGAGACGAATCACCAGCGGGCGCTTATCATAGCCCTTCTTGAACGAAGTTAAGATATTTTGGAGGCCCACACTTTCCGTAACGGCGCCCTTGTTGCTCGTGACGACATCCAGCTTGACCGTGTTCTTTGTCGATTCCGAGACATAAAGAACAACCGCACCATCCTTGAGCGTACCATCAGCCTTGTAGGCACCCGGAACATGTCCATTGCTGAACGCAAAACCGGCTCGGTCATGCGCCTTGACCGTCAGCGACTTGGATGTCGTCGATGCAGTTTCCTTGCCACCTTTTACAGATGCGACCTTAAGCGTGTAGTTACCCGCCTTGAGGCCAACCACATCGACACGGTACTTGGAACCGTATTTGCGGATGAGCGGAGCATCCACCTTGACGTCACTAGCACCAGCGCCCGAATAATAGACGTTGTAGCTATCGGAACCATCAGATGCCCATTCGGCATAAGCCGATTCTAAAGCACCAGAGGCTGTCTGAAGAGAAACTTGTGCGTTGGCAACAACAAAAAGACCAGCACACGCGAAAACAGAAACGACGTGTTTCATAAAGCATCCCACCACAAAAAGGGCTAAACAATAGCCCCACACCAAGGATTAATATAAAACGTTTGTCAATTTTTCGCAACATATTTTTTCATTGCATTGAAAAAGTTACATAAACGGCGCATTTTGATATATTCCCCAAAAGTGAATTTTATTTTGCGTGAAAATTTTCCATAAAATTTTATATTGTGGACGCTACAGTGTGGATGGGAAACCTTAGAGGATCACAATGTTAAAAAAGACTTTTTTAGCAGGCCTTGCTGTATTTGGCCTCGCATTCACTGATAGCTTTGCTGCTTTGAGCACGGACGATTACGTCGAAGCTGCATGGATGACCACACGATTCTTTGGCGCACAGCGTTCTGGCGAAGGTCCGAACTGGATTTTGGACGGCACCAACAACCCGACTAGCTTTACCGGTGACAAGTACAATGGAAAAGACGTTAGCGGCGGTTGGTTTGACTGCGGCGACCACGTGATGTATGGCCAGTCCCAAGGTTACTCCTCTTACGTTTTGGCACTCGCATTTGCCGAATTTACGACAGGCTTTTACGACCTCTACACCGGTGATTACACCGACTACAAGGCTAGCAAGGATTACACCCGCAAGGGCGGCAAGTCCAACGACGTGCGCGACCTTCTCGAAGAACTCCGCTACGAAGCTGATTTCTGGGTCAAGGCGGCTATTGACGAAAACAACTTTGTGACCGTGAAGGGTAACGGAAACCAGGACCACAACAAGTGGGTGACCGCAGGTGCCATGAGCAAGCTCGGAACAGGTGACGGTGGTGAACCGCGCGAAATCACAGGCAACGCCAATGACGCTTACACGCCGGGTATGGCTGCGGCAATGCTTGCCGTGATGGCCCGTATCGACCCCGATGAATCTGCACGAGCCAAGTACTTGAAGGCCGCAAAGACTGCATTTGCCTATTCCAAGAAGCACAAGGGCGTCACGAATTCCCAAGGATTCTACGAAAGCAGCTGGTGGAACGGCATTTGGGAAGACGGTCCGTTCCTTGCCGCATTGGAACTTTACCGCACGACCAAGGAAGAAACTTACAAGACCGAAGCCAAGAATTTCTACGACAAGATTGACTTCGGCAAAAACGGATTCTCCCGCTTTAGCTACCCGGATGCAAGCCCGCTCTCGGACCTTCTCGGCGAATTCGTTTTCGGGTGGAACCCGCTCGGTGACTACGCCGGCGTGCAGAACTACATCGACAACATGTACCTCAACGTCACTGACAGCAAGGGTATTTTCAACAAGGACGCCAAAGGCCCGGGTACATTCCCGACTCGCTCTCCGGCAGGCGGCGCATACCTCTACGCCCTTTACGCCAAGTTTGCAAAGGACGATTCTTACGATGAAGCCATCGAAAAGAACGTCGCATACCTTCTCGGTGACAACAGCAATAAGAAATCCTACGTTGTCGGTTTCAGCCGCAATGGAGCCAACGCCCCGACAAGACCGCATCACCGTGGTTACTACGGTAACGAAGACCCGGGTCGCGATGTCAATGGCGCAGGTTCTCCTCCGGAAAAGAACAAGCTCTTGGGCGGCATGATTGCAGGTGACTTCACGAGTGGCAGCCACAACGGTTCTACCGCTGACTGGAAGGTGAACGAAGTCTGTGTGGACTTGAACGCTCCGCTCGTTGGCGCACTCGGATACATCTTGAGCAAGAAGGCTCCGGTTGAAAAGGTCGCAAGTGACGTCGAAATTCCTGAAGAACAGCCGAAAGAAGACGCCATCATCGGTGGACGCATCTTGAAGACAAACACATTCAGCGTTGTTCAGGGAGTCTCTTCCATCACCGTCAACAGCACAAATTCCGACCCGTTCAGGGTTCAGGTATTTGGCCTCAACGGAAAGATTGAGCAGGAAATAATGAGCAAGGGCGCAAGCCTGAATATAAGCCTCAAGAACAAGGGCGTACAAATTATCAAGGTTACATCCAAGAACGCCGCAAAAACATTCAAGGTGAATAATTACTAAAGCGGCTCCGCCGCAGTTTGCGAGAGTGCGCAACACTCGAAACAATTTGATTGAAGAAGCCCGTGCAGATGCGCGGGCTTTTTTGCGTTATTGCTTAATGCGTTGAATCGCTTCTTTGAAAATCGCAGGGTCTTGCAATAAGCTCATCACGACCCAACCGTCTTCATCGAAATCAAAGAAGAAGCCCGGCTGTACAAGCACATGCTTTTCGCGAAGCAAGCGAAGCGTGAGTTCTTCATCGTCTTCGCCAAGACGCACAACAGCGTACCAGCCACCGAGAACTTCAGGGCAATACTTGGACGGGAACGCTTCGCGGAGCGTCTGCCAATTCTGCTGCAAGCGATCAAGGACCTTGGATTCGTAAGCGGCGGCTTTGGGCAAAAGCGAAATGCCAAGCGCCTGCGCTGGCGCCGAGACGCTCAAGTATGCGTCTTCGACGAATTCGAGAGCCGCGCGAATTTCTTCGAAATTTTCGCGCGGGGCGTAGAACGCCATCCAGCCGAGCTTTAGCTGCGGCGAGCCAACGGCTTTGCTGAGACCATTCAGCCAAAAGATTGGGCACTTCGGACCGTTTTCGGGAAGGTTGATAAAGTCGCCTCCACCAGCATCCCAGATTCCCTCCCCTATCGCGCTAGGCATTCCAGGGTCGAGGATGACATTCTCCCTCTCGCCAAAAACATATTGCCAAGTGCGCGAGACTTTATCCGAGAAGGCGTAATCGCCAAAGACTTCATCGACGACGAGAATCATATTGTTCTCTTCGCAGAATCGCACCGCCTCGTTCCATTCTTCGCGCGAGACACAATGACCCGTCGGGTTATGCGGCGAAACGAGAAGCAAGATTTTTGCATGTTCCGGCGCCGCCAAGAGGCTATCGGAATCCAGGACAAAACGGAATTTCGCAGTCTTTCCCGCAGGCGTTTTGTCATTGCGAGAACGCGCAGCACTCGATGCTGTCTCTCGTTTTAACTTCAAAAAATACGGTGCGCATTCCAAATGCTCAAGTTGCGCAAGCGTATCAAGCAGCGGATAGCCGGGCATCGGCGTCAAAATCACATCGCCCGGATCGCAGAACGTCTTGAAAAGCACAGAATAAGCTTCGCTCGTACTTGCGGTAAGGATGATTTGCCCTGCCGTAAAGTTACCACCGCGTTCACGGTAATATTCCACCACCGCCTCACGAGCCGACTTCCAACCCGCCGCATCTGGACTCCAATTGCCAAAAGCTTTACGACCTTCATCAACCGCATCATCCAAATCCACCGGCAAACCAGCCTTCACAGGCGAGCTTACCGTCATGTCGATAAACGGAAGCGCATCCGCGTTTGCGCACTCTGCAAAAGCATCGGCTTTTGCGCGTTCCAGTTCAGCAAAGAAGGGCGATGGAGAAAGGTCTTTTGGAAGTCGAGACGAGAGCATGATAGCTCAAATTTAGTTTTTCACGCAACGAATCGGATGACCAAAATACTTGGGATAATAACCCAAATGAGCTATATCACCTGAATAAGTAACATTCATACGATAAGCGCGCTCCTCATCATAAGAAGTCGATGCCCAAAAGAACGCTTCTTCTCCAGCATAATTAAAATTGTCAGGATAACTGCCATCTCGACTGGAAAAACGACCGCCAACAGGCAAAAAAGAAAAGCCAAAATCGTCCGAGCCATTTCTGGCTCTCCACCCGTGTTGAGCCTTGAGAGCTGCACCAGCACCGGTCTGGGTTCCAAGCTTCATCATAATGGAATACCATTCCCTTTCACTTGGCAAATGCCAACCATCCGGGCAAAGCCCCTGCACTTTTTCATCATTAAATTTGCAGTGTTCCCCTAAGCCACACGTCAACGGATTATTCTCCCTTGTAGCGAGCTTGACAGAATCAATCGCGGCAGCCCAAGTATAAAGGCGACCGCCCACCTTGCAGTAGCTATCATCATCATTGTAGCACCAAGACTGCCCCAAAAGGCTCGGCGTTTTGGCGCTATCGGCGTAGTTCAGATTCTGAGCCATCCACACCATGCTATCAATTTTCGCAGTCTTATAGACCTGTCCATCGCGGGGGTCAACGATTGAATCATAATAAACATCGGGATTCAGATAATCGTCCTTAGAGGTTATGACCTCGCCATAGTCACTTTGGAACTTGGGAAGGATCGCCCATTCTCCGGATGCGGAACGACTATTTTTCAGACAACGGACAGATAACAAAGCTTCCTTGCTCTGATAAAACCCAACTTCATCAAGATTGTGGGACATCTTCACATACTTTGCACCATCCTTGGCGTATTCCGTCGCGGTCCATGCGTACATGTTAGTGCCTTCCATCGCAGACTTTCCACTAACACTCACCTTATACCCAGTCGGGTAAGCCGAAAATCCATAATCATCGGCACCGTTGCCGTCACCTTGCCAACCGGTCCTAGACTTGAGCTTCTTGCCAGCCCACATAATATTGGTGGTAGAACCGTAAGTTCCTATAAATTCAAACAATTTCTTCCATTCATCTTCAGACGGTAAATGCCACCCATTGGGGCAAACGCCTTGCACATTTGTCGATAAAGAACAGAATGTTCCGTAATCACATTCTGCACTATCTACGGCATCGCTCCATTTATACAGACGGCCATACTTAGCGCAATACTCGTCTTCGCCTTTATAGCAGTAACTTTCTTCTGTTTCGTAATTCAGGTTTTGCGCCATCCATACATGAGAGGCAATTTGAACAGTCTTGTAAACCTTGCCATCACGCGGATCGAGCACTTCGCCGTACTCTTTAGCTTCGAGGATGTTCTGATTCAAAAACTCAGTTGTAACGCAAGAATATTTGGAACAATCGTAAGTTCCGGAAACACGCACTTCGGCATCAGGATAATTTTCGACAACATTCTTAGAGCTAGAAGAACTTACAGAACTCGAGCTAGCCAAGCTGCAGCTTGATGACTGAGTTTTTTTAGAACTGCTAGAAGATTTTGCACTGGAACTCGATTTTTCGCTAGGTTCCTCTTTTTTAGAACTGCTAGAATCTGAGGATGATTCAACGGAGCTGCTAGATTCTGCTTCCGAACTATTTTCGGGAATGGTAACTGTCAATGGATCATCACCACAAGCAATGAAACTAGACAAAAGAATACAGACGAAAGAAAAATACGCAATGCGCTTATTCATAAACACTCCTTCCTTATTTTGTAAATATACAAAATTTATTTAGGCAAAAAAAATCCGCACAAAGGCGGACTTTATATGAGGAGTGCGATTGAAAAATGCACAGCCAACGTGTTTATTTCTTGCGCTTTTTCAAGAAGCTTGCAAGGGCAAGCGCGAGGACAATACCCGCCGGGAGCACAACGGCAATCGTAAGGAGAATAAGCTTTTGAACATCGCTCAACCCCTTAAGAGATTGCTTAAAGTTCTTGAGTTTTGCACGAAGGCCAGGCTTTGCAACCTTGCCATTTTCGCCATCCACGGCGCCGTCAGCATCGTTTGCATTAGCCAAGTCTTCGGAACCGGCGAAAGCCTTGAATCCGGGAATCAAAGCGAACAACTTAGACACCGAATCCTTGACGGGTCCGACAAAACGGCTGACATAGGAGCGCACCTTGCCATAGACTTTTTTGAAAGGGCGTTTCAGTTGTTCTAACATATTTTCTCCGTTTTTCAAGAAGGAGATTCCCGCTTACTTCGACTGCGCTCAGCACAGGCTCCGGCGGGAATTACACTTCTTTGTTTACTTCTTATACAGCAAGTTCACGCCGCCGAAGAGAGCACGCATGTTCGCCTTGAGCGTATCGCTCGAGACACCGCGACCTTCAACTTCTTCGCCGTTAGCCTTCAAGACAATGCGGCTTAAGCCACGACCTGCCCACAGCTTATCCTTTTCAGGAACGACGAGCTGGCGGTACTTCACAAGCTCGACCGGCATGCCGATTTCACGCATGAGCATGAGGGCAGCTTCGATCGGACCTTCGGCCGTCACGGACTTCACAAGCGCTTCACCATCCTTCTTGAAGTGGAAAATGAAGCGGTTTTCGTCCGGGATAACTTCGATGTTGTTGAACACCAAGCGACCGTTCACGTTGACGAACTGTTCGCGGAACACGTCGAGCACGCGTTCGGCACTGAGTTCGCCTTCGGCTTCGCTCAAGCGCTTCAGCACCGGCTGCAACTTGGAAGCTTCCTGCAAGGTCATCTTGTAGCCGAACTTCGTGATGATTTCGTACACGGCGGTGCGGCCGCTCTGGCTCGTGAAGCTGAGCGTATCGTTCTGGTTACGGCCGATGATCGAGTAATCAATCGGGCGGTAAGCGCCCTTCTTCATGTCCTTCGTCTTGGAAGCGCCATCCTGGTGGATGCCGCTGCGGTGGACGATGGCTTCGGTACCGATCAACGGAGCGCGGATGTATATAGGCACGCCGCTCCAGTGGCTCACGAGAATTGCAGTTTCGTAAATGCGTTCGAGATGCAGTCCCGTTTCGACACCGGAATTGTGCAGGCCAATAGCCACTTCGTAGAAGTTCGTGTTGCCGCAACGTTCGCCGAGGCCGTTCAAGGCGACTTCCAGCTGAGTTGCACCGACAAAGAAACTTTCGACAGTAGCAGCCGTTGCCATGCCGAGGTCGTTATGGCAATGCACAGAAATCGTGATGTTCTTGGGCAGAGCTTCGTAAACCTGCTTGACCTGATCCACATAGAGCTTCGGGCGGTAACGTTCCACCGTGTTCGGCAGGTTGATCGTCGTAGCACCGGCTTCGACAACAGCCTTCAGAACGTCGATCACAAAATCCATGTTTTCGAGGCAGTCGCCAAAATGTTCAGCGCTGAATTCCACATCGCCCTTGTCACCAACGAGCGACTTTGCAAACTTCACGCACTTCACGGCCTTTTCCTTGACCTGTTCAGGCGTCATGTGCAGCACGTTTTCCATGGACAAGGGGCTTGTCGCGAGGAACGTATGGATGCGCGGATGCGGAGCGTACTGGACCGCTTCCCAGCAGCGCTGGATATCGCTTTCGATGCAGCGAGCGAGGCCCGAAACCACGACGTTCTTTGCGGTTTCATCGCCTTCTTCCGCCATCTGCGCGGTGAGCTTTGCAAGTTCCATGACCGATTCAAAATCCATTTCGCTAGACGCAGGGAAACCGACTTCGGCACCTTGCACACCGAGCTTCAAGAGCAACAGATAAACATCTTTTTTCTGGGCGTTGTTCCAGGGCTTCGGAAGAGCCTGGTTACCATCACGCAGTGTTACGTCATAGAAGAATGGTTTTCTCGTTTCAGTCATTTTTATCTCCTTGCCGGCTTCAAGACCGCAAAGTTCCTTTAATTTTTCAATTCCAAAAATAGAATTTCACCATAAAAAAGAACCCGCTTCGTTCTCGAAGCGGGCGCTTTTAGGTTTAAATTCTTTGAAAATCTTTGAAAAATCCCTAAAACCTCGCTTCGGTAGCGATGCTAAGTAGAAGTAGAAGGTTCAAGGTTTTTCTCATGTGCATGAATATACAAAGTTTCGAGAGGAATGGCAAGGGGGGAGCAAGCCCAATTGTTGGTTATTTCACACAAAATAATGTATATTGGAGAAGTAGGTTTTATAAAAGAGTTTTTCAAACGTAGATAAAATGAAGTTGCGAGTTGATTTCATCAAGATGTCCGCTATCGGACTTGCCGTAGCCTGCACCTCTTCGTTTGCAAAATCCACCGACACGCAGTATCAGCAAAATGATTGGTTTGCCGAATTTGGAGGCAACACCTCGATGTATGTGAACCCGGCTGGGATTTCTGAAGCCGATCAGCTCGAATTCAGCGCAGCATTCTTTAGCTCCACTGATGGCGAAACTAGCCAGGAATACGTCAGCTTGACGTACCCGATTGACTACAAGCACACTTTGGGCATCTCCCTTTTTGAAAATGATGCGCCCATTGAAGGCGGCGAATCTTATAGCGAAATTGCAGCTCAGTTTGGTTACGCGTACAGACTTTTCCACTTACTCTCTCTTGGCGTCAATCTCGATGTACTTTACATCAACCAGTTTGATAAAAACTATCAGCTCAAGGTTAATGCTGATGTAGGCATGAGCTGGAACCCGCTTGCGTCTTCAAAGTATGGACACTTGCTCATCGGCGTTGCTGTGCAGAACCTGCTAGCTCCGGTTGTCGACGAAGCTGATGACGCTTACAAGCTTCCGATGAATTTGAACCTCTCTTTGTTCTATCGCGGATTCAATCGTCTTCTCGAATTGAAGGCCGAATTCTCCATTTTGGACCTCATCCACGATTCTAAAGAAGGCAAGGGTTGCGACCTCGAAATGAGCTTTTCCTTGACCTATTATCTTTTTTCGCACCTCGGGATTCGCGCTCGCTTTACAAAGGAAGGCAATCCGGTCCTCGGAGCGACAATTAATTTCAAGGACTTGAGCATCTTCCGTTACCTCGCTCTTGATCTCGAAATGTCCCACGACGACCTCAGGGCTAAAAAGAACCGTGGTTTTGTGTGGGCAGCCAAGCTCACGACCCGATTCGGTGACACCCGCGAAGAAAAAATCGGCGAAGAACGTTATCGTCGCTTGAAAACCGAACCCGAAAATGACTACAATGCAGCAAAGAGCCTTTACTTGAACCGTCAGTTTTTGGACGCTGCATACGCCTTCGGTGAAATCCAGACCAAGTACCCGACATTCCGCCTTGTGGACCAGGCCGCATTCTACGAGGCAAAGTCCTTTGAAAACCTCTGTATGCACAAAGCGGCTAGGGAAATTTACCGCGACGCCATCAAGCGCTATCCGCAGAGTAACCTACTCGCCAAGTATCACTTTCAGTTGATGAACATGGACTATAAGGAAGGCAAGTACACGGAAGCTTTGAACAAGTACCAGATTTTCGCCCAGAAGTTCGGCAAAAGCGATGCGAAGGCTGACGCAGACTACATTGCCGGTCAGATCAAGTTCGAACAGGGTCTCTATCAGGAATCCATTGACCTACACGCATCCATCCTTCTTGGTAATGCGAACTACCTCTACGCCCGCTATACCATGGGTATCGCTAACAGTCGAATGAGCAAGTTTGACGAAGCCGAGAACTGTTTCCGCGATATTACGGAACAGCCGGTTTCCAACAAGTCCGAACGTGACATACAGAATGCCGCCAAAGTCAAGCTCGGCCACCTCTTCTTCTCTGGTGAAAAGCCGGACATCGCAGCGGCCGCTCAGATGTATGGTCAAGTCCCAAAAGACTCTCCGGTGTTCGACGAAGCGATGCTCGGTATCGCATGGGCCTTTATCAAGGCCAACAAGCCGGATGAAGCTATAAAGTACGCCAAATGGATTATAAACAACCTTCCTGAATCTTTCCTCGTATCTGAAGCATATCTCGTGGTCGGTTACTGCCAGTTCATCAAGAAGAATTATCAGGATGCCATTGAAGCCTTGAATCAGGCTGAAAATCGCACGGAACAGCCAATTGTGTCCGTCGCTTCTCGCGACAGTGCTCGTCAGGCTTACGATGCAATGCAGAGCCTGTTCGACTCCGTTCAGGTTCTTGCCTTGGATTTTGCAAGCCAGTTACCGACGCCACGTGTGGAAAGCAAGCGTAAAGCATTACGTCCGACGTTAGACAAGGCCAGTCAGGCTATAGAAGATTACGCTTCGTTCATGCAGAGAGCTATCCAAAGTGACCGCTTCGAATCCAACCGTAAACGTATCTTGGATGATGCAGGCTTTCCACTGGGTCCACCTCGACCACATCCTCGACCTTATCGACCTTATGATAATCCGCCCATCGAAGATTTAAGCGATTTAGAATAAAGCGGAAAGAAAGTCAAAAAGAAACCCCGACTAAGTCGGGCTAGAATTTGTATATTCTATCTGTTGTATGCAAATATCGGAAAAAATATTTAAAGCGGTCGAGTTTTTTAAAAAGAAGGATTTGTGGGCGAAAATAGCCTTTACCATAATCTTTCTTTCATATTTGTCTTTTTGTCACTCCTGTTTTAATCCGATTGCGGGAGATACTTACCCAATTTATGAATACGGAGATAAAAATCTAAGACAATGCGAATTGAAAGGCAAGAAACTTTTTCTAGAACGAGAAAATCAGAACGAATCCTTTTGGTATGATTTCTTTGTCGAATCTGGGTCTCTTTATGTTTGGCATCTCCAATATCAGGATGATGATAATGTCAAAAAAAATATTTTGACTTATCAGTTTGCACCTCGTGGAGGCATTGGGGCTGTTGTTCAGGGGACGGGTATTGGGATTGATGAACGGCAAGATTCTATCGTAATTATCTATGATGAAGAACCATTAGATGGTTTTACAATAGAGCCAGGCCCGTTTAGCAATAAAATTGTAATCGAGAAAGGGAGTCACTATCGAGGTAGTAGTGTAGCACGCTGTTTTATGAGGTGGTCCAATTGATTAAGAAATTGATAGATAAGTTCTTTACTTTGACGGCATTTATTTCTGCGGCGTGCTTGACCGTTCATTATACGCCAACAGCCTTGATAAAAGGGATCTATAGCTTTTGGTCGGATGACATTATATATTTGTTATTCCCTTTAATGACGTTGGCTTCAGCTATTTTATTGTTGCTTGATTTGTTTTCGTTGAAAATAGAGGTTGTCCAAAGAAAGGTATGGATGTTTTTTGCGGCAATTGGATTCGCTCCGATTTTGCCTATTGCCTTAATATGTTTAGCATTTTCATTTTTGGGCTTTATAGACGATTTGTTTTAAATTCGGTCTTACAAGGTATCTTTTGATGTTCGTTTTATTGAAAAAAGATTGATCATCCACAAGTAGACTAAAATCCCTAAAAACTCAAAAATTTTATATCTTTTCGGCAATTATGATTTTACTCGTCGCCGAAAAACCATCCGTAGCCAATCAGCATTACAAGCCGATGCTGGAGCGTATTGAGGGTGAAAAGTTTACGCAAGGCGACGGGTGCCTGATCGGCAAGAACCATTGCATCACGTGGTGCGTGGGTCACTTGATTACGCTTGCGCCGTTGGACGCCTATCCCGGTTTCGAGGGCGGTTGGCGACTTTCGAACTTGCCGCTTTTGCCCGAAAAATTCAAGTTGATGGAAATCGAGAGCACGCGAAAGCAGCTCGCGGTTGTGCGTGACATGATGGCAAGGGCGGATGTTCTTGTAAACGGAGCGGATGCGGGCCGTGAAGGTAATTTGATTTTCGACTTGATTCTCGACTACACGCCGGACTTTCGCAAAAAACAAATCAAGCGTTTGTGGGTGAACAGCTATGTGGCGAAAGATTTGGACAAGGCTTGGAAGAATCTGGAAGACGCTACAGAGCGTTTGAACTTGAGCTATGCGGCAAGGCTCCGCCAGCGTGCCGACTGGATGGTCGGACTGAATGCGACTCGTGCTTACACGCTCACCGCCGGGCGCGGAAAGATGATTTCTGTGGGGCGTGTGCAGACGCCGACGCTGAACTTGGTCGTGGAACGCGATGCAATTGTTGAGCAATTCAAGGAACTGTTTTATTACAGTGTTGTGGGAACGTGGAAAGGGTTCCAGGCGCAGCTCGTCAAAAGCGAAACGAAAGAGGAAAAAGGCGATTCCGGCACGCCTGTAGATGAGAAAGTCGCGGCAGACAAGCAAAGCAATTTAAAAGTTGCGATTTTCGAGAAAGAAGAACCTGCCCAAGCTGTCATAGACAAATGTTCGCCGCCAGAAGAAGCGGCAATTGCAAAGGTTGACATCCAACAAAAAAAGCAGTTCCCGCAAAAGCCATTCGACTTGACGGAACTGCAAAAAGAGGGCAACAAGCGTTTTAAATACAGCGCCCAGCAAGTTCTCGACTGCGCACAAAACTTGTACGAAAAGAAGTTGCTCACCTACCCGCGTACGGATTCGCAATACCTGCCGGACACGATGCAGCAAGAAGCTTACGCGCTTGCACAAAGGCTTGCCTCGCCGCAAGAAAAATCCGTCATGCGCGATGGCAATGAGAACTTTGTCTTCATCAACTCCAGTAAAGTCACAGACCACTTTGCCATCATCCCCACAGGAGAAGAACCGCAAAATCTCCCTGAAATGGAAGAGAACATCTACAAGCTCGCCAAGGAACGCTTTGTGCAGGCATGGCTTAAGCCGTATGTTTGGAGCGAAATGGAAGTTCTGCTGGATGCCGCTAACACCGAAATCTTTAGGCTAAAACTCAAGCGAAATGAAGATTTAGGTTTCCGCGCGCTCGTCAAGGAAGAAAAGAAGAAAGGCAAGAAAAAGGGAGATTCCCGCTCGGAGGCGGGAATGACAAACGATGCGAAGGGCGCAGATGCTGAAGGCAAGGGCGATGGCGACGATATCACAAACATCGTCGAGACATTCCCCGAATGGAATCTCGGAGACCACGCGCCATTTGACAACCTAGAACTGCAAAAGAAAAAGAAGAGCAAGCCCAAGTACTTCACCGAAGCTACGCTCCTTGCCGCAATGAAAACGGCTGGCAAGCAAATCGAAAATGAAGAACTTGCTGAAGCCATGAAGGAACGCGGTCTCGGAACGCCGGCCACGCAAGCAGGCATCATCGAGACGCTCAAAAAACGCGGATTCATCGAAGCGCAAAAGAATTACCTTGTCAGCACCCAGCGCGGACGCGAAGTCATCGCGCTCATGGACGAAAAAGTCAAATCGCCCGAAATGACCGGCGAATGGGAATTCAAGCTTTCACAAGTTGAAAAAGGCAAACTCACGCCGATTGAATTCCGCGACGGCATCGTGAATTACGTCAAGGAACTCTTCGAACATCTGCGTCAAAAATACGGCAGCCAATTCGAACGCGAAACCGTCACCGACGCCATTCCTTGCCCGAAATGTTCCAGTCCGCTCGAAATTACGCCGTGGGGCTATGTCTGCAAAAACGAAGAATGCGGTTTCAAGGCAGGCCACACGATTGCCGGCCGCACACTGAGCCACGCCGAAATGGCGACACTCCTGAAAACCGGCAAGTCCGATTTGCTTAGCGGCTTCAAGAGCAAAAAAGGAACAACATTCAGTGCCACGCTCACATTAGGCGATGACGGCAACATCGGTTTTGAATTTTCCGACGACGCCCGCGCCAAAACGCCAACCAATTACAAGTGCCCCAAGTGCGGCAAAACATTGCTCGATTCCGGCAACCGCCTCATCTGCGAAGGGAGCGACGTCACCACATCAAACAACGAAAATGGCGACCCGACGCTCACGCCGGACACCGCCCCGACTTGCGACTTCGTCTTTTACAAGACAATTGCCGGGCATGTTATGAGCGACGAAGAAATTGCGGAACTTTTCAACAACGGCACGACGCAAATCATCAGCGGATTCTTGACCAAGAAAGGCACGACTTTCAACGCAAAAGTCGTCTGGGACAAAGATTTCAAGGCGACATTCGCTTTCGAGAACGACGGTCATTTCCATGGCACCGAAACCAAGTTCAACTGTCCGCTCTGCAAAAAGAAACTCGAAGAAAACAAGAACGCCATTTTCTGCCCCGCTTGTAACTTCACCTTGTTCAAATCCGTTGCGGGCAAAAAGCTCCGCGTAGCAGACATCAAGGCTCTCCTCACCGGCGGCAAGACCGAACTTTTAACCGGATTCAAGAGCAAGAAGGGAACGGAGTTCGATGCCTACTTAAAGCTCGGTGAAGACGGTCGCACGAATTTTGAATTTGTCCATAGAGACCTTCCCTGCCCTTGCTGCGGCGACCAACTGCGATTCCGTAGCGGCACGACCACGCAAACGCCAAACGGCGAAGTGCAAACGCTTGCGGCATACGTGTGCATGAACCCCGCCTGCAATTACGGGATTCCCAAAATATTCTTCAAACGAGAATTTTCCGACGAAGAAGTCGAAACGCTCCTCAAGAACAAATCCACGCCTATCCTTGAACCGTTCAAAAAGAACGATACGACATTCAGGGCAGCGCTAGAACTACGCGAAGGCGGCAAAATTGCGTTCAACAAGCTTACCGTGGAAGTGATTAAGAAGGGGTAACCGCAGCAGCTTTTGAGCCATCCACGTCAGAAAGCCCATGGTGAATATTTTGTACAACAGAACTACGCACTCAAATCCATCAGGTCATAATACATGAGTCGTGTATGCGGATCATTATCCTCTGCATTCATAAATTGAAATTCATTTTTCACGTAAAAGAAACTGCATTCAAATACGCATCAACCGTCAAAAAACGACAACCCACTTTATTATCTAAAGCAAACATCGACTTGATATAATCGATAATTGTGGTCCCGATTTGCTTCTTTTTGAAGGAAATATCAACCCCAAACCTACACAACTTTACCGCCGGGTAGCTTTTCAGACGCTTTGCATTCGCGAATCCACGTTCTCGACGAAAACGATTAAACCTCGTTTTCTCCTTGAAATCACCCATGGCGACTTTATCATAGGCTAAGCTGCAATAGGCGTAAATTTTGCTTGCGTCTTCAACATCAACACAAGCGTAATTTACAGCAATTTTGTACTTTTGAAATGCAAAAGATTGATTGAGAATGAAATCATTCAAATCTTTATCACCACAATCGAATTTTTTGACCGACTCATTTCTCTGATGGGTCTAGCCATAACACGTCCTTTGTTTATTGATGATTTAGCAAACGATATACTAAAACTTGAGGCAGGCAGAGCCATTTTTTGAACCCGGCAACACACCATCGAGGGTGGTATATTTTAATCTAGTCTTTTACGCAACGAACTGGAATCCTGTAGAACTTGTAGGAAAGGCCCTGTTCCGCATAGTCGTTGCCGTAGCACAAA
Source organism: Fibrobacter sp. UWB2 (assembly GCF_002210425.1). Lineage (NCBI taxonomy): Bacteria > Pseudomonadati > Fibrobacterota > Fibrobacteria > Fibrobacterales > Fibrobacteraceae > Fibrobacter > Fibrobacter sp. UWB2. Next base: position 207,328 of record NZ_MWQK01000002.1, on the reverse strand, counting down.
TCCACGTCGTACGCATGGCCGCTACCGCCCTCATCAGAACTCCAGAAGTACGCGTAGCAGCCCACGATATCGAGGCCAACAGGTAACGCGGAGAACGAGTAATCATCCGTTCCGTTGCCGCTTATTCTAACGTGTCTACCGTTATCACTACAGTTCCAACCGCTTGTAGATTTAAGCATCTTACCCGCTGTAGGTTGACCGCCAACCGCTGAGAAAAGTACATTCCATTCCCCAAACGTTGGCAGGTGCCAGCCCTCGGGACACACGCCGCGCACAGGCAAGGTCGGCGAGCAAGTCTTACCATAACCGCAATCCTTACCGTTCGCGGTCCACATTCCTACACTATCCATCGCGGCAGCCCATGTGTAGTAGCGACCATACTTAATACAGTTAAAAGGATCATCGTCATAGCAATAGCTGTTTGCCGTTTCGAAATTCAAGTTTTGAGCCATCCACGTTTGAGTACCGATGGCAACAGTCTTATAGGTCTGACCGTCACGGGAGTCTAGCAAAGTCGATAAAGACACCTCCCCCGAAGGGATAGTTACAGAACTACTATCATCGCCACAGGAGACAAGGAAAAATCCAATACAAACAGAGACATAAAACGCAAATTTATTCATATTACTATTTTAAAAATTATTAGTGCCCGGTAAAAGTTAATTAAATTCGTAGAAAACTTAAAAGTGACCCGCCGGCATAGCTGGTGGTTTTTGTTTATGCAAATAAAAAACTCCTGCAAAAACGCAAGAGTTTTCCAAAAAATAGGGAGATTCCCGGTCGGAGCCGGGAATGACAAACAAGACGAATGCCGCATCAGACAGCTCGCTGACTGACATGGCTGAGTCGCCGAGTCATGCTCAAAAAGCAATGACGGCACAAAATCCTACTACAACTATAGGTTAAACCAGAATTGGGGACATTTCCTTTGGAATCGCTCCCACATTTTACTATCTTTGCACTCGTTTAAAGCGGGTTAAAGATGAGCGAAAATTACAAATACGGATTTGTCACTGATATTGAAAACGAAGCCTTCGAAAAAGGTCTTAACGAGGATATCATCCGCAGGGCGTCAGCACTCCGTGGCGAACCACAGTTCATGCTCGATTTCCGCTTGAGAGCCTACGAAAAGCTCAAGACGATGGAACAGCCCAACTGGGGCGAGCTCCACTTCAATCCTGTTGATTTGCAGGACATCGTTTACTATTCCGCACCGAAGACCAAGAAGAGCCACGAAAAGATCGAAGACGTGGACCCAGAACTCTTGGCAACTTTTGAAAAGCTCGGCATCCCGCTCGACGAACAGAAGCGTCTCGCAAACGTAGCCGTCGATGCCGTGTTCGATTCCGTCAGCATTTACACAAGCCACAAGAAGAAGCTTATGGAAATGGGCATCATCTTCTGCTCCATCAGCGACGCCATCAAGGAATACCCGGAACTCATCGAGGAATATCTAGGTAGCGTGGTCCCCGCTGGCGACAACTACTTTGCAGCTCTCAACAGCGCAGTCTTTGGCGACGGAAGCTTCGTCTATATCCCGCCTGGAGTCAAGTGCCCAATGGACCTTTCCACCTACTTCCGCATCAACAACAAGGAAGCAGGCCAGTTCGAACGTACATTGATCATTGCTGACGACGACGCAAGCGTGAGCTACCTCGAAGGCTGCACCGCTCCGGAATTTTCGAGCAAGCAGCTCCACAGCGCCATCGTGGAACTCGTAGCCAAGGAAAACGCCAAAATCAAGTATTCTACCGTGCAGAACTGGTACGCTGGCGACCGCGAAACGGGCGCAGGCGGCGTGTACAACTTCGTCACCAAGCGCGGCAAGTGCGCCGGCAAGAACAGCCGTATCAGCTGGACGCAGGTCGAAACGGGTTCTGCCATCACGTGGAAGTACCCGAGCTGCATCTTGCAGGGCGACAATTCCGTCGGTGAATTCTACAGCGTGGCCCTCACGAACGGCCACATGCAGGCAGACACCGGCACGAAGATGATCCACATCGGCAAGAACACCAAGAGCACGATTATATCCAAGGGCATCAGCGCCGATTGCTCCAGCAACGCCTACCGTGGCGAAGTGAGCATCCGCAAGTCCGCTACAGGCGCCCGCAACTACACCCAGTGCGATAGCATGCTCGTCGGCACCAAGAGTGCCGCCCACACGTTCCCCTACATCACCGTCGCAAACGCAAGCGCCCAGACCGAGCACGAAGCTACGACCAGCCGCATCAGCGAAGACCAGCTGTTCTACTTCGAAAGCCGCGGCATCAAGCGCGAAGACGCCATCCAGGCTATGGTCGGCGGTTTCTGCAAAGACGTTTTCAAGGAACTCCCGGGCGAATTTGCCACCGAAGCACGCCAGCTCCTCACCCTCAAGCTCGAGCACAGCGTCGGTTAACACCCTAAATACACAACTGTGGACATTTAATTCAAAAAGGAAAGGGCCGGAAATTTTAGTTTCCGACCCTTGTTGGTGTATATGGAGTACTTTATATATAGCATTTTTTACAATACAACGTGTCACCTAAATTCATTTTTAATAAAAAAATATTTTATCATACAAACATTGTACTTATTGCCAAACAACTTAAGAACGAATAAACAAATTATAAACCGTCTATAAAAAAATCCCCTGCATGGTTACAGGGGAATTCCTCAGGCTTTCGCCATGATACAGTTATGATACAGACAACTTAGCGAGCGACAATTTGTCTTTGAATTTGCTCAGAAAGTTCAGGACTACCTATTTCGGCAATGCACTTTAATGCAAATTCTTCGGCCGTACCCGGGCCACGGCTTGTAACGATATGACCATCGACAACAACGCGATCCGTAGAGAATTCGCGACAAACAAGGTCTGTTTCACAGCCTGGGTAACACGTAGCCTTTCTGTCGACAAGAATTCTCGCCTTGCTGAGTACCGTCGGAGCGGCACAAATAGCCAAAATCCATTTATTATCATCATTGAGGCTGCAAATTGCATTTTCAACAGCAGCACTTGCCTTGAGGTTCTGCACGCCGACACCGCCACCTGGCAAGAAGACGGCATCAAAATCAGTGGGTTCAAGCTTTTTCAATGCGACATCGGCCTGAATTTTAAGCCCATGAAGGCCATTGACTAAATCAGCCCCCGAAACAGACGCAATAGTCACCTTAAAACCAGCACGACGCCATAAATCCACAGGAACCACGAATTCCGTTTCTTCAAAACCATCAGCCAAGAGTACGAGAATTTGCATAATACCTCCAAATAGTTACTTGATTATTATAGCTTTTTTCAATCTACACAGGGCTTACAAATCCGTTAAATTCTATATTTAAGGTATGAATTTCAAAGATAGAATCATCCGCGCGACGGGCAAAAAAACGCCCTTCCGCCTTATCGTGGTCGATTTGACAGAGACCATGAACGAAATCGGCCGTCACCACAACGCCAAGGGTTTTGCCCTCAAGTTGCTTGCCGAAAACTCCATTGCAAGCATTTTCCTGAGCGCAGGCCTTAAATTCGCAGGTACAGTTTCCTATACCACTACTTTTGGTGGCGAAATTACGAAAATTCAAACAGACTCGACCCCGATGGGTCTTGTCCGCGCCATGATTCCGCAGGCTGAACTCCAGGCAATCGGAGCAAACGAACCCGCCCTCGTGCCTCAGCACGTGCAAGTCGTAAAGTTGAACGAACAGGGCAAGCGCGTTCACGAAAGTATTATCGAAGCTCCGTCCGTTTCCGTGGGTCAGAACCTCGCTACATACCTTTTGCAGTCCGAACAGATTCGCTCCGCCGTTGGAATCGAAGCACAGTACAACGCACAGGACCCGAGCTTTCTCGATTACGCCGCAGGCTTTTACATCGAAGCATTCCCGGACCTCGAGGACAAGGACATCAACCTAATCGAAGTCATCGTGCAGAATCTCCCGAAGTTCTGTGACATGTACAAGGCAGACAAGGGTTTCGACCTTGATGAACTTCTGGACCAGCTCCGCGGCCCGTACGACATCGAAGTGGTGCGTGAAATCGACCCGAAGCCGTTCTGCCCGTGCAGCAAGGACCGCATGCTCGCAACGCTTGCAACGCTCCCGCTCAAGGATTTGCAAGAACTCAGCAGCGAAAACAAGGACTTGAACGTTGTCTGCGACTTCTGCCGCACGAACTACACGATTACACCTGCCGACATGCAAGAAATTATTGCAGAGAGGAACAAATAATTCGGATTCAGGAATTAGGATTTAGGAATTTCTATGTTTACTAAGCAATGTGTTGTCACTCTTGACCTGGAAGGCGTTCTTGCACCAGAAATCTGGATTGCCGTAGCCGAAAAGACGGGCATCAAGGACCTCCGCCTCACCACTCGCGACATTCCCGACTACGATGTGCTCATGAAAGGCCGCATCAAGATTCTCGAACGCGAAAACATCAAGCTCTCTGACATCCAGAACGTTATCGCAAACCTCGGACTCCTCGATGGTGCCCGTGACTTTATGGACACGCTCCGCGACGAAGCCCAAGTGATTATCCTCTCGGACACGTTCCAGGAATTCGCCTACCCCATCATGAAGAATCTCGGATTCCCGACAATTTTCTGCCACAATCTCGTGGTTGAAAACGACATGATCAAGGGTTATCACTTGCGCATGAGCGACCAGAAGACGAAGGTCGTAAAGCACTTGCAGGAACTCAACTTCAAGGTGTTTGCCTCGGGCGATTCCTTCAACGACACGGGCATGCTCAAGCAGGCCGACAAGGGCTGCTTCTTCTGCGCTCCGGATTCCATCGTGGCACAGTTCCCGCAGCTCGAAGCCACAAAGACCTACGCAGAACTTTTGGACAAATTCCACAAGTTCCAAGATTCTTTATAAGAAAAGAGCCTCGCGATTGCGAGGTCTTTTTTTAAGTTCCGCGATTCTCGATTAACGAGTCTGCCGCAGCATTATTTCAAGCTAGGTGTTTCCCAGTCGATCCATTCAGACTTTTTGAAGTTGATGGTTTGAGTATTCTTGGTGTAGTCAATCTTACCCGTCTTGGCATCCTTGCCGAGCAAGAACTTGTTCATAAAGTCCTTGACTTCGTCAAACTGCCCGTTCGGAAGCTGGCAGTGACCATGACCGCCTTCCTGGCTGTAGGTGTAATTTTCCGTTGCACCGAGAGCGTCATAAACTTCCTTAGAAGCTTGTCCGCAATAGTTCGACGGAACTTCGCCCAACCATTCCTGACCTGCATTGTCGAGAATGAGGAGCGCACGCGGAGCCACCATAGCCACCAACATGTGCTGGTCAAACGGGAGCGTATTTTCCTTGCCATCGTAGTTCTTGAAACTAGAAATCATCCACTTGCCTTCGGTACCGGCACTGCTCAAGCCCTGAACGAACTGCTTACCCTTCTGCTTGTTCACCTGAGCGCCCACACGCCAAAGCGATGCGCCTCCGGAACCGGATTCCTGCGGAATCGTGAGGGCAATACGTTCATCGAATGCTCCCACGGCAAGAGTACCCTTACCCCAGCGAGAGCAACCCGTCATAGCGAGGTGCTTCACATCGATACCCGCTTCAGGAGTCTTTTCGAGAGCGTCAATGATACGGCTCACGCCCCAAGCCCATGCAATGATGGTGCCCTGTCCCTGGTTATAAAGCTGGAAGAACATACCGCCACCGCTTTCTGGAGCGACGTCATCCGGGTTAAACGTAATCTGAGCGATGTCAAGACCGTTCGTTGCGTTGCCGAGGCTTCCGCAACCGCCCATCATGCCACCGCCAAAACCGATCATCGCAGGCTTCGGCTTGTCCTTGGTACCGGCGTTGCTGATTTTCACGGAGAACGAACCGGATTTGCCCTTGTCCGTGACCTTAATGGTGAGCTTTCCGCCAGAATACGAGCCTTCGACTTTTTCAGGATTGCGCGGCTTTGTACCGAACATGAGCTTTTCGTACATGGCGCCGATTTCTTCGCGACGGCATTTCCAATCAGCCTTGCTAGAAATACGCTTGCCATCAAGACCCATAAACGGGTCCGGCAGTTTTGCGTTGTTCACGCTTGAAGGGATATTGCCAATCTGGCATTCGCTGCGATGGTCTTCAACAAATTCATTTACCGGAGTCGGAGGCGTTGATTCGCTAGAGCTAGAGACTTCCGGCTTTGTTGCAGACGAACTAGAATGATGATGTCCACGGCTAGAACTAGAGACAGCATCGCTGCTGCTTTCTGGCAAAGCATCGCTACTCGATGATAGCACAGGCCCCGCGACACTACTACTAGATGCACCGCTAGAAATAGCGACATCAGAACTACTCGTCGGAGATTGTGCATCTGCAGAAGAATCAGGTCCCTGACTGCCAGAGCCGTCATCAGAACTTGATTCTACGCTATTTTCGGCGTACGAACTGGAGCTAGAGTTTTCCCCAGGCAAATACCCGTAAGATTGACCGACCTGTTCCAAGCATTCTTTTGTTGTACATTGCGCGGCAGAAGTCATAGCTTCATCGCCGCACGCCCATAAGCCAAAGGCAGCAACTGCCACAGGCATTACTTTCATCCACTTATTCATTGTATACCAACCCCAACAACAGCCGTGAATTCGGCGGAATTGTTGTCCTTTAAATTAATCTATTCTAAAAATTTTGGGCGAGATGTAATAACTTTTTTGTTGTAACAGTTACAACGCATTCATTCAGATGCATCTACCCGCAAACTGGAAATTTTCAATTTTTCCTTTTTTCTAGTCAAGTCGATGCTTTTTTCGTCTTATTTTTGGCATATTTTCGAAAAAAAGCCGCATAAGTATCAAATTATTAGATAAATTGAGAATGATGGATCAGGCTAAATTTACAACGAACCAAGAGCACATTGTAAGTGTGCTCCTTAAGAAGAATCCCAAACTTGACGAAGGGATTCTCAGAAAAGCTATAGCCTTTATTGCCGATGCCCACGATGGTCAATACCGCAAGAGCGGCATGCCCTACACAGAACACCCTTACGAAGTGGCCAAGATTCTTGCAGACCTCAAGCAAGACCAGGCAACGGTACTCGCAGGCTTATTGCACGACGTGGTGGAAGACACCCCGCATACCCTCAGTGAAATCTCTGAACTTTTTGGCGAAGACACGGCGTTCATGGTCGATGCGGTGACAAAGATTACCGCCGTCCAGGAAGCAAGCAAGACGGCGCAAAAGGCAAGTACCTACCGTAAGCTCATTACGGCCATGGCCAAAGACCCGCGCGTCATCATGATTAAAATCGCAGACCGCATCCATAACATGCGCACCATGCGATACATGAAGCCCGAAAAGCGTAAGATTATCGCCCAGGAAACTCTTGACATTTACGTACCGCTCACCCATAGATTCGGTCTATACAAACTGAAAACCGAACTCGAAGACTTGAGCTTCAAGTACGTAAACCCGGACGAATACCAAAAGCTCGTCGACGCCCTTATCGAAAATAAGGAAAAGCGCGAAAACTACGTGCAATCCGTGATTGGCCCGCTCCAGATCAAGATGGCCCTCGAAGACTTCGACTGCACCATCCAGGGGCGCACCAAGAACATATACAGCATCTATAACAAGATGATTGCCCGCGGTTGCGGATTCGAAGACATCTTCGACATTTTCGCCATCCGCATTATCGTCGAAACGATTCCGGAATGCTACCTCGCTCTGGGTTACGTGCACAACCTCTGGACACCGCTTCAAAGCCGCTTCAAGGACTACATCGCGACCCCGAAGCCAAACCTTTACCAAAGTATCCATACAACCGTCATCGGTCCCGAAAACAAGATGGTCGAAGTCCAGATCCGCACAAAGGACATGGACCTCACTGCCGAAAAGGGATTTGCCGCCCACTGGGCCTACAAGATGGAAACGCAGCACGAAGGCGAAGAACTCGCCTGGCTCGACCACATGGTCAAGCTGCAATCCGAAATCTCGGACTCCAAGGAATACCTCGACTTCTTGAAGGTGGACTTGAAGCCCGAAGGCATGACGGTGTTCACCCCGAAGGGAGCATCCGTTGAACTCCCCGAAGGCGCCATCGTTTTGGACTTTGCATTTGCAGTACACACGGAGCTTGGCCTGCACTGCATCGGCGCACGCATTAACGACAAGGTTGTGAGTCTCGATGAACCGGTACCGCACGGTGCCACCATCCAGATTTTAAAGAGCCCGAACCAGGAACCGAGCCCGGAATGGCTTGAAATGGTCAAGACCATCAAGGCAAAGCAGGAACTCCGCAAGTGGATGAAGACAAGCATCATCATCCAGTCCCGCAGCCTCGGTAAAGAAATCTGGACTCGCGAACTGCGCCTCCTGAAAATTGAAAAGGACAAACGCCCGAAGGAAGAGGACATCCTCAAGAACTTCGGCATGACAAGCCTCAACGAATTTTTTGAAAAGATCGGTCAGGGCGAACTGCCGCTCCAGGACATCCACCGCTTCTTGAACGGCGGAAACGATATATCCAAGGAAGCTGCCGCCATCCGCTTCTACCCGAAATTCGGCAAGGACATGGACAACACGCTCACCGACGAAATGCCGTTGATGATTGGTCACGAAACCAGTCTCCTCATCCATTTCGCAAGCTGCTGCGGCCCTGTCCCGGGCGATAAGATTGTCGGCGTGATGCGCCCGCAAATCGGTATCGAAGTTCACAAGAGCGACTGCCCTTGCCTCAAGGACTTGCCGACCGACCAGCGCCTCCCTGTCGACTGGAGCGCCGACGTTTCGAAGCCATTTACCACGCACCTCACAATTGAAACAGACAACCGCAGGAACTTGCCGTTAAGCATCCTGATGGTTCTGAAAGACGAGAACTTGTCGCTGGATAGAATGAGTATCGCCAGTGCCCAGTACACGGGACGCATCCGTATGGAATTCAAGGCGTTCCGCAAGGACCAGGTCGATGCCATTGTGACCAAGATAAGACAAGTCGAGGGCGTCAGAGGGGTTGAAAAAGCATGATATCTTCCCTACACCATTGCGACTACACACAAAAAAACCGTGCGTTCAACTGCCGCATGAGGAACCGCTATTACGAAGAAGTGTATTACGCGTTCCGTGCGCTGTTCCCGAACGAAATCGCCGAAGCCAAGGACTCTACACCCGAAGAGAACAATGCCTGGTACCAGCATTTGAGCAAGGACATCAAGCGTTACGAACGTCTCTTGATGACATGCCTCGAATATGCGCAGGCAGCCATCTTTTACGGCAAAGCCGAAAATTCTTCGCTTTACTCCAAGGACAAGCGCTGGGGTATTTTGCAAGAAGAAATCTTCCTCGTGCACTTTTTGCAGGAGCTGCTTTCGACGACGCGATACGTTATCGCAAGGATTGATACGGATAAAGTGTTGCAGCAATGGAGTGGGGAAATGCAGGGCATGAAATCAAGCCCTGTCGTTTACGGCTTTGTGAGTGATATTCAAGGCAAGTTGAATACCATGAACGCAGGCACCATTGATGAATTTAAGGACTTGTTGAAACACGTTCTGGACCGTTTCCAGATTGGCAATACGCTATTCGGAACCGTTCAGGACTTGCAGAATTTCTACTAATGACCATTGACTAAAAACTAACGACTATGTCTGAATACATCATACTTTCAATATTCCTTTTTCTGGGCGCGTTTATCGCGGCGGCGGCAACCGTCACAGGCCTATTGCTAGGCTACCGCACCAAGAATACAAAGAACAAGATGGCTCCGTACGAATGCGGTATGGAAACCATCGGCAACGCAAGAATTCAGTTCAAGGTGGGCTACTACTTGTTCGCCTTGCTCTTCCTCGTGTTTGATATCGAAGCGCTGTTTCTCTTCCCCGTCATGATGAACTTCAAGGAAATCATGGCTGGCCACACGGCGCTCCCGCCATCAGTCGTCGTTATCGACCTTATCATCTTCATTGCGATTCTCGTTTCGGGCCTTGCTTACGCCTGGAAAAAAGGAATTCTCAAATGGGAATAATCAATTTAGCTCCAAAGATTTTGGACCCGATTCCCGGTGGAAAGTACGTTGTAAACGCCATCGACTATGTTGTGAACTGGGCCCGTGCAAACTCCATTTGGCCTCTGACATACGGTACTAGCTGCTGCGCCATCGAAATGATGTCGAGTTCTATGGCCCGTTATGACATTGCCCGTTTTGGCTCTGAAGTGTTCCGCTCGTCCCCCAGGCAGGCGGACTTGTTTATTTTGGCAGGTACAATTACCCGCCGCATGGCACCCGCCATCCAGATGCTTTGGGAACAAATTCCCGGTCCGAAATACGTCATCGCCATGGGCGCCTGCACGATTAGCGGTGGCCCGTTCATCTACGACAACTATTCTGTTGTTCGTGGCGCACAGAACTTGATTCCGGTCGATGTGTTCGTTCCCGGCTGCCCGCCGCGCCCCGAAGCACTGTTCCACGGACTTTTGACGCTCCGCGAAAAGATTCTCAAGGAAACTTGCCGTAACCCCTGGCACGAAGGTGAACCGAAAGACGTTTCGACGATGGACCGCTATCGCGAAGCCGCAAAAACCTGGGCCGCTCTCGAAGAAATGAAAGACGAACAGATGGCCGAAGCACGCGCGAAGTTCAAGGAAGAAAATCCGGACTACAAGAGTGCATTCAAGCCGATTCGCGTCAAGAAGCCGGATTTCCCGGAAGTGGAACGCGTACCCGCCAAGCGCTTTGGCATGACGCAGCTCGAGCTTTTCACAAAGCTCCGCGCCAAGTTCCCGAACGTGACCGTGCATACGCGCGGTGAAGACACTCCTGAAGATGTTGTCGCGAAGATGCCTGCGGATTGCCCGCTCGAAGTCATGCTCGAAAAGGAAGACTACCTGAACGTCGTTGAATTTGTCAAGAACGATCCTGAATTCAAGATGGATTACCTAATTGACGTGACCGCGATTGACTACGACGACCACTTCGACATGGTGACAATGCTCAGAAGCCTTGAAATTGGCCACAAGATTTTCCTTTGCGTGCAGCTCAAGAAAGACTTCTCGATTGACGAAGAAAAACGCCCAACATCGCTCCTCGCTAGCGTCCCAACAATCTCGCACCTCTACCCCGGTGCAGAAATCAAGGAACGCGAAGTTTACGACATGTTCGGCATCAAGTTTGAAAACCACCCCGACCTTCGCCGCATCTTCTTGGACAAGGACTTCGTGGGTTACCCGCTCCGTAAAGACTTTACTCACCCGGAAATGATTAGGAGGCCTATATGAGTCATCAGTTACCTCCGGGATTTCGCCTCGAACGCAAATCGAATACTGAAGAATTTTTTATCAACATGGGTCCGCAGCACCCGAGTACACATGGTGCTTTGCGACTCACACTCCGCATGGACGGTGAGACCATTGTAGAAGTTGTCCCGCACTTTGGCTATATCCACCGCGGTATGGAAAAGCAAGCGGAATCGATGAGCTACTTGCAGTACATCGCGATGTCGGACCGTCAGGACTATTTGACCGCCATCCAGAACAACTTGGGCGTTGTCATCGCTCTTGAAAAGGGCATGAACGTGGGCGTTCCGCTCCGTGGCGAATACATCCGCGTGATGCTCCAGGAACTGGGCCGCATTGCCTCGCACTTGGTGTTCTACGGTTGCTTTGGCGGTGACCTTGGCGGACAGACTTGCCTCTTGTTCGGTTTCAAGGAACGTGAAATGATTCACGACATGCTTGAAGAAGTAACAGGTTCTCGCCTTACGACGAACTTCTTTAGACCGGGCGGAAGCCGCTATGACGTGCCGGATACGTTTATCCCGCGCGTAAAAGCATTCCTCGACCATATGGAAGATACGATGAAGGACTACGAAAGATTCCTTTCGAAAAACATCATCGTGTTGGAACGTAGCATCGGCATTGGCGTTTTGAGCAAAGAAGACGCGATCGCTTACGGTTGCTCGGGTCCTGTGCTCCGCGCTAGCGGCGTGAACTTTGACGTGCGCCGTGCAAACCCGTATAGCATTTACGACCAGCTCGACTTTGACGTGCCCGTATTCCATAACGGCGACTGCTACGACCGCTACCAGATCCGCATTGCTGAAATTCATCAATCGCTCAAGATTCTGCGCCAGTGCGTCGAAAAGTTCCCGACCGAAGGTCCGTGGCGTTCCAAGGAAAAGCCAGTGCGACTCCCCGTGGGCCGCTACTACAGCGAAATTGAAACAGCCAAGGGTCTTTACGCCACATACGTTGTCGCCGCAACGACCGGCGAAAAGCCGTACCGCATCCACACACGCGGCCCAAGCTTCCCGCATATTGCAGCAATCAACAAGATGGCTCAAGGTCACAAGATTTCGGACCTCGTGACCATCATGGCAACCCTTGACCCCGTGATTCCGGAAATTGACAGGTAGTTTATGTTTGTACCTTCAGTAACACATCCTATTGGCGACTTTGTCCGTGAATGGGTTCCGCGCTTGGCAGAATACCTGCCCGCAAACATCCAGTCCGAGGACCTCAACAGCGTCGTCGCCTTCCTCATCAACGCTGTGATTTGCATTATCGCCGTCTGCGTGGTGAACATCGGCTCTGCTCCGATCCTCATTTACATGGAACGTAAGGTTTGCGCTCACGTGCAGTGCCGCTTGGGACCGATGCGTCTTGGCTGGCACGGAACGATCCAGACCATCGCGGACGTGATCAAAATGCTCTTCAAGGAAGTGTACGCTCCGAGTGGCGCTGACAAGCTCATGTTCTACTTGGCTCCGCTAATCGTCTTGATTGCACCGTTTATCGTCTGCGCCTTGATTCCGTTCGACAAGAATCTCGTGGTCGCCGATGTCTCGATGGGCATCCCGCTCATCATCGCGGTAAACGGCTTTGGCGTGCTCGGCATCTTGCTTGGCGGCTGGAGCAGTAACAACAAGTATTCCTTGCTCGGTGCACTCCGCAGTGGCGCCCAGATGATCAGCTACGAAATCTCGTTTGCGATGATTCTCCTGTTCGTCGTCATGATTTCTGGTTCTACGAACCTCATGAGCATTACGATGGGCCAGGAAGGAACGATTTTTGACTGGTGGATTTTCAAGATTCCAGTCCTCGGTTTCATTGCCTTCATCTTGTTCTTTATTTCCAGTACCGCCGAAATGAACCGCGCTCCGTTCGACATTGCCGAAGCAGAACAGGAACTCACAGGTGGCTACCACACGGAATACAATGGCACCCCGTTTGCCATGTTCTACCTCGCCGAATACATCGCGCTCATCACGAACTCCGCACTCGCAACCACATGCTTCCTCGGTGGATTCTTCCCGCCGTGCATCGGCATTGACGCTATCGACAACGTTTTGAAGATGGTGCCTGGCGTCGTGTGGTTCTTCGCGAAGATTTACTTTATGGTTTGGTGCTACATGATGGTCCGCTGGACGTTTGTGCGCCCGCGCGTGGACCAGCTCATGGACTTTGAATGGAAATTCCTTTTGCCGGTAAATCTGGTTTTGCTCGTCGCTGGCGCAGCCTTTATCGCAATTGGTGGTTAGTATGAACGAAAATATTTCAACTCTTCAATACATTAAACGCTACCTGAAGCGTTGCATTACGGGTCCGTGGAGCCTTATTTGCGGATTGTCCGTGACGCTCAAGTATTTTTTCAATCCTAAGCGCATCGTTACGGAACAGTACCCCGAAAACCGCAAGACGCTTAAAATGCACGACCGCTACCGCGGCCGCCTCGAGATGATCGAAGATGCAGACGGCAACAACCGCTGCACCGCTTGCGGCATGTGCGAACGCGCCTGCCCGAACGCCTCCATCAACGTGCTTGCCACAAAGAACATTGCAGGCAAGAAGGTTCTCGGACGTTACGTGTACCACTTCGCCAGTTGCACCCAATGTGGCCTCTGCGTAGAAGCCTGCCCGTTTGGAGCCATCCGCATGAGTCCCGCTTTCGAAGTTGCGACAACCGACCCGAACGATCTTGAAATGATTTTAAATAAGAAGGAGGGACAAGGTTAATGTTCCCGGATTTGCCTTTATCATTCCCAATGGGAGGCATGGACATTGCGTTCTATGTCGTCGCATTCGTGATTTTAATGACGGCGGTTTGTTGCGTTGCCGTGAAAAACATCCTGCAAAGCGCTGTGTTCCTCATCTTTAGCTTTGTCACGACCGCCATTCTCTACATGCTTATGCATGCCGAATTCATTGCACTTGCCCAGGTGATGGTTTACGTGGGCGGTGTCGTGATTTTCGTGGTGTTTACGATTCTCCTCACAAGCCATTTGGGAGAAGACGCGTTTACCACAAAGATTCCGCGAGTGTTCACCGCATTTGCGCTTTCCATCGCGTTTGTATTCGTGATGGTCAAATGCGTGCTGCCGACTCCGGACTTGGCAAGCGGCATCGTGAACTCCCCCGCCGACTATTCTTCACTCCAGAACTTCGCCTTGCGCTTGCTCGGTAACGATCCGAACGGATTCATCATCCCGTTTGAAATCGTGAGCGTGCTCCTCTTGATGACGCTCATTTGCGCTATCACGGTCGCCCGCCGCACCAAGGAAGATGCCGAAGAGGAGGCTAGCAAATGAACCTTCTGAATTGCTTGATTCTCGCATTTTTGCTGTTCGGGATTGGCGTCTGGGGCCTGATGCGCCGCCGCCATCTCATCGGCATGCTTATTTCCATTGAGCTCATGCTGAATGCAGCAAACATCAACTTTATCAGTTTTGCCTACTTCACCGCACACGATGCGACCGCAGGCGCTCTGTTCAGTATCTTTGTCATTGCCGTGACGGCTTGCGAAATGGCCATCGCCCTTGCGATTATCGTGACCATGTATCGCCGCCACAAGAGTCTTGACGTTGACCAGTTGAGGGATCTCCATGATTGATGATATCACTCTCGGTTATTTGATTCTTTTGCTCCCGCTCCTCACGTTTGTCGTGAACGGGCTTTTCCTCGGAAACAAGTGCGCTAAGGCTGCTGCGATTTTCGCAGTCGTCTGCAACGGTCTTGCATTTGCCGCCGCAGGCACACTCGCATTCCACTACTTCAGCTCGGACTTTGCACCGCAAAAGGCAATTCTGTTCGACCATACGTTTATCCCGTTCATCGGGGATTTGGTCGCAAGAATCGGTATGCTCGTAGATCCGCTCTCCGTGATGATGCTCGTGGTCGTCACGTTCATCAGCTTCATGGTGAACATCTACAGCATCGGCTACATGCGCGAAGACCGTGCCGCCGGACGTTTCTTTGCACTGCTCTCGCTGTTCAGCTTTAGCATGCTCGGGCTCGTCATTGCGACAAACCTTTTCCAGATGTTCATCTTCTGGGAACTCGTCGGCGTTTCAAGTTACTTGCTCATCGGCTTCTGGTACCACAAGCCAAGCGCTGTGAGCGCCTCCAAGCAGGCGTTCATCCTCACCCGCTTTGCCGATAGCTTCTTCTTGCTCGGCATTGTGCTTGTGAGCTACGTCGTCGGAAGCTTTGACTTTTCGACGCTCAATTCGCTCAACCTCATTGATTTCCAGAAGCAGTTCATCAACCTCGGCCTTGTGACAATTCCAAAGTCCGAAGCGCTCGTTCTCGGCTCCATCTTGATTTTCACCGGTGGCTGGGGCAAGTCCGCCATGTTCCCGATGCATATCTGGCTCCCGAACGCCATGGAAGGTCCGACACCCGTCAGCTCTATCATTCACAGTGCAACGATGGTCGTCGCAGGCGTTTACCTTGTCGCTCGACTCTTCCCGTTCTTTGCCATTTGCGATAACGCCCTCACGCTCATCATGTGGGTTGGCGCCTTCACGATGGTCTTTGCAGCCGTCATCGCTTGCACGCAAAAAGACATCAAGCGCATCCTCGCCTACTCCACGCTTTCGCAGCTCGGTTACATGATGTTTGCACTTGGCGCTTGCAAAATAGGTCAAGTCGTCGCCGTTACTGGTTGGACCGCTTCGACATTCCACATCTTTACGCACGCCTTCTTCAAGTGCAGCTTGTTCCTCATCGCCGGTAGCCTTATTCATCAGGTCGGTACAAACGATCTCGATGCCATGGGCGGTCTCGGCAAGAAGATGAAGCTCACTTACGTTTGCACGCTTATTTCGATTCTCGCGATTTCGGGCATTCCGCCGTTCTCCGGATTCTTCTCCAAGGACGAAATCATTCTCGCCGCATTCCAAGGGCACCATTACGTTGTCTTTGGGCTTGCACTCCTCACGAGCGGCCTCACGACGTTCTATATGTTCCGTCTGTTCTTCCTGGCGTTCCATGGCGAACCGCGTCACGAAGGCGTCAAGGCTGGCCATGTGCACGAAGATTTCGCGATGACACTCCCGATTGCAATTCTTGCCATTCCGGCATTCTTAAGCGGTGTCCTCGGCAAGAGAATTTTCGAAGAGTTCTTTGTTCCGGGCCAGATGAACGTTCCGCAGCTCGTCAAGCTCGACCATGCTGATTGGCTCCCGTTTGTCGCCGTTGGCATTGCCCTTGTCGCTCTCGTAATTGCCTGGGCGCTTTACGCAAGCCCGTGGGCAAAAGTGAAACGCGCCCTCGACGAAACCAACCGCAGCGGCATCTACAAAGTCATTTACCACAAGTTCTACTTCGATGAAATGTACTACGCCGTCGTCCGCCAGTTTATCTTTGGCGGTATCGCATGTGTCGCCCGCGCATTCAACGATTACGTGATTGAAGGACTCCTCGCCTTTACGGTCTGGTTTGTCCACAAGCTCGGTGACTTGGTCCGTTTTGCCCAAGCCGGCTACTTGCCGTTCTACTTGGGTACTTTGATTGTTGGCGTTCTCCTTTGGCGATTCTTCGGCCAGCTTCCCCTGTAAGGCGCACCCATGAATACAATACTTTTTAACTCCATTTGGGTCCTCCCCCTCTTAACGGTTCTCGCCTGCGTACTGATTCCCGCCACGTACGAAAAGACGCTCCGAACCATCCACGTCACGTCGGCAACGATTGTCCTTGCAATTGTCTGCTACTTGACTTACGCTATCTACGCTCTCTCGGGAACTCCGACGGATCCGGCAGCCGCACCGCTTGCGCTCCGATTCTTCACGGACATCCCGTGGCTCTCGATGTTCAATGCCCACTACATTGTCGGCGCGGACGGTCTCAACATGCTGTTGCTTGCGCTCACGGCGTTTATCGTCTGGGCAGGCGTGCTCGTAAGCCTCAAGATCAAAGGGAATCAGAAGATTTTCTTTGCACTTATCCAGCTCTTGGCAACAAGCGTTTACGGCGTGTACATGAGCTTTGACCTGGTGCTTTTCTTTGTGTTCTACGAAATGGAAGCACTCTGCATGTACTTGATGATTGCCTGCTACGGCAGTGGCAAGCGCGACTACGGTGGTAAAAAGCTCACATTGACGCTCGCATTTGGCTCTTCGATGATTCTTGCAACGCTCTTCGGACTTTACTTCGAAAGTGGCGCTACAAGCTGGAACCTCATTGAAATTGCAAAGACGACTCTCCCGATGGATTTCCAGATGTGGGCATTCCCGCTCATGTTCATGGGATTCGCCGTTTCGAGTTCGCTCTTCCCGTTCCACTTCTGGAGTCCGGACGGCCACTCCGCCGCACCGACAGCCGTTTCGATGCTCGCCGCCGGCGTGATGATGAAAATGGGTGCTTACGGATGCCTCCGCGTGGCCATGTTCCTCATGCCCGAAGCCGCCAAGATTTGGCTCCCGTACGTTGTAGCACTCCTCATCTTTAACGTGGTTCTCGGCCCGTTCATCGCCATCCGCCACAAGGACCTCAAGTATATCACCGCTTACAGCTCCATCAGCCACTTGGGTCTCATCTTCTTAGGCCTTGCAGCCCTCACGCCGATTGGACTTCGCGGTGCTAGCCTCCAGATGATTTCTCATGGATTCTTGACAGGCCTCTTCTTCGCGACCATCGGCATGATTTACGAACGCACCCACACCCGCGATATCACGGAAATGGGCGGTATCATGCGCAAGATGCCCTTCCTCGGCGTAGGCTTTGTGCTTGCCGGTTTTGCAGGGCTAGGCCTCCCGGGCTTTAGCGGATTCATTGCCGAAAGCACCATCTTCATTGGAGCGTTCCAGCAAGATTCCACGCTCACGCGCATCGTGACGATACTCGCCATTCTCTCCATCACAACGACCGCCGTCTACATTTTGCAAACGGCAAACCGTATGCTTCACGGTCCGCTCCCGCAGAAATACGAAGGCCTCACAGATGGAAGCTTCCGCGAAAAGTTGGTCATTGTCGTTCTCGTTGCCTGCTTGTTGTTCATTGGTGTTTGCCCCGGCTGGATTTCGGAACTTCTGGACCAGAGCATTGCACCAATCTTTGAAAAGATTTCATCGGCAGGTTTATAGTAGGTTTAATTATGACAAATTTTGCAATTCCAAACTTCATTCTACCTGACGTTTTGCTGCTGATTTTCCCGTTCGTCGTGATTGGGATACGCCTTTTCGTGACTACACAATCCAAAGTCCCTTGGCGTATGGCAAACATCGGCTTTATCGCCATTTTCTTCTTGCTGAACTTCATCCCGCTCGCGAGCGGCAACGGCAAGTTCTTTATCTGCAACTGGAAAGTGGACGACTTTGGCGTGCTTATGCGCGAAGTGCTCATGGTGAGCGCTCTGCTTGGCATGTGGCTTTCCAAGGACTACTTTGAACACGGCGCCGACAAGAAGCCGCCTATGCACCAGATTGCCGAATTCATCGGCGCCATCGCATTTGCGACGTTCGGAGGATTCACGGTCGTGAGCGCATGCGACTTGCTCACGTTCTTCCTCGGCCTCGAAATCGCGACCATCCCAATGTACGCACTCGCCGCCTGGAACAAACGCGACCAGTACGGTTCCGAAGCTGCTACCAAGTACATCTTGATGGGATCTGTCGCCACAGCATTTGAACTGTTTGGATTCAGCTACCTCTACGGTTTCTCCGGAAGCCTCCACTTCAACGAAATCCAGGCCGCTGTTGCAAGCGGTTCTAGCCCGCTCTTGTGGATTGCCGTGCTGTTCCTCTTCTGCGGAATCGGATTCAAGCTCACGCTGTTTCCGTTCTACACCTGGGCTCCGGACGTTTACGAAGGCGCTCCGACGCCGGTAACCGCAGTGCTTTCCGTGACCTCGAAAGCAACCGCCATTGCATTCCTCGTCGTGCTCGTCTATGGCCCGCTCTCCCCGATTCAAGACAAGATGGCTCCGCTCATTGCGCTCCTCGCAGGCGTCACGCTCTTTGTCGGTAACCTCGGTGCATTAAAGCAGAGCCGCCTCCGCCGCTTCATGGCTTACAGCTCTATCGCTCAGGCAGGCTACATCATGATCGCCTTGCTAGGCCCTGCAACAACAGCAAAGACAGCAATCATCTATTACCTCTTTGTCTATGCGGTTTCCAACTACCTTGCATTCTTCGTATTCGGCATCATCGGGCATCACCGCGAAGAAACATTCCAGTCGCTCCGCGGACTTTCAAAGCAAAACCCGAGCCTCGCCATCGCCCTTGCGATTTCGATGTTCAGCTTGGCAGGCATCCCGCCTCTCGCCGGTTTCTTTGGCAAGTTCCACCTGTTCTTCAGCGGCGCTTCGACTGGACATTACGCACTCGTGGCATTCGCCGTTTTGAACAACGTCATTGCGCTCTTCTACTACTTGCAGCTCATCAAGGCTGCCTGGGTCGATGAACCTGACGGACATCTGAATCCGCTCCGCCTCACCAAGCGCCAGCGCGAAGTCATCATTTTGCTGAGCATCGCGGTAATCCTCCTCGGCTTTGTACCGTTCCTGAGCAACAACATCTTTGCCGGATTTATGAATTAAACAAGGGGAAACGCCTTGATTCTCCTAACGGAGAATGACAATAAAATTTCGCCCCCGACTTAGTCGGAGGCGTTTTTCGTTGACCTTCTTTCGGCAGACTTAAAGCCTGCCGTTTCTATCCATTTGATGACGAATAATCAAGGCATTCCTTTATAACATCAGGAGAAAGCTTTTTCTTTTGCATAATTTTTCTCACGGCATCAAGCGTTTCTTGCCTGATTTTATTCACGAAATCAGGGTTATCTTCCGCAAAAGCCAACTGTTGAGCGTATCTGTCCCATTTCAAGTGCATAATATACCTGTACCTTTTTAGTTCCTTTTTATTAAATCTAGCTAGTTTAGCATACGGAAGCAAGCCCTCGAACTTTTCCGTTTTTAGAGCTGGGGGAAGTTCCTTAAGGCGGTGCAAATAGCGAAAAATAAACATCCACTTGGCAACCTCCGAATCACTCTTGCGAATCATCCTAGCGACCTTCGGAAGTTCCACAATCGTGAAATTTGCACAATCAACTAGCCGTTCGGAGGTTTCATAATCAAGAAGTCCGGCACGGTGAAGCGGCCGATTGTCATCAAATACCCGAAAACGAGCAAAAGAAATCACATAGACCGGCTTGACATCGTAATCCCAGTCGGGACCGGGTTCGCCCTGTTGCACAATCATCTGACTTGAATAAAACACCAAGCGCTTCAAGAAATTCGTTTCACGCTGAATCTGCACCTCAATTTCGATAAGATTATCCCGCTCATCGCGGCAATGCAAATCTAGGATTGACGATTTGGAATCCTTGCTACCGGAATCATTGAGTTCCGGCTGTTGCGAAGCTACATCCATAATCTTTTGCGGGATCTGCCCCTCAAGCATATCGTTCAGCAGATTCAACAAATTGCGTTTTCCTCGATGCGTATCTGGTGAAAACGTCTTCTTGAAAGTTTTGTCATACAGAAGGCTTGCGTAAGGACCAAATTCACCTTCCTTGACAAAATATTGCGAAAGGTCGCTTTCTTCGGCATTATACGGGGCAACATCTTCGCATAATGACGTACAAGTCGAATCGTCAACAATCCAAACTAACGGTTTATTTCCATGGAAAAAATGCCCAAGTCCAAGTTTTTCAAGAACCGGGTCTATACATCTTTTATTTTGAACGCCCATTTTATCCTCTGATTACGTGAATCGGAGCGTTTTGAACACGCCCCTACTACATTAACACGCACGAACGAGGATTTTGGCTCAGTATTTTTGCGTAAAATAATTTTTAAAGTTTCCATTTGGCGTTATTGCCGATGTTGCGGATTAGGCGGAAACCGCCGGAATAACCTGTATATCGATCCTCAGAACGATAACTATAGTTTATCCTTTTCCAATCGTGAAAAAGGCCTCCACCCTTCAAACAAGACGGACAATTTTCGCCTTCTTTTAAACAATATGGACAATCTCCTGGACGGCATATTTCCGCTCTCTCAGGTCCACCTGGATTAATCATTATATAGGAATTAGGTCTTAACCAATTGTGATCTTCTAAAAGAACGTGTTCTTCCACCAAGCCCAAAACATCATATAGACCATAACCATTAGGCAGCAACTGACCTACAGGTTCTGTTTTTACATGTTCCTTATATTTGGCAAATCTTGCATATTTTGTAACGTCTTTAATTTTAGTGGAATTATTGCACCAAGGCGTCATGGCCTTTTTTTCTCCACCACGAGCAAGCATCATCCATTCGTCATAATATGGAAGCCGATAACCATCAGAAGTTGAATCTATGCTAACAAGAATTGCTTTTTCTTTATGATTGGAAAAATCATAAGACATAATGACATATTGATGCCTTGGTCCTTTGCGTTGTTTAGTATAGTCACGATAGTGAATTGCAACATATTGATATCGCGGATTGATTATTGAATCGTCATATTCACCTGATTCAGGTTCAATTATTTTTATATTTCTATACTTTGTCGCAGAAAATTTATAATACGGTTTTAGTCCTTCTCGAATGCTGCGGGCATTGGCGTACTTCATGGCCATATACAAAGAAATCATATTTGCTGCAGAATCATGAGCATCGCATTTTTCGTTACGCATGCTGGACTTTTTTCTTTCTGACCATTCTTTTTCAATCTGATGATCCTTTGGATTTAAGGGAATTTCATCCCACATTAATTGAGTGATTTCGCAATTGGTAACCGGGTATTCATCAACTAGATAAGTTCCTGTAACAGACACAATTTTTTCGTCTTTATCAAACGCTTGATATAGGTCTTTTCCGTATAAAATTTCTTCATTTTTGAAGTCCAAATACTTCATGCCAACGGCCAGATTGATTTTATAGGCACTGTCAGAATCAGGAAACTTCACATGAATTGAGTTGACACCAATAAGCGTCGGGACAATAAACGCAAAGCAGGAATCATTCACGATCTTTGATGTCAACGAAGTTTTCCATTCGCGAACGCGGCTGTCTAAACAAATTTGAACGGTCTCGTTTTTCTCGACTTCAAGCCAATATTCTGCACCCAAGGAGTCCCGATTTAAGACAACATTTCTTTGAGGATTATTCAACAATTCTTCTGCACTCGGTTCTTTGTCCGAACAAGCCATGCAGAGGAGCATACATAAAACCGATATTGTTATTTTCAAAACATTCACCATAGTCAAACCATCAGTTATTCTAGCAAGTCATAATAAAATCTATCCGTAAACTTTTTTACCAGAATTTTCATCCGAGCATGCAACGCAGAAGAAAACATATAAAGACAATACTACAGTTTTCAAGATATTCATATAAACACTTCCCAAATTGATTTTATAAAAGCAACCTACAAAATCAAATTCAAGAGAAGCGGCGTTCGGAAAGAATTAGTGTGTAAAATAAAATTGTGCTTTTTAACTATTCGTTCCAGATGTCGTTCGGGAGTTTGCCGATATCGCGGAAGTCGAGCTTGCCGCTTGTTGCGGAATTCATGCTCACGAGGCGTGCCAAAGGCTTGCCAGCACGTTCAATGACGATTTCTTCGTCCTTGATAGCGACCTGGTTCAAGAGCGTCCCAAAATTCTGACGCATATCCATTGCAGAAACAACTTTCGACACGGCGAGTCCTTTTTCTTATAACCAATTTAATTATTATTATAGTTAACGTCAAAGGAGATTCCCTCCCCATACGCGGATCATGCTCACATAAGTGCTAAAGCACTAAGTGATCAAAGAGCTCGGAGGCGGGAATGACAAAGCAAAAGGTGGCGCCCCCAATAAATGGATCAAGAAGTTCGTACATATTCGGTCACGCAGTACATGCGTTCGCTCAAGAACACCGTAGAAGCTACGCCTGCGGTGTGGGTGCACGGAGTCATTTCGCAAATTGCCGAAAAGCCGTCGGGCGTTTACCTGAGCATTGCGGACTTTGCCGATGGCGACGTGAAGCCCAAGGCGACCCTCGCCCTTTACTGCTACACCGCCAAGTACGATGCGATTCTTGCCAAGATTTCTAGCCTTTCGCAACCGTTTACGCTCAAGCACGACTTGAAAGTCAATTTTCTCGTGCGCGCAGAACTGTACATCCCGTACGGAAAGTTGCAAGCGCAAATCCTAGACATCGACCCGGTTTACACGATTGGCGAACTTGCACTCACCAAAAGCGCCATCTTGAAGCGCCTTGCGATGGAAGGCTTGCTCGAAAAGAACAAGCAGCTCGAACTTGCTGACGTGCCGCTCCGCGTGGGGCTTATCACTGGCGAAAACACTGCCGCCTACAAGGATTTTACCACGCGACTCGAAGCTTCGCCGTTCGCCTTCGAAGTCACAACGGTCTATGCGCGGATGCAGGGGAACGAAACCGAAGGGAGCATCATCGCAGCCCTGGAACAGCTCCAAGGCGACTCCAATTTAGATGTTGTCTGCATCGTGCGCGGTGGCGGCGCCAAGACGGACTTGAACTTTTTCGATAGCGAAGCGCTTTGCCGCGCGGTCGCGAACTACCCCACCCCCGTCTTTACGGGAATCGGTCACGAAATCGACCGCTGCCTTTTGGACGAAGTCGCTTACCTCTCGTGCATCACGCCCACGGACTGCGCAAAGCGTCTCGTGGAACGCGTCACGGACAGTTGGAACCGAATGACTGAAGCGATGGCAAGCATTGCCGATGGCGCCCGCGACCTACTCACCGACAACAACAAGCAACTCGGCACGATGGGAAACCAGCTCCAGCAAAAAGTTTTCGGGCTCATCCAGAACGAGAAATCGAAGCATGTGCTGATGGCGGCCTCTATCAAAAAGGACACTGCATTTTATATAAAGTCTGAGCACGAACGACTTGACCGCAACCAAGAAGGTTTAAAGCAAGGTTCCCGCAAGATTCTTGACCTCGCGAAATCGCAGTTCGAGCTCGTCAACGAAAAAGTCAAAAACGCAGACCCCAAGACGACACTTGCCAAGGGCTACTCGCTCACGCTCGATGAAAACGGGAAATTTATCCGCAAGGCAAG
Source organism: Fibrobacter sp. UWB2 (assembly GCF_002210425.1). Classification (NCBI taxonomy): domain Bacteria; kingdom Pseudomonadati; phylum Fibrobacterota; class Fibrobacteria; order Fibrobacterales; family Fibrobacteraceae; genus Fibrobacter; species Fibrobacter sp. UWB2. The sequence continues at coordinate 183,118 of NZ_MWQK01000002.1, read as the reverse complement.
CCAGCTCAAGAGCGGCGACACCATCAAGACTCGCCTCGCCGACGGGGATGTTTTGTCAGTGGTAAAGTAACAATTGCCGCGCATTTCAAGACTATTCAAATGCCGGCAGGCACTCAATTTTCTTGAAACGGCGCATCACGGAGTCCAGCTCAAAATAGCGCACACAATCGCCTAACGCAAGCATCACGTAATTCGGCGTCAAAATTTGCAAATACTTGTTCAGTTGCTGTTGCAACACAGGCCACGTGTATTCGCCCGGAGCCTTGCACTCCACCAGGAGCCACGGCTTGTTCAGAGGCGCCCCCGCCCGAAAATTATGCACCATGATATCCACGCGGTCCGCCGTCTTTACATCAATCGACGAAAGCGGAAATTCCACCGCAATCAAGTGCTCCGGCACCTTCACCACATCGAGCAAATAGCGCACCGTCGCCTGGCGGACATGCTCTTCGGGCGTTGCAGGGACATCCTTTTTGCGAATCGGGTCAAATAGCGTTTCGTGGGTCATTGGCGTGAATATAAAAAAACGTGAGGAAAATCACCCCATTTCAAGGCGAAATTACAAAAAAAGTCAAACAAATCGACCCAACTTGCGTGTTTCATATTATCTTTATAATGACTTTTTATTTACAAAAAGCCTACGAAGGAGCAAATATGGATTTACAGGAATATGTCAATCAGTTCGATTCGATGACCTGCATCATGTCCGTCGAAAAAAAGCCGAACGGCTACGGCAAGATGCGTATCGAAGTTGGGAACAAGGCATATATCGATTCCTTCGAAAAAAATAGTAGCAATCTTATCGACATGCCGTTTGGCAAGAGGTTCGTCCCAGGTCAGGAATACACTGCGTATATCCCCAAGGACCTGAACTTCGAACATTTTATCTATAGCAGCGCAGTCCTCAAAAAGCCGATGCACGCCTACATTCACCCAGAAAGGTTCGATGTCTGGTTCAATATCTTCAGCCTGCCCCTCGATTTTGAAGATCCGTTCAAGTGCTACTGCACCTACACGCAAGAACTGTCGACCGAAATGAACATGGATTCCTTGCAAAGCCTTTCGGCAAAGACAACTGCCGATGTGCTCAAGACTTGCATCAAGCTCCGCAGCACCAAGAACTTCCTCAAGACCATGGACGAGGTGATGGCCGACATCCGTAATATTTGCAAGGCCAATTACTGCTGCATCATGTTGACGGACTTCAAGACACGCAAATGCTCCTTGCTCAGCGAAAATGCCGCCCCCGAAATCGGCAGGCACACGCTTGCAGACTTTTTGAACGATGAATTTATCGACTACGCCAAGTCCTGGCTAGACATCATCAACGGGAGCACTTGCTTGCTCATCAAGAACGAACAAGACAAGGAAGATATCAAGGCCCGTCACCCGGCTTGGTATAAGTCCTTGCGGTCAGCAAACATTGAAAGGCTTGCGCTGTTCCCGCTCAAGTACAACGATGACATCATCGGATTCATCTGGGCAACCAACTTTGCTCTCGAAGAAACGGACCACATCAAGGAAACGCTCGAACTTTCGACGTACTTTATCGCATCGGAAATAGCCAACTACCAGCTGCTGCAAAAACTCGAAAAGCTGAGTTCTACGGACCTCTTGACCGGAGTCAAGAACCGCAACGCAATGAACAACCGCATTCTCAAGATATTATCCGGTCGCGAAAGAGTTCCCAATAGCTATGGAATTGTCTTTGCCGACTTAAACAGTCTCAAATACGTCAACGACAGCGAAGGCCACGGCGCAGGCGACCAGTTGCTAAAAGACGGTGCAGAAATTCTCAAGTCGACTTTCGAAAATTCAGAGATTTACCGTGCCGGTGGCGACGAGTTCCTGATTATCGATATGGAGAACTCCAAGGAAGTTCTCAGCCAAAAAGTCGAAACGCTCCGAAAGAAATCGGACGACCCGAACAAAATCAGTTTTGCCGTCGGATTCTATTACGAAGAAAATGGTGGCGACATCCGAAAAGCCATGCGTGAAGCCGACGCCAACATGTACAACGATAAAAAAGCTTTTTATGAAAGGCACCCTGAGTGCAGGAACCGTTAATGATGGATTTGCAGAAATTTGTAGATAACTTCCACACGATGACAAGCATCTTGTCGGTCGAAAAGCGCGATGATGACAGAATCGGCACCATCCGCATCGAGGCCGCAAATGACCTGTATATCCGCGCCATGGAAAAGGTCGACAAAGATGGCAATGTCGTCTTTAAGGAAAAGTTTGTCCCCGGCAGTAGCTACGAACGCTACATGAAGAAGGAACTCAACTTCGAGAACTTCTGCTACGAATGTGCCATCAAAAAGAAACCTGTACACGCCTACATCCGCCCCGAGCGCTACACCTTCTGCATCAACCTGTACATGATGCCGCTCGCTATTGACGACCCGAAAAAGGCGTATTGTAGCTACACCCAGGAAATTACGTTCGAAGAAAATGTCGACGCGATGTCGAACATTTCGGCTAAGACTTCATCCAACGTATTGCAGACTTGTATCAAGTTGCGCAGTACTAAAAACTTGCAAAAGACCATGGACGAAGTCATCGAGGACATCCGCAAAATCTGTGATGCAAGCTATTGCTGCGTGATGCTGACGGACTTCAATGACAACACGTGGTCCGTATTTAGCGATGCCTTAAAGCCGGATTCCGGGATCCGTTCCATTCGTGAACTCAAATCCGAAAACTTTGTCGATTACGCAAGGTCCTGGATAAAGACACTGAACGGAAGCAATTGCCTGATGATCAAGAACAAGGACGACCTCGAAGTCATCCATCAGGAAAACCCAGCATGGTACAATTCGCTTGTAGCCGCTAACGTCAATAGCCTTGTCCTCTTGCCACTCGAATACAACGGCCTTACTCTAGGCTTTTTCTGGGCCACGAATTTCGACACGTCGAACACGCTCTACATACGTGAAACACTTGAGCTTTCGGCATTCTTTGTCGCCTCGGAAATTGCGAACTACCAGCTTTTGAACCAGCTAGAACTACTCAGCAGCATGGACCTCTTGACGGGCGTCATGAACCGTAATTCAATGAACAATCGCGTGACGCAGTTCTTGAATGGCGAAGTGCAGTACAAGTCGCTCGGTATCATCTTTGCAGACTTGAACGGCCTCAAGCCAGTCAACGATAATAAAGGCCACGACGCTGGCGACAAGCTTTTAAAAGACGCGTCTCAGCTTTTAAAATTCACGTTCGACGGTTGCGAATTCTACCGCGCAGGTGGCGACGAGTTCTTGATTATCGCACTCGACAAGTCGAAAGAAGAGCTCGAAGCTAAAGTTAAAACGCTCCGCGAGAAATCGATGATTCCGGGCAAGGTCAGTTTTGCCATCGGGTTCTACTACGATGCAAACGGAGGAGACATTCGCACAGCCATGCACGAAGCCGATGTCCGCATGTACGAAGACAAGAAGCGTTACTACGACAGGTTCCCCGCCAACAGAAAGCGGCTGTAAAAGTTTCGCATTTTCAATACTTTGTTATGCCCGCTTTGAGCGGGCATCTTCTTTTTTACTATTATTCCCTCAAAAATACATCCATTTTAGGAGTCAAAAATGCGTAGAAGATTGTTGAGCGAAGGTGCTAAGGAACTTTCTTACGAAATCCGCGAGATCGTGAAGAAGGCGAACCAGCTCAAGGCACTCGGCTTGCCAATCCATTGGGAAAACATCGGCGACCCGATTGAAAAGAAATGCCAGGTTCCCGACTGGATCAAGGACATTGTTGTGGACCTCGTCCGCACAAACCGCAGCTACGGCTACTGCCCCTCCAAGGGCATGCTCGAGACCCGCGAATTCCTGGTGAAGGAAAACAACAAGCTCGGCGGTGCACAGATCAACGTCGATGACATCCTGTTCTTCAACGGCCTCGGTGACGCCATCGCCACCATCTATGGCCTGCTCTCGATGAACACCCGTATCATCGGACCGGCCCCGGCCTACTCTACGCATAGCTCTGCCGAAGCCGCCCATGCTCACACGGCACCGATTACCTACCGTCTGCAGCCGGAAAACCACTGGTACCCGGACCTCGAAGAACTCGAGAACAAGGTGAAGTACAACCCGAGTATCGCGGGAATTTTGATTTTGAACCCGGACAATCCGACCGGCATGGTCTACCCGCTCGAAATCCTCCAGAAGATTGTCGATATCGCCAAGCGCTACGGCCTCTTCATCATCTGCGACGAAATCTATAACAAGATTACGTACAACGGAGCTCACGCCTACGCGCTCGCTGAATACATCGGCGATGTCCCGGGCATTGCGCTCAAGGGCATTTCCAAGGAATACCCGTGGCCGGGTGCTCGTTGCGGCTGGGCAGAATACTACAACCGTGACAAGGACGAACAGTTCGACGCCTTCTGCCGCGCTATCGACAACGCCAAGATGGTCGAAGTTTGCTCCACGACGCTCCCGCAGATGACGATTCCGCGCGTTCTCGGCGACAAGCGTTTTATGGAACACCGCAAGGCATTGAACGAAAAGATTGGCCGCAGGAGCGCTATCATCAACGAAATCCTCTCCGACATTCCGGAGCTCTATTTCAACCCGACTTACGGCGCATTCTACAACACCATCATCTTCCGCGAAGGCACTCTCAATAACCACCAGACGCTGAAGATCGACAATCCGATTATCAAGAAGAAAGTCGAAGAATGGTGCAGCAAGACGACGAATCTCGACTACCGCTTCGTGTACTACCTCCTGGGCGCAAAGGGCATCTGCGTTGTGCCGAGCACGAGCTTCTGCACGGACCTCAAGGGCTTCCGCGTGACGCTTTTGGAAGAAGACGAAGACGAGCTCCGCAGCGTGTTCACCACGATTCACGATGCAATCATCGAATATCTGCATAGCTAGTCATTAGTCCATAGCTATTAGCTTGTAGTTATAAAAGTTCAAGGGCCTCGCACTACACTGCGGGGCCTTCTTTTATTTTGTATATTTTGTCCTGAACTAACAAAAGAAGGAAAACATGTTTAAAAAGCTCATTGCCGGAATCGCATTATTTGCAACTTTATCACAAGCCGCTTGGGACAACGTCCCCATACTCAAGAAAGGTTCTGGCCAGGTCGCAGCCGAAATCGAATACTTGTCCATGGACCCGATATCGGGCATTGCCCTTGGCGCAGGTGTCCGCTATTCTGCATTAAACTGGCTTGAGCTCTCTGCAATATTGCCTTACGGATTTTTCAGTGCCGATACCAAAGAAGGTAGCCAAGACTTTAGCGGCCTCATGAACATGCAGCTGGGCGTACGCTTCCAGATAACACAGGGGTTCGGCCTTTATGCTGACGCCCTCCTGCCGGGCAATAGCGATGTCGCCGACGACCAACTCTCCATCAATTTCGGCTTGCAGCATTCCAACCTTTTCACAAGCATTACATGGGCTAAATACTTAGGCTACATGCTTGGCGACGCCTGGTCAAACCAGTACCTCTATTTCGGTACCGAACTCCAGTTCTTATTTGACCACTTCGTGATTTATGGCGATTTAAAAATCATCATGGGCCAGGAATCGGACCACTACTCTTGCTCCGGCTATTCCTACACCTACCACTGCGAAGGCGAAACCGGTGGCCAGAACGGGATATCTATCAATCTCGGTTTCAAGCTGGACTTGAGCGAACAATTCACCCTCGACTTCGGCGTGAACCTGAACTCGGGTGACCGATTCACGAGAAGCGGCACAGACGAGCCCACAGCCTTCAGCGTCACAGGATTTTACAATTTCTAGTAAGACATAAATCCAATTATTTTTTATGTTCTAGAAGTATAGGGATCGGAATTTGAAAAAGGCCTTTATTCTTGTAGCTCTTTTCGTGGCAATCGCGATAACAGCCTGCATCCAAAAGCAGGGTGAAGGCTTGTTGTCTTCAAAGACTGTCACGGTCATGATTTACAGCGAATATATCGACCCTGCTTTGCTCGATGACTTCAAGGACAAGACCGGCTATAAAGTGGAGCTGGAACTTTACGAAGCCCAAGAAGAAATGATTGCCAAGCTCATTACCGCGGACTCCGGCAAATACGATGTCATCATTGCATCGGACGTTGTCATCCAGCAAATGGTACACCTCGGGCTCATAGCACCCATCGACACCAATAAAATTCCAAACCACGTGAACGTGGCGCCGCAATTTTTAGGACAAGCTTACGACCCGACAAATACCTACAGTCTCCCCTATCTCTGGGGCACGACCGGCATTCTTTACCGCGGCGGAAAATTCCATCCCGATAGCGTAAGCTATTCCTTGCTCTTTGATGCCAAGAACACCAAAGGAAAATTCAGTCTCCTCAATGAAAGCCGTTCCATGCTCAGCATGGCACTCGAAGCCATCGGCTCCGATGCAAACAGCACAAGGCAAGACGAACTCAACAAGGCCGTGAGCTACATTTTGCAAGCAAAGAAAGACCCTCACTTTGCTGGGTTCGACGGTTCCGACATTGGCAAGGATAAAGTAATTTCAAAAGAATACTGGGCAGCAATCGTCTTCAGCGGTGAAGCCATGGACGCCATTGACACAGACTCTACGCTCCACTACGCCATCCCGGCCGAAGGAAGCTTTATGTGGGTAGATGCCATGACGCTCAGCAGCAAAGCCAAGAATCCAGCGGGCGCATACGCTTTTATGGACTACATCCTCGATGCTAAAAACGGGGCACAACTCGCCAAGGCTATCAACTACGCCACACCGAACAAGGCAAGCCTCGAGATTATGGAAGACGACTTCAAGAACAACCGCGTCATCAACCCCAACAAGCAGGAAATCGAACGCATGGTATTCCTCAACGACATGGGCGAAAAAGAAAAGAACTTTGACGAAGCCTGGATGATCGTCAATACGCAATAAGCAAAAAGCCTCGCAGACGCGAGGCTCTTTAATTTCAACATTTATCGATTAGATGTCTTCCGATTTCTTGATAGGAATCGGGAGGAACGGCGGTTCGAGTTCCAGGCAAATCGGGCAATGGTCCGAGCCCTTGACACCGCTCAAGATTTCGGAGCTTACCACGTTCTGCATGAGGGCGGAATCAACAAAGCCATAGTCCAAACGCCAACCGACATTGCGTTCACGGGCGCCAAAGCGGTTCGACCACCAGGAGTATGCATCGCGCGTATCCGGGTGCAACGTGCGGAAGGTATCGACAAAGCCGTTTTCGACGTACTTGTCCATCCAGGCGCGTTCAATCGGCAAGAAGCCGCTCACGTTCTCGTTTTCCTTGGGGCGGGCAATATCGATTTCCTTGTGGCAGGTATTGTAATCCCCCACGGTCACCACATGCTTGCCATCGCGAAGCCATTGCTTGGAATTTTCAAGGAATGCATCGTAGAAGCGCAGCTTGTAGTCCAGGCGGTCATCGCCCTGGCCGCCGTTCGGGAAATAAATGCAGTTGAGCACCCAGTCCGGGAACACCAGCTGGAGCACACGGCCTTCTTCATCGAATTCTTCGATATCAAAGCCGTAGTTGACCGCATCCGGTTCAATCTTGGAATAGACGGCTACACCGCTGTAACCCTTCTTGCGCTTGCAAGCGTTCCAGTAGGTATAGTAGCCTTCGCGGCTTGCGACTTCAGCAACCTGGCTTTTTTCGGCACGGACTTCCTGAAGGCAAAGCACATCGGGATCGGTCGCAGTGAACCAATCTTCAAAGCCTTTTTTCAGTACGGAACGAATACCGTTGACGTTCCAGCTGTAGATCTTCATTTTGACCCCAATCTCAATTTTCACGCCAAAGATAGAATAATTTTTCAAACTCCAAAGGGTAAAAGACCTCAACGGGGCCAAATAGTTTATAAAACTTTACAAATTAAGAACTATGTGCGGAAAAATACGGCTATTTATTACATTTTCAAAAAAATTTTCACAAATATGTATAATAATCTTATATTTGATTACATGAAGAATAAATTTTTGTTGTCATCTTGTTTCCTTGCAGTATCGTTCTTGGTAGGTTGCGCAGGTTCGTCCTCCTCCCAGAACGGTGAAGAACTCGAAGTTCCGACCGACCTTCCGCCGATTTGCCGCGATATCGACTTTGTCGCCAACCCCGACATGCGCGAAGTTTGCGGAGTCCGCAAGGCAAGCCGCCACAACATTGCGTATAAGAACATTCCTCAACAGCGCTACCTGATCAAGCCGTCCGAAACGTCCATCGTGAAGACGAACGGCAAGCTCGAGCTCCGTTTCCAAAACTCCCTCCCAATCGACCTCGAGGGCCCGATTACAAACGAACTCGAATTCAGCCAGGAAAAGCGCCTCGAACGCGTCAAGAACACCTACGACTACTTCGAAATCACGCCTAAGGGTTCTGAACGCCTCCGCATTTTCAAGATGGGCATCCCGACCGACAAAGGAAACAAGTACGATTTCTGTTTCCGCATCCCCGAGAAGAAGGGCAACGACAGGACTCGTAGTAGGGCCATGGGTGTGAACATCGAGCTCATGTCTTGCGCAGAATTCGATAGAATCATTTCGAATCGATAGAAACAAGTCGAACAAACTTTTTAGCAGCTCTTAAGGGGCTGCTTTTTTTTGTGTCAATTTTTTGACTCTCTTTTTTGCTAAATTATCGGGCGGTAAAAAAGTGAACGAAAACAAGTACATACACAACGCCCTGCGGCAGATTCACGTCGATACGCCCTGCTCGCCCATTTCCGGATTCTCGATTTCCGGCCTTGCGACGTACATACAGATTCCAGAGCTCGATTTTTGCATTGACATGGGCGAATGCCCGCTCTCGGCAATTCCCCTGAACCACGTGTTCCTGACTCATGCGCACGGCGACCACGCGCGTTGCCTGATGCGTCACCACAGTTTGCGCAAGATGATGGGTGTCGAACGCGATAGCGTTTATTACATGCCCGACTGCGTGAGTGAAAATGCAAAGGCTTGGATTAAGGCTGAGGCATTGTTCGAAGGCGTTGGCGAAGCGAAATTCCGCTACCCGGAAATTGAACCCGTTACCGCAGGCGAATTGCAATTTTTGAGATACCGCAAGGATCTCGCGCTCGAAGCGTTCGAAGTCAAGCATTCCATCCCGGCGATGGGCGGAACGCTCTATTTTTACAAGAAAAAGCTCAAGGACGAATTCCTCGGGAAAACGCCCGCCGAAATCATCGAACTCCGCAAGAACGGTGTCGAAATCACACGTGAAGTTTACGACCCGCTCGTGAGCTTTATGGGCGATTGCCTTGGCGAAAGCTTGCTCGACAACAGCCGCGTTTTCCAGTCGAAGGTGCTGATTACGGAATGCACATTCCTCGACGATGGCGAAGAAGCGATGAGCAAAAAGAAGGGGCACAGCCACTTGAAAGATATTGTGCACGCGCTCAATGAGCTTGATGATGAAATCAAATGCGAAAAAATCATCTTGAGTCATTTCTCGATGAAGTATTCCGAAAGGCACATCCGCGAGATGCTTGATAAGGCAATTCCGGAGAAGTTTAAAGAAAGGATCATAGCGTTTATTTAACAGCGTCATCCTGAGCGAAGTCGAAGGATCCAGTAAAGTTTAATAGGAACATAAACATGGCAGAAGAAATCAACAACGAAATTTTAGAAGAAGAAAAGGCTCCGAAAGAAGTCGTGATTCCGGAGTTTTACCGAGACTTGAGTCAGGACCCGCAAATGAAGGCGCTGTGGCATTACGTGTTCCGCACGAATGGCGACCGCAAGCCCATCAAGACGCCGGACGGAAAGCCGCACAAACTCGACTTCACCTGGAAAGACATGTTCCCGAACGAAAACGGACACATCGAAGTCGAAATCGGAAGTGGCAAGGGCAACTTCATGACAGACTATGCGGAGAAGCACCCGGACTACTTTATCATGGGTAGCGAATGGGACTTCACCTGGGCCGCATTTGCACACGAACGCATGGAAAAGCGCGGGATCGTCGCTCAGGGCAACGCAGCCATGTTGCGCGGTGACGTTTTCTACTTCTTGCGCGATGCTGTGAAGGACAACACCGTGGATGCATTCCACATGTACTTCCCGGACCCGTGGCCAAAGGAACGCCACCACAAGAACCGCTTGCTCCGCCCTGACTTTCTCGATGAAGTCGCCCGTTGCTTAAAGCCGGGCAAGCGCATTTTCTACTGGGGTACCGACCACAAGGAATACAACGAAATCGCTCTTGAAACATTCGATGCCTACCCGACTTGCAAGGTGCTTGTCCGCAATACGGCTGAACCCACCGAAGGCATCACGACCGGTTTCGAACGCAAGTACCGCAAAGAAGGCAGACCTATTTATAGAAGTATTATTGAATTTGAGAAGTAGTTCTAATTAATCATGTTAAAGCAACTCACAATAAATAGCTTTACACTCATTGCCGAAGCAAGCGTCCCGTTCCATGAAGGTTTTACTGCAATCACGGGTGAAACTGGCGCCGGCAAGTCCGTCTTGATGAAAGCGCTCCGCATGGTCTGCGGAGACAAGTCGCAAGCGTCGATGGTCCGCACAGGCGAAGAAAAAGCGGTCATCGAAGGAACATTCGACATTTCGAATGAACCCGAGGTCAAACAAATTCTTGCAAAGTTGGAACTCGATGACGACGATGAACTCATCATCCGCCGCGAGATTCTTGAGAACGGCAAGGGACGTGCCCGCGTAAACGGCTCCGTCGTTAGCCTCTCGGATTTGCAGGAGCTTGGCGAATCGCTTATCCAGATGCACGGGCAGAGCGAACAGCTGTTATTGCGCGACATCCGCACGCATGCAAAAATGCTCGATGAATACGCGGGCAACAACGAACTGCTGATAAACTATTCAAAAAGCTACAACGCCTGGAACAACGTTTTGGCCGAGATTCAAAAGACCGAAGCACACGCAAAAGATCTTGCGCAGCAAAAGGACTTTTTGAAATTCCAGTACGACGAACTTTCAAAGGCGGCACTCCGCGATGGCGAAGAAGAAGAGCTTGAAGAAAAGGTCAACGTAGCAAGCAAGAGCGAAGCGGAACACAACCTGCTGAATGAAATTCAGGGTTTGATCGGTTGCGACAATGGCATCTTGGAACAGGTCCAGAACCTTCAGTACAAGTTGCGTAGTCTTGCGCAAAAGATTCCGCATTACGAAGAAGACTTGAATGCACTCGTCGAAGTGGCTGACCCGTTCGAAGGAATCTGCAAGGACTTGCAGAGGCTCCGCCCTTCAAAGTCCATGAGCCCCGTCGAAATCGACCGAGCCAATTCTCGAATTGCAACAATTCAAAAACTCAAGCGCAAGTACCGCACCGATGTAGCAGGGCTTATTGCGCTCACCGAACAACGTAAGCAGGAACTCGACAGTCTCGAGAATCTCGATGCTGACCTCGATGAGCTCAAGCGCAAAGCAGATGCCCACAAAGCAGAGACCTACCGCTTGGCGGCAAGTCTCACCGAGAAGCGTAAAGATGCAGCCCAGCGCTTTGACTCGGCCGTGCAAGAAATCTTGCACAGCCTCGGCATGCCGAAAGCCAAATTCTTTACGAGCATCACGGAACAGGACCCGACACCAAACGGCGCCGACCGCATCGAATTCTTGCTCGCCCCGAACCCGGGCGAAGGCGAAAAGTCGTTGCAAAAGGCAGTCTCTGGCGGTGAACTCAGCCGTGTGCTGCTCGCCATCAAGAGCGTCATGGCAGAACTCGACAAGGTTCCGCTCCTGATTTTCGATGAAGTGGATTCCGGAATTTCGGGCGAAACGGGCAATAGCATTGGCGAAGCACTGCGCAATTTAGGCAAGCACCACCAGGTGCTCACCATCACCCACTTGCATCAAGTCGCAAGCCGAGCCCAAAATCAGCTCGCCGTGAGCAAGAAAGAGGTTGACGGAAGGACATTTACGTCCATTATTGACCTCGACAAGAACGGACGTATCGAAGAAATTGCTAGAATGTTAGGCGGGACCTCTGAAACGGTCCGCACCCATGCAAAGCAGCTGTTGGAGAATAATTTATGACAGAACCAGAAAATACTTCTGATGTTCGTTTAAGGTCACGCATTTGGAGCATCATGCGTGCTCTCATCTTTGTCTGTGTCATAATCTTCATCTGGAAAGACTGGACCACGATGGCATGCTCCTTTGTGGGTATTGCGCTTGTCATGGGTTGGGTCAACTTGTTCCAGCTCAAGAGCCAGGAAATTGAAAAGCCTTATTACCGACTTTGGCTCAACACTATCGATGGGTTCTTGCAGTTCATCGTGATGACAAGCATTTTCTTCCGCGACTTAATCCAGAACGAAAGCGCTGAAAAAATTCTCGGCGTCGGTTGCGCCGTCTTGCTTGGACGACTGATTGCCCACACGCTATTCTCTCTCGGAGTGCTTCGCGAAGGGAAGCAACTCCCCCGCAAGCGCCGCTGGAGCAAACTTGCAAATCTTTCTGTCACAATTACGATGGGCGTGTACTTATTAAACTTGGAAAATTACCAACAAATTATGATGGTCATTTCCATTTTGCTCATTGCCGCCTCCACCGCCGCATACGCTTACTGGTACTACCGCGACCCCGCACACCGTAAGCCGCTTTCGATTGCAAGCCAGCTCACCATGAGCCGCATTGTACTCACGCCGTTTTTCCTTTGGGTGTTCTTCTACGATAACGATTTGGATTACAGCAACAACAACATCGTCTTTAAAGTGCTTTCGCTCGTGATGGTGCTCGGCTTTATGCTCACGGACTTTCTGGACGGCAAGCTCGCCCGCGCGATGGGCGAAGTCAGCACGCTCGGCAAGTACCTCGACCCATTCAGCGACAAGATTTCGAACATGACGATTTTCATGTGCTTTATCGCTACAGGCTATGCGCCCGTGTGGATGGTCGCTCTGATTTACTTCCGCGAATCTAGTGTGGAAACGCTCAGAACGCTCGCCGCAAGCGAAGGCCTCGTGATGCCCGCACGTCGCAGCGGCAAGTGGAAAACGGCTTTGCAGGGCATCGGCATTGTCGCGATTCTCCTTGGCGCTATCGATCCGGTTCGCGCATTGATTCCAGGATTTGAAAGCATCTGGCACCAATTCCCGATTGTCGTGATGGGCATTATCACTACGATTACAATCATCAGCGGAATTGATTATTTCTACGCGAGCAAGCACATTTTGAAAAAATTCGTCTAGTGCGAATTCGCTCAAAAACCGCGATAAAAGCATAAAAAAAGCTTACTCCGGCAAATACTCTGCTTTTCACTCTTGCCAAATCCATTATAATTTTCTATATATGGGACAACCTCGACGCGGGGTGGAGCAGTTGGTAGCTCGTCGGGCTCATAACCCGAAGGTCGCAGCGTTCAAGTCCTGCCCCCGCTACTAAAAAGACTTAGATTCACTCTAGGTCTTTTCTTTTTTATATTTGTAGCATGTCTCGCATTTCAGAACAAGAAGCTCTCGATTTATTTTTGAACGCACCGCTCGATGAACTTTGCGCACGCGCCAACGCCGAAAAAGAAGCGCGCCACGGCAAGTCCGTTTACTGGGTGAACAACCGCCAAATCAACTACACGAACGTGTGCGTGCTGCACTGCAAATTCTGCGCCTTCAGCCGCATCAAAAAAGATAGCCCGACCGCTTACGACTGGAATTACGAAACCATCCGCGACAAGGCAGCCGAAGCGATCAGCAAAGGCGCCCGCGAATTGCACATTGTCGGAGGTCTCCATCCCGACCATCCGTTCGATTACTACATCGAGATGTTGCGCAAGCTCCGCAAGGAATTTCCGTCCGCCAACTTGAAGGCTTTTACCGCCGTTGAAATTTGCCACTTCGCAAAAATTTCTGGCCAGACGCCCGAACAGATTATGGCAACGCTCAAGGACGCAGGCCTTGATGCCCTCCCCGGTGGCGGTGCCGAGATTTTAGTACAAAGTGTACGCGACAAGATTTGCCCAGGCAAGGAAACTGGCGAAGAATGGCTCGACGTCCATCGCGCCGCCCACAAGCTCGGCATTCCGACAAACGCCACAATGCTCTTTGGGCACATCGAAAAGATTGAAGACCGCATCGCGCACATGAAGATGCTCCGCGACTTGCAAGACGAGGCGCCGGGATTCTTCGCGTTCATCCCGCTCGTGTACCACCCGGAACACAACGCGCTCCACCAGATTGTCCCGAACATCACAAGCGAAGAAGACATCCTCCGCACGGTCGCTGTTTCTCGTTTGTTCTTGGACAACTTCCCGCACATCAAGGCTTACTGGATCCAGATGGGCATCGAGACCGCCATGAAGGCTCTCCACGCCGGTGCATCGGATTTGGACGGTACGATTATCGAAGAGAAGATCACACATGCCGCAGGCGCCACGGTTCCCGAGGGCATGAGCCCGGAACGCATGCAAGACCTCATCAAAAAAGAAGGTCTCGTTCCGGTGGAACGAGACGCCTTGTACGAAAGATTTTCTTAAGAGAGTGCGCACTCAATAAGTGCGCCGTTCTTAAGCGATTACGCCGATTTCCTTGAGGTAACGGCCGAGAGCATCCTGCCATGTGGGGAGCGGCTTAAACCCAGCTTCCACGAGCTTGCTCTTGTCCAAGCGGCTGTTGAACGGACGTGCGGCCTTGGAAAGTCCGTATTCCGCCGTCGTCACCGGCAACACCTTAGTCGGGAGCCCCGCCTGCTTGTAGATTTCCTTCGTGAATTCGTACCAGCTGATGAATCCGCCTTCGTTTGTGGCGTGATAGTAGCCGTACTTGTCCGTTTCAATCATATCGACGAGGAGACGGCTCAAATCGAGCGTGTAAGTCGGCGTACCAATCTGGTCGTAAACGACGCGGACCGTATCGTGAGTTTCGCCCACCTTGAGCATCGTCTTGATAAAGTTCTTGCCATTGAGGCCGAACACCCAGGCGATACGCACAATGAAATACTTTTCAAGAGTTCCGCTCACGGCAAGTTCGCCCTTAAGCTTGGATTCGCCATAGACGTTGAGCGGCTTGTAATCCTTGCAGTCCGGCTTCCACGGTGACGTACCCTGGCCATCAAACACGTAGTCCGTGCTGATGTAGACCATCTTTGCATCAATTTCTTTAGCAACGCGAGCGATGTTTTCCGTACCTTCGGCGTTAATAGCAAAGACCTTTGCCTTCTTGTCTTCGTCTTCAGCAAGGTCCACTGCCGTCCAGGCGGCGCAATGCACAATCACGTCCGGTTTCACACTCTTGATCGTTTCTGCAACTGCAGATGCATTCGTAATATCCATCGGAACATAAGGCATCGTGGTCACAGCACTTCCATCGGCCACACCGGAATAAACCGGAGCGATATCGCTACCGACACCTTCGTAGCCGCGCTTTGCAAGTTCATTCATCACATCGTGACCCAGCTGGCCACCGACACCAGTTACCAAAACTTTCATAATAAAACCTCTGTGTGTGAATATAGCAATTAGCCACTATTTTCTATCTTTGGGCTCGATGTTTGAAGCGTTAAATTTCCATTTTTCGGCATACGACTGGCTGCTCGTCTTTATGGTTACCGCCCTCGGCACCCTGAGCGCCTACCTCAAGGACCCGCAACTCAAGGCAGTCACGGCGACCATTCCCATCCCCTGCGGTTTTGCCTACATTGCCGTCGGACTCCCGATGGGCACCGAAAATGCAGTCTCTGGCTTCATGTGTATGTTGTACGTACACATCGTACGCATTCTCCACTACAAAGTAAAAGTTCCTATTGTACCGTCAATTATCGCCGGGCTTGCCTTCTTTGTCGCGCTCGGAACATTTTTGCACGCCCGCATCCCCGAAGGCGAGGCGTACTTTATCGGCGCCTGCGTTTTTGACTTTGTCATCGGCGTAATTTTCTTCCAGAAGCAAAAGTACAAGTCCGGAGTGCGCTACAAAACCCCGCTCCCGGTTTACATCAAGGCGCCCGCCATCGCAGGCGTCGTTTCCGGCCTCATGTTCATCAAGCGCCTGATGGGCGGTTTTTGCACCAGCTTCCCGATGATGAATTCCATCGTAAGCTACGAGAGCCGTTACTCGCTAGGCGATCAATGCAGGCAGCTTCCGCTCTTTCTCATCGCAGGTCCGTTCATGTTCATCACCATGCGCTATGTGGAAATCGGTTTCGGGCTCAACCACTGGATTGTACTCCTCATTGGATACATCATTTTTGCGCTCATTTACTGGCCTCTCAACAAAGAACTCAAGCGCCGTAACGAAATCAACTATAATTCCGACAAGCCCGTCGAAGTAAAAGCGTAAAAAGCGCATAATTCACGGGTTTTGGAAAAATTTACTTGAAGAAATCCCTCAACATAAATAGATTTAGAGGGATAAAAACAAGGAATTTCACGCAATGCATAAAATTTCCCGTATTTCTTTAGCTTTTACCGGCGCAATCCTCTCCGCCTCGCTTTTGGCAGCCTGTGGCGAGGACGTTTCACCGACTTTCAGCAACTTCGCAAGCCAAAGTTCTAGCGACCAGGCTCAACCATCAACGATTTCTAGTTCCTCGACCGAGCAGCTCCCGGCAAGCTCTGCCGATGTAAACTCCAGTTCCGCCACAGCTCCGGTCATTGAATCCAGCTCTTCCGTAGAAGTTCCGCCGACATTGTCAAGCTCTTCCGGAACTGCAGCCGAAACTGACCCTACTTGCGTCGAAACGCCTGTTGCCACAATCGCCCTCGACTCCATTGGCCTTGCCGACATCGCCGACGTATTCAAGAGCGTCCGTTGCAACGAAAAGGCAGTGTTCATCATCCGCCACGGCGAACGCGATGACGCCCAGACCGGCCGCGAAACACCCCTCACCTACTGGGAAAACGAACCGGATACCGTCAATGGAGAACCCGCTGACGGCGTAAGGCAGGCACGCGCCGTGGGTCAAAAGCTCATCAGCACCGAAGAATTCGTGTACTCGCACACGAACTACGTCCGTACCGAACAGACCTGCTTCAACATCAACTTCGGCCGCGGCCAAGCCACGTTCCCGCACGACACGACGACCCTTTATTCCATCAGCTGGTACAAGAAGGACAAGGAACGTTACGACTTCTATGATGACTCCACCAAGAACGTCCGTCTCGTGATTGCAGGTTGGGCATACGACAATCTCTATGCCGACGCTTTCTACGACCTCAAGGAAAAATCCGAAGAAATCGTCAAGAAGGACATCGCCCCGGGCTACGCCGCCATGAACAAGTACCGCGTCATCTGCACCCACGATGACTTCGTGCTCCCATTCAGCGTATTCGCCTCCAACGGCACCGTGAACTACAGATTCCACGACCCAGCTTCCAGACACTGGCCGTACTTCTTGACCGGCGTCGCTGTCATCATCGACAACAAGGACCAGATCAGATACGTTCCGTTCAGAGGTCTTGGCATCGGCGCAGAATAAAGATCCTGGATTTCTCGCGTCGCTCGGAATGACGCATCGCATTCAATTTCACCCTCGACTTGGTCGAGGGCTTTTTTTTGATATAAAACACAGAAAAACAGTTTAGAATAGTCGAAATTAAAAAATACTGATATTTTTTATAAAAATACATTACATTAGATAAAAGACATCATCCAGGAGGTCCCCTTATGAAGACGTCTTTTAAAATCTACACAGTCTTATGCGCAGCTGTAGCCTGTACAATTTCGCTCACCTCTTGCGGTAGCGATAGCGGCAGCAACGCCACTGACAACACCACAATCAGTAGCAGCAACAGCAACAAAGCAAGCAACAATGAAAGCCGTCAAAAAATCACTTACGACACCCTTGCTTTGAGCATCGATAAAGAAGCAAAGGTCCTTAACGTTTCTAACGACGGAGCCGAAGAAGAGTACTGCGTCGCCGAGGGCGATAACTTTAAATGGAAAACCATCAAGAAAAAGACTAATTCCGGCAAGATAAAATACGAATTCACCGGAGATACGCTAATCCTCTACGAATGGCTACAGGAGTCAAAAGCCTACCAGCAACACGGTGCAATGCTCGTCGGAGGCAAGGGCGGAAACATCTACGGTACATGGACCATAATACCATGCACGTACGACAGCGAAGAAGAAGAGACTTATTGCGACGAGGACGAAGAAGAAGGCTTGATACAATCGAGCTTTACAATTTCAGAGGATAAATTCGCCCGTAAATTAGCAGGCATTTATCTCAATAAATCATTAAATTACCCAACCTCGAATTTCAGACGACTTTTCAACCATTACCTTTCCAAAGGTCCCGGCGGCGACCTTCCTACAGCAAATGAGCTGTTCCACGAATCAGTTTATGACGATGAGAACTCCACATTTGACGGTATCACCATAAAAGAACTTTCCGCTAGCGGCGAAACATTTATTTCAGGCGGAAAGACCATTATCGTAAACGTCTTGAATTTCGAAGATAACTTCCAGAACTGGAAAGCCTCGGTGACAATTTCCGTAGACGGCAAGACCTGCCAAAACGATTACGAAAGCTATTACGACATGACAGAAAGTCTCTGCGACGCCAAGTATTCGGAAAACTACAGCCTAGGCACGAAAACCGACAAGGACGGAAACGAGTTCAAATACGTGAGTCAGTTTAGGAAAAACAACCATAAAGAATTCTTAGAATGCCTCGAACCCCTTACCGACCCGATTATCGAGTCCATAGGCAAAGACAAGTCCTATTAACTTTTCAACACACACAAATCCCCCAAAATAAAAAAAATCGGGGGATTTTTTTTATTTAGCGCATTTTTCACCTGCGCTCGAAAATGTTCTCAAAAATTTTCTCAAATTAAGGTTTATGTAAGAACCTCTTTTTCAAATATTTATATATATTAACTATAGTTGTAAGGGTTTTAATTGTTCTCAAAATTTCAACGGAGACGATATGTTTGGTAAAATTTCAATGATCGGCATCGCCGCACTCGCCCTCGCCACAAGCGCAAGCGCCGAAAAGTACGAATGGGGCAACGTCCGCTTCGATGGTGGCGGATTCGTTTCTGCCGTGATGTTCCACCCCAAGGCCGAGAATTTGCTTTACGCCCGCACTGACGTGGGCGGTATCTATCGCTTCGATTTTCAAAATAAGACTTGGATTCCGCTGATGGACTTCATCTCGGAAAACGACAAGGGCCTTTACGGTACCGAAGCCTTTGCTCTCGACCCCAACGATCCCAAGCGCATTTACGTGCTCGCAGGTACCGGCTATTTCAGCAAGGGCCGCACGGCCGTGCTCCGCAGTGAAGACTTCGGCGCCACCTGGGACACTAGCTATGTGGAAATGCTCGCCCACGGTAACGGCATGGGCCGCCAGACCGGCGAAAAGCTCGCCGTGGACCCCAACAAGGGAAACATCATCTTCTGCGGTAGCCGCACCAAGGGACTTTACAAGAGTACCGACTACGGCAAGACCTGGACAAGCGCCTACAAGGTCGCCCTTTCTACCGCCACAGAATCCAGCCTGAACGGCGTGAACGGCATCAGCTTTGTGATGTTCGACGAATCGCAGGGCAAGAACGCCGACGGCTCCACCAAGACCATCTACATCGGCATTTCCGAAACCAAGGATAATTTGCAAGTCAGCCACGACGGCGGCGCTACCTGGGAAGCCATCAAGGGCGTCCCCACTGGACTCATGCCGCACCGTGCAAAGATTGTCGACGGCGACATGTACGTGACATTTGCTGACGGCCCCGGTCCGTATAACATCGCAAGTGGTGGTTTTTACAAGTACAATATCGCTGGAGGCACGTGGACCGACCTTACCCCGAGCGATTCCGTGGAACACGAAGGCAGCACCACCAAGAGCTACGAAAAGGACAAGAGCTCTTACGGCGGCGTCGCCATTGACCCCAAAGACAAGAACCACATTGTGATTTCGACGCTGGGCAAGTACACCGGCCGCCATGTGACCAAAGACGAAAAGGAAAACTACGGCGACCGCATCTATGCCACCACTGACGGCGGCAAGACCTGGAATCACGGACAGCATTACAACGACATTCCGAACATTGACGCCAACGGCACCGACTGGATCCCGGGCAATGCCATCCACTGGGCAGGTTCCCTCGAAATCAACCCGTTCAACAACAAGCAGGCCTGGGTCACTAGCGGTAACGGCATCTTCATGACCGAAGACGTCTCCGCAAAGGTTCCCCTTTGGAAGTTCATGTCCAAGGGTATCGAAGAAACTGTGCCCCTCGACATCGTGAGCATTCCGGGAGGCCCGCTGGTCACCGCTATTGGCGACTACGACGGCGCCGTTTATACAGACATCAAGCAGAGCGCACAGCGCCACAAGCCAACCATCGGCACCACCGAAAGCATGGGTTACGCCCCGCTCACCGGAAGCTTGGTTCGCACAGGTGTGATTACCGTTTACGGCAAGTACGATTCTCAGAATTTCAACGTGATGTACCGCAGCGATGACATGGGCAAGACATGGGACAGCGTAAAAACAACCCTCAAAGGCCCGAAGGGCTTGGTGGTACTTTCCGCTGACGGCAAAATCATGCTGCACCGCCCAGACCAGGGCGCAACAGTTTACCGCTCCGATGACAATGGCGCCTCTTGGACTGCTGTTGAAACCGGCACCCAGACAAACTATTCCCGCATTGTTGCTGACCCGGTGGACCCCAAAACGTTCTACGTCATGGGCGGCATGGGATCGCTTTACAGATCTACTGACGGCGGCAAGACTTTTGCAGAAACTGAAGCCCGTTTGCAGAACGAACAGGCTGGCGAATACTACAACGGTGGCGGCCTTATCCGCACCGTTCCCAAGAGAGAAGGACATCTGTGGGTTCCGATGGACCAGTCACAAGTTTGGCAACCGAAGGGCTTCACGGAATACGGCCTTGCTTACACAGAAGACGGAGGCAAGAGCTGGAACCGCTGCGAAGGCGCTTCTACCGCAATCGCCGTGGGCATCGGCAAGGCCAAAGAAGGCAGCGACTACGAAACGATTTTCATCTGGGGTGCTGCAAAGTCCGGCGACCCGATCGGAATCTACCGCAGTACAGACAAATGCAAGACCTTTGAACGCGTGAACGACGACATGCACCAGTTCGGCGGTCCGGGTAACGGAAACTTCGTGCAGGGCGACATGAACAACTTCGGCGTCGTCTACATGAGCACCGTGGGCCGTGGCACCATCGTGGGCGCTCCGGAAGGCACTGAATTTGTCGAAGTGACCCCGACCGGACTCAACACAGCTAAGATCAGCTTAGGCAAGGTAACGCTCACGCAGCAGAACAGAACCTTGCAGGTGAACGTCCCGAGCGAAAGCAAGCTCGAAGTTATCGCACTGAACGGCAAGACGCTCCTCACCGCAGACGTGAACGGCAACAGAAGCGTAAGCCTCAAGAAGCTCCCGACCGGCAAGTACATCGCAAAGGTTGTCGGTACTAACGGTAAGTTGCTCCTGAAAAAGGCTATTGCGATTAAATAAGTTTCAATAATCATCAATCCCACACTTAAAAAGGCTAGAGTCCAAAGCGAACGCTTGCAAACTCTGGCCTTTCTTTTTTGCTATGTTATAAAGGAGATGCCCGCTCAGTGGCGGGCATGACAAAGTATTTAAAGCTTGGCAATTTCCGATGCAAGAACTGACGTTTAAAATCATTGCGCGTATCAAGAGCGATTTTCGCGAGAAGTTTGGCATTCCGCGACAGAGCGGGCTTGTACAGAACTTGCGTTCGACCATACGCTTTGAGCCGGAATTTCGCAATGCGGATGCACTCCGCGGTCTTGAGGGTTTTAGCCACTTGTGGATTATGTGGATTTTCTCGGAGAATATTCGCAGCACGTGGAGCCCGACCGTGCGACCGCCAAGACTCGGCGGGAATAAGCGTCTCGGCGTTTTTGCCACGCGTTCAAGTTTCCGCCCGAACCCGGTCGCGCTCTCTTGCGTGAAGATTGAAACCATCAACCTCGACGGTACTGAAGGCCCGGAAATTGTCGTAAGCGGCGCAGACCTCATGGATGGCACCCCGATTGTAGACATCAAGCCTTACCTCCCTTACACGGATGCGCACCCCGAAGCGATTGGCGGTTTTGCAGACGCCGTGAAGCAGAACAAAGTACACGTCAAAAATCCTGAAGTACTAACAAAGCTGAGTGCAGACAAACGCACCGCACTTATCGAAGTCTTGGAACAGGACCCGCGCCCTGCTTACCAGAACGATCCCGAGCGCGTTTACGGATTCAATTTCGCCGAATTCGAAGTCAAGTTCAAAGTCGCAGGCGACGAGTTGGAAGTTGTGAGCATAAAGTAAAAGAGCCCCGTGCGAACACGGAGCCCTTTGCGTGAGGAGAGTTTTTATTTAGATAAATCTATTCGTTTTGTGATATAGGACGACGCCGTCACGACACTCATCATATAAATTCCCGCCGGGACCTTCTTACGAGAAATCAAGACGTTACTCGTTCCTGCAGACAACATACGATTCACATTCGCCACTTCCGTCCCTAGCACAGAATAAAGGCGGATGCTCACGATACCCGAGTGGGCCATCGATACAGGCATCTGCAAAAAGTCTCCCTCAAAATGCACCTTGCCCACACTGACCGCGTAAATCGCATTCGGTATAACGATTCCACCCGTCGTAGAGCTAGAGGATTCAACACTCGACGAACTTTCCTCAACAGACGAGCTTGATTCTACAGAAGAACTCGATGGCGTTTCGCTACTGCTCGATTCGGCGACAGGCTTGATCTTATCACCAAGAACCTCAATCATCTTTTCGGCATAGCGCTTGCCAAAATCGCGGTATTCCTGCGAGGTAAAGTGGACATTCTGTCCATCGCCAAGAGCCTGATTAAATCCTTCGGATGAAACTACATAAAAGTTTTTTGACTGTTGCGGGAGTTTAGCGATATTGTTGTTCGCGCCCTTGCTAGAGCCGCTACGCAACACTTCGCCCGCAAGGAACGGCACATCATTGCCAAGACCCAAATCCTTAATAATGTTATCGTAAACCTTTTTGACCTTGGAGGGCCATTGACCGTCACCAGCATCCGTTTCACCCTGGTGGAAGATGATCCCCTTGATGACACCATCTTCTTGAGCCTTCTTAGCCATTTCAATCAAGCGACCGTAAGGATTTCCACCATATTCATTAATGCGCTGCGTCATCCAGCTCTGCTGGGACCTAGCATAATTGGCATAGCCATCCTTGTCGAACAGTTGGATACTGCACCCGGCAACAGCCACGACGATAACACCCACCTTAATTTTAGAATCCGTCTTTTCGACCATCGTGCGGCCAAAATAGTCCGTAGGTCCAAGTTTTGCGCCCTGACAATGCGCCAACGGAGGCACTGCCGTAGCCCATTTTCCCTTGGTTTTCCCTGAACAAGAACCATTATTTGCCGCCCAGAGCACCTGGAAACGTTCGTCAACGGTCTTATCCTGACTACCGACGTCCCCCTGGCCCTCCATATTGGACTGGCCAAAAGCAAGATAAATGTGGAAATTTGGGTCTGGGGCAGCATGAGCCGACACGGCAAGCCCCAAACCGAAAAACAAGCCCACGAAACGCGAGACTTTCATCTAACACTCCTTGGGGCACTGAAAATGCCCCCCAACAACTATCCTTAATATATTTCCAATCAAATAGCTTATGTTAAATCTTTGGAAAATCGCGTTGTAGTGTTCTGCAACATCAATTTTTTTATTTATATTCCAACTAAAAGAGGATTTTTATGACAATCAAAATTTTAGCTCCCCTTGCTATTGCGGCATCCTTGTTCACAGCCTGTAGCGAAACCACCACTCCCCCGCCGACCAAGGCCGATCAGTGCGCCGCAGGGCTTTCTACCGACTGTCTCATTGGCACGTGGAGCATCAATGGCCCGACCGTAGCAAAGACTGTCGGCAACGACGTTGTCTATGTCATCGATCAAAGTCACGACTTGAGCGCCAGCCCGGCAACACTCAAGTTCTACATCGATCCCCAAAAGAAGACCAACATGTTCGAATTCACAAATTCGTCGTTGAGCAGGGCCGACTGCATAACGCCAACCGGCAAGACCTATGGAACTTGGGATATTCTCGGAACGTCCATTCACCTTTACGCCAAGATTGGTAATGAATGCATGGAAAAGAGCGATGTAACGCTCCCGGCAGTAGTCGCAGTCGAAGCCGGCAAGGTCTCCATGACGCTTCAGGGACTCTTCTTTATGGAACCGGAAATGAAGCAAGCCGACCTCGTCGACAAGCAGAACACGACCGAAGTATACACCTTCGTTTCGGCTGACTAACTTGCCTTCCAGCGGTTGCGTTCGTATTCACGCAACTGCTTTAAAGCGATAGACAAATTTTGTTCAAAGTGCGAGTCCTTGGGGCTCGCCTTTTTTGTTGTTTGCTCAGTCGTTCGCATAGTATTTAAAGCCTGTTCCACTCGTTTGGCAAAAGCGGATACCGTCTCGCCGAGAGCACGAACAAAGCCTAAGCGGGCAAGTCGTTTTTCCGCATCATCAAGGAGCGCAATCCATTGGGCGGCATTTTTTGAGACCTTTTGTTGGCCAATTTGGCGACGGCGCCCACGGAACTTCAGTAACGCAAAAACAAGGAGCAAAGCGGCAAGTACGATATAGAGCACAGGGCTAGAAACGATGCGCTCCGAAGCGGTTTGCCAGCTATCGACAACACGACGCCACTGACCATCCTTGAGCAAATGCATCACGTAAGAGAAGCGGCCCTTCACACCTTCAAGCTTTATCGAAAGCCAAGAGGATTTTGCAAAAGTCATTTCGGTCAAAGGCGGAGTCGGGTCAAAAATGTACCATTTATGGTCAATGTAGACTTCGACCCAGGCATGGCTATGACGGCGACGGAAAGTTACATACGGGCGACCAGGAACGTACTCGGGGTGAGCAAAGCCGGTCACATAGCGAGCTGGGATTCCCTGATGACGCAAGATGAGTGTTGCAAGCGTGGCGTAGTACTCGCAGTAACCTTCCTTTGTTTTCCAGAAAAGAGCAATGGGGTCGGTTTTAGAATTTGGAGTTCGACCGGGAACGATATACGAATATTTGAAATTACGGATAAAATAGGATTCTATAGTCTTTAGATTTTGAACCGCAAATTGCGAGGGGTCAAGAGTTCTGTTTGCGAGATTCGTCGAATCTGAATCGAGATGCACGGACGGGAGCGACATCGCAGTGGCAATTGTATCTAGAAGCGATTTTTCTTTGCTCGGGATTTGCAAAAAAGAGCTATCAGATGCCATCGAAAATGCCGCCGATGACGTGTCCGCCGATGAATGCGCCGCAATCGCAAGAGTCTCCGCAGAATCAGGCACGTAATAATACCAATCGCTACGAGTTCCGTTCGCTCCCGCAAAAATGTTCGTCGAATAGTAATCCAGGGAGTCCGCATTTTTGCTCGCCACGCCCACAACATTCGCAGGCGCAAACATAAAGCCGAAATTGTTCAGTGTCGCTTGCACCCAAACATCTTTGACGTTTGGCGCTGCCGCCGCGGAATCTTCGGATTCAAAAACGGCATAATCTACGCGATAACGCGCTGGATAAAGTTTCTTTTCGGCCTTCGTAGGGAGTTTCCAAATGCCAGCCACATACTTTTCATAGGCGGCAGCACGCAGATACGTGGGTGCAAGCGTATCCCAAACACGGAGGACAATTTCGCTATTATACTTGGAATTGTAATTACTGGAGAAGGAGCCCAAAGCAGCCACGGGATCAAATCCCATCACGCGATTTTTCACGTAATACTCTTCGGCCCAACGGCCACTGTAATAGCGATTGCTCTTCCAATATTTAAATCCGAGATACGACGAGCCGCACAGACTCGCATAAAGTAAAACGAAAAGCAGCCGCTTGTAAAGAGCAACGTGCGGACGGCCAAACGCATATACAGCAAGCAATAGCGCCACAACGGCACTGATGACGCTTGCGCGAGGCGCTTGGAACAGCCCCATGAAAAGTGCGGCAACGCCATTGAACACAACAAAGACTTCGTAACCGCCATTTCCGAGACTCCGTTTTTGAAGCCACGCCAAATAAAGTAAGTACCAAGCCGGAATAAAGACCAAGTACGGCGAGACGCCCATTTCAACGCTCGGCGTGAGCACCCACCACAACGCACAAGGAACAATCGCACCGTATGCGAAAACTTTTCTGTAACGCGGGATTTTTCTTTGGCCCATCGCGGACTTCGAAAGCAAATATTGCTTAACGTGAATCGCAACAAACAGGGCCGCAAAAACAAATCCAAGAATTTCAAGACCGCTTGAAACGCCCAAATTAATAGAAACGATGCAGAAGAAAAACGTCTTGCAAATTTCACGGAAGTTCATCATAGACTAACCTCCGCTTCACGAGAATTTCCAAGTGGACGCTCGGAAATCGTTCGTTCACGATGCAAACGTTCGTTAAAAACGTATTCGAGACGCGCCGCGTTCACCGACAAAACATCGTCGGAAATTGCGGTCTTCGATTCGTCACTCGCTTTTAAATGCGCATCCAAAATCACTTGCTTATGCACAAGCGGGTCTTCAGTCGCAAAAAGCCCCATACGGAGCACAGGGCCAAGCGGGCGTGCCGCAGGCGACCAAAGTTTCTGCGCACTAGCCACATTCCGAGAATTGTGCGGACCTTTCGAAATGCGCGCCTCTAGCCAAGACGCTGCCGGGATTCGCGCAAGCGCTTCCAAGAAGCTCACGCCGCTATCCCCCTGCACAAGCGCAATTTCATCATCGCCAATGAAGAATCGCCCAAGTGCCTTGCGTTCCAAAAGCCACAAGCCAACGCCAGCCGCCAAGCGAATCAGCATTTCAACAGATGATCTTTCGCGCAAGCTACGTGCCGTCACATCCAGCACGAGAATAGCACCCGCGCCACGTTCCGTCTCAAATTCTTTCGTGAATGGTTTGCCGTAACGTGCAAAAGCCTTGTGATGCAAATCGCGCAAGGAATCGCCCTCGCGGTATTCACGCACACCCACAAAATCCATCCCGCGCGTAAGACTCGGCATCAATAGTGGCGCAAACACAGCACCGCTTGCGCCCGATGTCAAAAACGGGAATGAACCCACGCGCACCGGACGCGGGAACACGAGCAATTCCGCTTTCCCTGCATTTGCCGCATAACGTAAAGCGCCATTAATTTCCGGGATGATTACAGAAACTTTGGGGATTTCGAATGTGCCGCGTTTTTTCGTCTGGATTTTGCAAGTGAGTTTTGCCATCTCGCCAGCAGCAATCGCCACAAGCGTAGACTCTTCGCATTTGAGCGATGGATCCATACGGAAGCATCCAAGCGACACCGCATTTAGCTTGTCTTCGGCAGTAACGTGCAAGTCAATGGTCGACGTTTCGCCCTCATAAACATTCCGGACAGAAATGTCACCCGCCTTGAACTTGCTCTTGCGAGCGGTCATAAAAAGGCATGGTACAAGAGCAAGGAAATACATGAAATCCAAACCGCAAAACACCCACGCCGCCCAGAATCCAGGCACCGCCCCCGCAAACATTGAGAACAACATCAGCGCTGCCGCTGCATGCCCCACCTGCGTAAAGCCTTCTTGCCAAACGTAGTACAAACGCATCAAGAGTCCCTTGCGCTTGGGACTTCTTGGAATAGCGTTTATAAAGAAATGGAAGAGAGACATTACTTCGGCACTCGCACCTGTTTCAAGATGCCTTCGAGAATTTGTCTGGAGGCGCCGGGCGTGTTCGAATCTTTTGCAAACACACGATGTTCCATCACCGGGAAGAACACGTGCTGGATGTCATCGGGATTCACGAAATCGCGGCCCGCCACATACGCACAAGCTTGCGCCATCTTGATGAGGTTGATACCTGCACGCGGGCTTGCCGCCAAGCGCACCGCCGGATTCGTACGCGTTGCCTGCACCAGCGAAACCACGTACATTTCAAGCGACTCGTCAATGTGAATCTTGCGGACGTCGTTTCGCACCGCAATAATTTCATCGGGAGTCGTTACCGCCTTAAGCGTATCAAGCGGCCTCCCATCGCGATGCGCACGCAAAATGCCAAGTTCTGTTTCCGCCGTCGGATAACCAAGTGAAAGACGCACCAAGAATCGGTCCATTTGCGCTTCCGGGAGCGGGAACACGCCATGGAATTCCACAGGATTCTCGGTCGCAAGCACCATGAACAATTTCGGGAGCGCATGGCGTTCACCTTCCAGCGAGACCTGGCGCTCTTCCATCGCTTCCAAAAGCGAGCTCTGCGTTCGCGGAGATGCTCGGTTGATTTCGTCAGCTAGGAGCACCTGCGTAAAGACAGGTCCCTTGCGAATTTCAAACTCACCCGTATTCGCCTTGAACACGGCACCACCCGTCACATCGGCGGGGAGCAAATCCGGCGTAAACTGGATACGCGCAAAGTCTGCCCCAATTGCGGCGGCAAGCGCCTTTGCAATCGTCGTCTTGCCCGTCCCCGGCACATCCTCAATCAGCACATGACCATCAGCGAGGAGCGCCATCACAAGCATTTCCACTTGTTCCTGCTTTCCAAGCAGGACACTATTCAAAGATTCAATAAGCTTTTTGACCATACCTATAATATATATAGATACAATCATGAATTGATATTTTTTCCGCCTAGAACTTCAAATTCACCGGGTTGAAGTTGAATTTCACGCCCGAGCGGATCCACGCATCGGAACCATCTTCGTGCTTATCATGCGAAAGGTTGCGGTAAACGCGAAAGCCTCCGCCCGCATAAAACTGGAACCAGTCGCGCACTTTTCTTTCGTAAAGAACGTCAACGAGGAACTGTTTTTCAACAACGCCCGAAAGAGCATCTTCGGACTTCAAAGCAACATCGTAGTCCGTATAAAGTTCCTTATCGCCCTGGCGGAGCCAAGCAAGCGTAAGCGTTGCAGAATGCACGCTCCATTTCCAGTTCATGTCAAACCACAAGTCAAGCGCATCGCCACCCCTGCGGTATCCAATGGGATAATCGACAAAGTAAGCATCGGCGTAGTCGCTATCGCCCTGTTCACGATAATTGCTGCGGTAATTGCGACGACCCGTGTATTTCAAAAGCGGGAGCCTGCTGTTATTTGCTGCCGGGTCCGTTTTTACAACATCCAAGCGCCAGGAGAATTTTCCGTAATTGCGGGTTTCAAGTTCGTGATAGTAGCCGACCATGTAATTAATGATAGAGCGGTTCGTGCCCATCTTTTTATCTTCGCCGACCGGGCTTGCAATATCTTCCATATTAATTTGGCTGTAGAACTTTGCACCGTTCGAAGTCTTGTAACCAAATTCCACAGACGTTGCCGCAGAGGTGTACCCCGTGGCATAGTTATCGTGCCAGTACATAAACGGATTGAATGAGCGGAATTCCAAGGACTTTCCGCCAATGACACTCTGTTCAACAAGGTAAATCCAGAATTTTTTCGTATCGACGCCGAGCCTGTGGAACACCATATTTTTCACGTTCTCGGTATAAGTGCGATTGCGTTGGTTGCTCACCTGCTTCCCACGTTCCGTACATTTCTGGGAATAAGCCTCGCTACCTTTTGGCGGGCACCCCGTCTCGTTATCAATCACATCGTCAAAAAGCCAAGCGTTCAACGAACTCAGCAAAAAGTCATAGCGGAAAATACCGATATTCAACTTCCAGTGAATTCCATCATGGTACGGCAAACCGCCCAAGAAGATATCGTTCTTGGAAATCTTCAAGTCTTCGGGATTAAAACGGCCGAACTGCACAAAGCCAACGGAATTATCCCACTTGGCGTAGGCATTAATCGGCACATTGATGTCGAGCTCGCTCGGCTTATAAGTAAGATTTGTCTTGAGTTCACTATTGTACCAGGCTTCCAAATCCTTGCGCAAAGGCGCTTCCATCAAGAAGTGGAAATCCTTGTAGCCTGCACGGAAGCTAAGCGTAAAGAAGGGGTTGATACGTTCCTCGTAATTGCGAGCCGTCTCTAGCGGGATTCTAAGGCCGCGCCAGTTGCCGCCATAATACTCGGCAGTATCCACAGCAAACATCGGGTCGGTCGGACCGCCATTAAAGCCGAAATTGAAATCAGTCCCAATCTGGAAATAGCCCACCTTTTCAGCGGACGCAAACGATGCCACCGCCATCAAACAAGCAAACAATAAAACACGAGATAACATAACTTAAATGTATTAAAATGTCTTTTGATCATGGAGATGCCCGCTCAAGGCGGGCATGACAAATTAGACTTGAAGCAAAGCGGACACGCCGTGAGCCATAAGCGGCACGGCGTAAGCGTGCCGTGTTGGCGAGAGTGAGGCGAAGTCGGAGTCTTGTATTGCACAAGAGCCGAACGGACACGATAAGGACCACCCAGGCAGGGAGACCCGGGTGATCCCTTGTGTTGTGGTGGGTGCGCACTCACGCACCCGTGTGTGTGTGTTCTTTCTCGAGGGCGTGTTCGAAAACTTCGAACGCACCTGGTCGAATTTCGTTACTGCAATGTAGGGCTAATCGTTATTCACGATTAGAACAAGTCATTCATACGCATGAAGGCCGGCAAGTCGTAATCGACATTGCTTTCCTTGAGAGCGTCTTCAGAACCCTTCTGGCTACGCATGTAAGCCGGAGTAGCATAATCAACAGTGTTCACCTGTTCGGTCTGAGCCGGGTGAGATTCCTGCTTGTAAGAGCTTGCATAGTTGCCGTTAGAAAGCGGATCTGCTTCAGCAGCACCCGGCATTTCTTCCGTTTCACGAATGCTCTTTGTCGTAGCAACAGTTTCTTCAGTGTAGCTTGCCTTGGCATCGAAGCTCGGGGAAGCGAAAGAAGAAGCCGGAGCGAACATTGCAGCAGCCGCATTCACCGGAGCAGCCTGGCGAACCGTGTTCGTGTAGGAGTTCTGCGGAGCCGTGTAAGACGGAGCTGCCGGAGCGGTAGCCGGGACAACGCGCTGCGTGACAGCCGGAGTAGCAACCGTCGGAGTTGCAGGCATAGAGGCGGTCGGCATTGCGGCAGTCGGCATGGCAGCCGTGTTACGGCCAGCAAGAGCGAGGAAGTTCGTGGTCGGGCGCGGAGTAGCAGCCTGCACCGGAGCAGCCGGGGCCTGATACTGAGCCTGGGCCTGGTTCATCTGGTAAGCAGCGGTACCGATACCAGCGTAGTTCACGGCAGCGGCATTGTTAGAGCCACCGCAACCCGTTGCGATGATGGTGATGCAAACCTTGTCGCCAAGTTCCGGAAGAGTGATATCACCGACGATGATGTTCGGGTTGCCTTCTTCGCCCACAGCGTCGTAAATGTGTTCCATTGCTTCGTTGTGTTCGAGCAAGGAGTAGTTTTCGCCGTGAGAAACGTTGATGAGCACGCCAGAAGCACCCTGGATGTCGATATCTTCGAGAAGCGGAGAAGAGAGGGCTGCATCGGCAGCGGCAACACCGCGGCCTTCGCCTTCTGCAGTACCCGTACCCATAAGAGCGGAACCACCCTTGAGCATAACCTTGCGGATATCAGCAAAGTCAACGTGCACGAGGCCGTGACGGAACATGATGCTGCAGATGCTCTGCACTGCGTTACCGAGGATTTCGTCAGCCATCTTGAAGGCTTCGTCAACAGTAGCACTCTTGTTCGTGTTCTGGATGAGGTTCAAGAGCTTCTTGTTTTCGATAACGATGATCGTATCGGCGGCTTCGCGGAGAGCGCGGACGCCATTCTGAGCCAAGGAATTACGGACGTTACCTTCAAAGCGGAACGGCTTTGTGACAACGGCGACCGTAAGGATTCCGAGTTCACGTGCAACAGTAGCAACAATCGGAGCTGCACCCGTACCGGTACCACCGCCCATACCTGCGGTAACGAACACAAGGTCCGCACCCATCATGGCCTTCTTCAAGTCGTCGATGTTTTCTTCGACAGCCTTGCGACCCATTTCCGGATCCATGCCAGCACCGAGATTTCTCGTGCTCTTTTCACCGATAAGGATCTTGTGGTCGGCGAGACTCTGGTCCAGAGCCATAGCGTCAGTATTGATGGCGTAGTATTCTACACCTTCAATATTCATCTGCTTCATGCGGTTCACAGTATTGCCGCCGGCACCGCCGACGCCAAAGACCTTCACCTTGGCATTTCTGGTTGGAGTGTCATCACCCGTGATACGAGACATAGCCTCGAAATTGATATTTGCAAAGTCACTCATAGTTTATCTCCCTGATTTGAGTGGTTTAACGGTTAAAAGTAAGTCTTGATGAAGTCGCGAATGCGCTGGACGCCCTTCTTCACAGTGACAAGCAACTGGGTATCCGTGTCACGCTGTTTTCTTTCGCGATGTTTCTTGTTCGCGTAGTACAAGAGGCCAATGCCTGTTGCATAAGACGGATTCTGGAAAGCTTCCTGAATGCCGCTCGTGCCTCTCGGCTTACCGATATGGACAGGCTTCTTGAATACTTTAGCTGCAATATCTTCGATGCCGGCAAGGTTGCAGCAGCCACCCGTGAGGACAATGCCGCCATCAATGACGGTGTCGAGGTGGTGCTTTTCCAAATCCTTGGCCAAGAGCTTGAAGATTTCTGCAACGCGAGCAGTAATAATTTGTGCCAAAAGCTTACGAGAACAAAGAACTTCTCCGCGGTCACCCACACCTGGGACCGGGAATGTTTCATCTTCAATCAAATTGTTGAGCGAGCAGGTGCCATACTTTTTCTTGATTTCTTCGGCCTTCGTCAGAGAAACCGGAACCTTGAGGCACTTGCTGATGTCACTTGTAATAACATTGCCTGCAATGTCGAGCGACGCCGTATAGCGCACGGAATCCTTGACAAATACAGCCACGTCCGCAGAACCTGCGCCAATGTCAATCAATGCGACGCCGAGTTCGCGTTCATCATCGGACAGCACGGCAGATGCGGCAGCGAGCGGTTCGAGAACAAAGCCCGCCAAGTTGAGGCCAGCGCGGTTCACGCATTTTGCGATATCCTGGAGAGCGTTCGGGCGTGAGGTAACCACCTGAACTTCAACTCCGAGGCGACGGCCAGAATAGCCTTTAGGATTGCGGATGCCCGTTCTGTCATCAAGCGTATATTCACCCGGGAAAATATGGATGATTTCGCCAGCCTTGTCCGGCAGCGTACTTGCCTGACGCTGGACATTGATGATATCTTCATCGCGGACTTCGTTTGTCGGAAGCGTAACGAGACCCTTATAGCTGAAGGAAGACACATGCTTCCCTGCAATGCCTACGTAGACATCGCGCACATCGACACCTGCCGATGATTCAAGCATATGGACAGACTTCTGCAAAGTTTCGACGACAGAATCGTATTCGTCAGACGATTCCAGCGGAAAGTCACCGCATTCCACGACTCGGACGGTTTCGCCTTCCGAGATGCCAACGAACAAGTTCACTTTCGAGGCACCGATATCGAGCCCGAAAATGTAGTCCTCTTTTTTGACTAATTGCTTATTGTCATCCATTGATACACCTCTTATCAAAGTTTTTTAAATACGCAAATCCATGAAATCTCATATCGACCTCGCCAGCGCAAAGGAGATCTTTTCTAAAGCCCTTTCCGACAGCATCGTACAAAGTAAACAAATCCTTATCCCAATTCGATTCCGGAAACATCACGCGGAATCCGGCATCCTTGAAGAACACTTCGAATGCCCTGTCCTTCTCGGACCAGCCCACTTGCGACACGCGGTCATAAAGGGGCTTGTCTTCCTTACGCATTGCAAACAGGAACTGTGCCACCTGTTTTACCTTCCCCACCGATTCACTTTCAAGAATCGGCAAGCGGAGCGCAGTCATCATCGACATCGGGAGCGAAAGGCCTCTTTCGGAGTAGACCGTACCCTTGCCATCTTCGAGTACGGACAAAATCGGGGACGCTTCCTGAAGCTTGATGTAGAGCGAAGACGGGAACTTGCTCTCGACTTCGGCGGAGTGGATCAGCGGAATCTGCAAGAGGGATTTCTTCACAGAGTCGGCATCCAGTTCCGACATGAGCATACCCGTTTCCACCTGAGCGCTCTGCACGACATCTTCCCAAGAAAGCATGCGATTGCCTTCGATTTCGATGTACTGCAAATGCCTAAGTTCAAGCGGGTTGATCTGGTGCAGATAGAAACGACTTTGCCACAGTGCGACGGCAGCAATGACAAGGAGCAGAGTCAAGACCCAGCCCTTGCGCTTGAACCAACGAACAGCATTGGCAATGCGCATCCGTCTCATACGGGCACGCTTACGCTTGCGCTTGCGTTCGTTGTATCCGATCCGTCGACCGAACATTGTTGTTTCTTCTGACGTCAAATGCTCTTCTCCAAAATCGTCTGTCCAAGTTTCCAGATGTTGCCGGCGCCCATCAGAACAATCACGTCATTCGGCTTGAGCAAATCCTTGCAAACCGGAATCAAGTTGTTCACATCACCGATAAAGCGGGCATCGCGGTGGCCACGATCAGCGGCACTGTTTGCCACCATCGCACCGGTCACGCCTTCAATCGGCTTTTCGCGGGACGGATAAATGTCAGTCACCAAAAGCACATCGCAGTTCGAGAATGCGCTACCAAAAGCTTCGTGCTGGTCGCGGGTACGAGTAAACAAGTGCGGCTGGAAAGCGACAATGATGCGCTTGTCCGGGAACGCTTCGCGGAATCCGAGGAGTGTAGCGGTTGCTTCGGTCGGGTGGTGAGCATAGTCATCAAAGACCATGACGCCATTCTTTTCGCCAATGAATTCAAAGCGACGCTTCACACCTTCGAATGCAGCCACGGCCTTGCGGGCAACTTCAATCGAAATACCTTCTTCGACAGCAAGGGCTACAGCAGCCGTTGCGTTCAAAACGTTGTGGCGACCCGGAATCTGGAGCTTGAACTGTCCGAGGCTCTTGCCGTCGCAGAGAATTTCAAACTGCGGATAACCCTTCACGAACGTGAGATTTTCAACGCGGTACTTGGCCTGGCGAGTAAAGCCGTACGTAATTACCGGCTTCTTGAGGTGCGACAGAATCTGCTGCACGTTCGGATCGTCGAGGCATACAATCACCTGGCCGTAGAACGGAATCTTGTTTGCAAACTGCGTGAAAGCATCCTTGATGGCATCGATATTCTCGTAAGTATCGAGATGGTCGGCATCGATGTTCGTGATGATCGCCGAAGACGGCATCATCGAAAGGAAGCTGCGGTCAAATTCGTCACTTTCGGCAATGAGGTAGTCGCCGTGGCCCACCTTGGCACCACTGCACTTGCCCTTCACAATGCCACCCACGATAATCGTCGGGTCAAGGCCTGCTTCTTCCCAAATGGCACCAACGATAGACGTCGTCGTGGTCTTGCCATGTGTACCGGCAATAGAGAGCGTGTACTTGAGGCGCATCAGTTCACCGAGCATTTCAGCGCGGCGAATCACCGGAATGCGGCGGGCACGAGCCTCAACAAGTTCCGGATTGTCAAACGGAATGGCAGAGGAATAAACGACCAAGTCCGCATCTACGACATTCTTTGCTTCGTGCTTCGGGTCAATACGGATGCCAAGACCTTTCAGGTAATCAATGACAGCGCCTTCGCCCATATCGGAACCCGTCACCACAAAGCCATTTTCGTGGAGCACTTCGGCAATACCGGACATACCGGCGCCACCGATGCCCACAAAATGAAGGCGACGAACACGTTTACAATCATTAATCTGCATTACGTTCTCTCCATATCCAGGATAATTTTTGCAATCTGGTCAGCGGCATCGGGCATGCCAAGCGTCTTGGCGGCTTCGCCCATCTTCTCCAGACGTTCTGGGTCGTACAGGAGAGATTCAACCTTGTTCCAAAGATCATTCGGTTCATCATCAAGTTCCACGAGGGCTGCACCAGCACGTTCAACAACACGTGCATTGTGTTCCTGATGGTTTGCTGTCGCATGCGGGTACGGGAGCAAAATAGACGGCTTGCCAAAAGCAAGGATTTCTGCAAGTCCCGATGCACCAGCGCGGCTAATAATCAAGTCAGCGTGCTTCATGTAAGCATAGATGTTGTCCAAGAAGCCACGAACAGCGACGTTCGGCAAAATACCGAGGCGCTTGTTGATGTCATCGACATTCTTGGCACCCACCTGCCAAACCACACTAATATCTTCGTGGGCGGCAATGCGGCCGATACTTTCTTCAATCTTGTTGTTGATGCCTACAGCACCCTGAGAACCGCCAACAATAAACACAGCCTTGCGGCCTTCGCGGAATTCCACCGGACGAGCCAGGGAATCGGCAGCAGGCAAGTCACGGATCGGGTTGCCAAGAATACGGGTCTTTTCAATCGGGAAACCCTTCATGGCCTCTTCAGAGGTAACAAAAACAGTCTTTGCATAGCGGGCGCCAACCTTGTTAGCAATACCGGCAACAGCGTTCTGTTCCTGCAAATAGACCGGGATACCCATAGAACCTGCAGCAAGCACAATCGGGAGCGAGACATAGCCACCCGTTGCAATCACAACATCCGGAGCCACCTTCTTTACAACGCTCTTGGCACGGATCAAGGACTTGGTCAAGTTGAACGGCAAAGCCAAATTCTTGAGGAACGGTCCACGGTGCAGCGGAACTGCCGAAATGTATTCGTACGGCCAATTTTTTGCCACAAGGCGTTCTTCCATAGAATCCTTACGGCCAGCAAACGTAATCTGAGTAACACCCATCTTCTTCAAGCTCTCGGCAATAGCTACTGCCGGGAAAATGTGGCCACCCGTGCCACCGCAAACAAAGAGGAACTTTTTCATATAGAACTCCTTCTTGTCCTAAAATTCATAAACCGACCCGTTTCAAATGTCATCGGGCTGCTCATATAAGGTTCGCGAATGCTCTTGCCGCTTGTCGGGCGAGAAATATTCAGCAAAACTCCAATAAACGCGGCTGTCATCAACAAGTTCGTTCCGCCAAAGCTGATGAACGGAAGCGGCTGACCCGTCGGCGGGATAAGCCTTACGCACACGCAAATGTGGATGACAAAATTCATAAAAATCGAAGTCGTAAGCGCCACAGCCAAATACCTGCCAAAACGAGTCGTCGCCCCCCTTGCAATGTTGTAGCCCTGCGAAAAGAGGATCGCAAAGGCGACAAGCACAAGGAAAGTCCCGATAAAACCAAATTCTTCACCAATCACAGCGTACACCACATCCTTATAGGCTTCGGGCAAGTAGCCAAGTTTCTGTTCACCCAAGCCAACACCCGTTCCAAAAATACCGCCATTCCCAAGAGCTTCAAGGGCATGGTCCACCTGATACATCGCATCGCTCTTAGTCCCGTCACCCGAGAGGAATCCCGTGATACGTCTGCTTGTATGCGCCTTCTTCAAGAGCACGAGAATTCCCACCGGGATACATGCCAAAAGGGAAATTCCAACGTACTTGTAGTTTGCGCCTGCAATAACAAGCATCACAAGCAAGAGGGAACCGAACATGATAAGCATCGAAAAGTTCGGTTGCAGAGCAAGCAAAATCGCCGAGATCAACATCGGTACACCCGGCTGGATAACAGTACACTTGATTGACTTGATTTCGTCACCGGCGTTCGAAAGTTTCGAGCAAACCCAGATGATAAAGCCAAACTTCAAGATTTCGGACGGTTGGATACCGAAAATCCAGCGTGACGCACCCTTCACCGCACCGCCCGAGACAATAGCCGCCAACGTCAAAATGGCACCGACGCCAAAGACAAGGCGAGCAGAAACCTTCCACAGCGCATAATCAATCTTGTAGAACACGCCGATAATCACGGCTGCCGCCAAGACCTTGACAAGATGCGCCTTGAGATAATATTCCGCAGGCAAATTCTTCGAAAGTGCCACAGGCGCAGATGCAGAATAGACAGCAACACAGCCAAAGCACATTAATGCTAATGTGACAAATAGCAGGAGCTTGTTCATACCTATTGTCTGCGACGTTGATGACATCTTAACTACTAGACCTTACCTTAAACCTTGAATACCGGCACCATGTGGAGGAGTGCATCGACCACCTGTTCCATGTGCATACCGCGGCTGCCCTTCACCAAAAGGACATCCCCTTCGGCGACAGTTTCGCTCAACTGGCTAATGACTTCCGGGACAGATTCGAAATACTGCACGTTCTTCATGCCACGGGACTTCGCGCCTTCCACATACTTCTTTGCTTCCTTGCCGACAGCAAGGAGCATGTCAAAATTCATTTCGGGCACCAAGGCGCCAATCTGCTTGTGCAAATTGCCACTTTCCTTGCCGAGTTCGAGCATATCGCCAAGCACAGCAATGCGCTTGCCTTCGACACGCATGTTGCCGAGCGTCTGGAGCGCCATCTTCGTCGAAGACGGGTTGGCGTTGTAGCAGTCCGAAATCACCTTGAAGCCGTTTGCGGCCTTGATTTCCATGCGCATGCTCGTAGAGGTAAAGCTTGCCAAAGCCTTTGCAATATCACCCTTCGGGATGCGGAGAGCTTCGCCCACGGCAATTGCGGCGAGAGCGTCATAAAGGTTATGGTCACCCGGAACATTCAACACAAAGTGCGTACGGCCGATGTAGAAATCAGCGCAGAGGTTTTCGGTCCACTTGAGCTTTTCGGGCTTGAGGATACCGCGGCGGACACCGAACGTGACGACCTTGTAATTCTTGGTGGCCTTCACCTTGCAGAGGCGTTCATCATCAGCGTTCACAATCAACGTGCCGCCCTTCTTGAGGCCAGCCGTAATGTTGATTTTTTCGTTGAACACGCCGTCCAAATCGCCGAGGCGTTCCAAGTGGCTTGCGCCAATGTTCGTAATCACGGCAATATCCGGTTCCGTAGCCAGCGAAAGCGGGCGAATTTCGTCCGGACCACTCGTACCCATTTCGACAACAGCGGCTTCGTGGCTGTGCTTCAGCTGGAACAACGTCATCGGGACACCGATATGGTTGTTGAAGTTACCCTTAGTTGCATGGGTGTTGTACTTCATCGAAAGTACAGCCTTCGTCATTTCCTTTGTAGTGGTCTTGCCGTTACTACCTGTAATGGCGACCTTCTTCAACTTGAAAAGTCTTTGATAGCCCTTGGCCAGTTTCAAGAGAGCCTTCGTCGTATCTTCGACCGGAGCGTACATCTTGAAATTCGGATCGATAGCAGTTTGGTTTACAACGCTCATCAGAGCTCCATCCTTTTCCATTTGAGATACAAACTGGTGGGCGTCAAAGCGAGCACCCTTAATCGGCCAAAAGACGACGCCCTTGGCACTTTCACGAGAATCCATGCAGAGATTCACCTTGCGTTTCAAGGTGCGAGCCGGAACGCCGACAGCTTCGGTTTCCAGAATCTCGAGCATTTCTCCAATAGTCAAATCAAGCTTCAGCATCAGTCATCGCCTTCACCGCGATTTCGCGATCGTCAAAATGATGTTTGGTCTTACCAATGATTTGGTAATCCTCATGGCCCTTGCCCGCAATCACAAGCCAATCGCCGCTCTTGAGTTCTGCACAAGCGCGATTGATAGCTTCTTCGCGGTTTTCGACCACTTCAAACTTGTCCGTCGTCATGCCGGCGCGAACGTCAGCAATGATGTCTGCAGGTTTTTCGGTACGCGGATTGTCCGACGTGAGCCAAGCCTTGTCTGCAATGCGTTCGGCAATGCCGCCCATAATCGGGCGCTTCGTCTTGTCGCGGTCACCACCGCAGCCAAACACGGTAGAAAGCTTGCCGCGGCAGAGGCTGCGGGCCACATTCAGCACGCGTTCAAGAGCATCCGGCGTGTGGGCATAGTCCACAATCACATGCTTGCCGTTCTTGCTCCAAACCTTTTCAAAGCGGCCCGGAACGCGCACGGTCGCAATCGCCTTGCGCATGGCATCTTCAGGAACGCAAAGAGCGTGGGCCCATGCAAGCACCAAGAGCAAGTTGTCCACGTTAAAGTCGCCGCAGAGCGGAGTTTCAAACTTTTCTGTGGCAATCATCGGGAGCGTGAATTCAAGACCGTCTTCGGTGCTCTTGATTTCGCCAAACGGCTTCACGTCCGCTTTAGCCTTGCCGAGTCTGGAAACAGCCACCTTGCGGCAATCGAGAGAATTAAAGAGCTGTTCGCCGTGAGCGTCGTCAATGTTGATGACGGCCACGCCATTATCAGCCAAATACTTCGTAAAGAGCAACTTCTTGGCTTCGAAGTAGGCATCCATCGTCTTGTGGTAATCGAGATGGTCCTGCGTCAAGTTGCTAAAGAGACCGCTTCTGAACTTGATACCAGCAACACGGCCCTGGTGGAGCGAATGCGAAGACGCTTCCATTACGAGGTCGGTGCAGCCTTCAGCTACAGCGCGAGATGCAAATTCATAAAGGTCCAAAAGACCCGGAGTCGTAAGCGAAGCCGGCACGGACTTGTCGCCAATCTTATTCTTGATGGTGCCGAGCAGAGCCGTCTTGCGGCCTTCAGCTTCGAGCATCGCATTCATGAGGAACGCACTAGTCGTCTTGCCGTTCGTACCCGTAATGGCATGGCAAATAAGCTTGCTAAACGGATCCTTGTAGAAAATCCTGGCGGCTTCCAGGCGGGCAGCCTTCACGTCCGGCACCTGGATCCACTTCGACGTGAGTCCCTCGGGAGCCATCGTCTCGCCCACAACCGCAACGGCACCAGCCGCAATAGCGCTACGGGCAAAGGCTTCATAACCTTCCGTCGGAACGGAGAAGAATAAATTCCCCGGTTTCACACGGCGGGAATCATCGCAAAGCCCCGTCACGGACAACTTTTCCATAAGTCCTTCCGAAATCATCAGCTTTTCTCCTTTAAGGTCAGCTTGCAGGTCATGCCCTTCTGCAAGGCCTCTTCGGCCTTGGGCTCCTGAGCCACAACACGTCCCTTTCCTGTATATTCAACATTCATGCGGATATTTCCCATCACCTCGAGGGCATCCCTAAGCGAGAGTCCCTGCAAGTTGGGCATCCTGCTTGCTACGGCATCGCCGAGCAAAAGCGTTTTTCCATTGACAAGGCCCGCATCCACGCGTTCCGAAATCACGCGGAGTCCCTTGCCTTCAAAGCGGACCGGGCACTTGTGCTTTTTCGCGTAATCCTTGGCGGCAGTCACCGGCATACCGGCAAAATCCTTATCGCACGGAGAACCAAGTTTCACCTGCTTCAAGTTATGAGCAAGCGGCGAAAGCGACGGATGGAAATAAATCCCTTCCATGATGCGGCGGAAAATCGGGCCTGCGGTAAGGCCACCCACATGCTTCCCTTGCGGGTCGTCCACAAGCACGAGGCACACATAGCGGGTATCCTCGGACGGAGCAAGTCCAATAAACGAAGCCACCTGAGAATTGCGGTCATAAGAACGGGTGATGTGATTGTACTTTTCAGCCGTACCCGTCTTGCCACCGAACAAGACATCGGGCAACTTCTGCGAAGCGACGCGCTTTGCCGTACCGCTATTCACCACACGGTTGAGCATCTTGCGAATCGAAGCAGCGGTCTTTTCCGAAATCACGCGGCGGAGTTCCATCGGTTCAACCTTCTTGACGACATCGCCACTGGAATTGCGCCATTCCTTCACAATCTGCGGACGCATCAGCTTACCGCCATTAGCAACTGCCGCATAAGCCATCACCATCTGGATCGGCGTCACAGAAACAGCATGGCCAAAGCCCATCGTCTTTAAAGTTCTATCGTCGCGAGTGAGTTCTGCAGGAGTCAAAAGTCTGCCGCTTTCTTCACCGGCGTAATTGTCAAAAGCCCTTTCGCCAATGCCAAAGGCACGGGCCATCTTATGCATACGGACAGCGCCCACTTCAGAGGCAATCTTTGCAAACACGATGTTCGAAGACTGCACCATGGCTTCGCTCATGTCCATATCGCCATAGATGTGCGTATCGCAAATTTTTTCGGAGCGCGGATTCCACTGCCAGCACTTGCCTTCGTTTGCAAAGACCTTCAGCGGGCTCACTACGTTATTTTCAAGAGCGGCGGCAGCGGTAATGACCTTGAACGTAGAACCCGGTTCATACGACAACGAAACAATTTCATTCTTTGCGGCGCGATCGACACCCTGATTCTTGGAATTCGGGTCAAACGTCGGGTAGCTCGCCATCGCAAGGATTTCACCTGTAACAGGGTCCACAACAACAGCACTTGCACTCTTTGCATTGAATTCAGCAACGCCATCCTTCAAAGCCTTCTCGACAATTTCCTGCATGTTGCGGTCAATCGTCAAAACGAGATTCAGGCCAGACCTTGCTTCGACAACGTTTTTGGAACGTGAATAAACTTCATGCTTTTTCACGTCCTGGATGCTCAGGCGGATGCCTTCGTCACCGCGAAGATTATCGTTGTAAATCTTTTCCATGCCCATGTTGCCAATGCCGTCAAAGCCGACCTTGCCAACAATCTGCGAAGCAAGCGAGCCCTGCAAGAACAGGCGGCTATAGCCCAGGTTGTCGCTCGTATCACGGATGCTTTCGGCGAACACGACGCCGTTTCTATCCATAATCGAGCCGCGTTCAGCATACAAGTTCTTTGTATGCGTCACCATGGACTTGGATTTTACCTGATAGACGTTGCGATTTAAAACCTGGATATCAAACGTCTGCAAAATGAGCACACCAATCGTGCAAAGCACAAGGCTCTTCAAGATAAACAGAGGATCTGCACCGAACTTATTCACGCGTCTCCCCCATTATCATGACTTTCACCGGCACAGAATTCAAGCCAAGGCCTGTCTGTTCCGCAAACTTTGCAAGATGGTTCATCGAGGTAAGCTTGTTGATTTCGTAATCCCTCAAAAGGATTTCGCGGTTCAACAGGTTCGCCTTTTCCCTTAAACC
This sequence comes from Fibrobacter sp. UWB2, assembly GCF_002210425.1. Lineage (NCBI taxonomy): Bacteria > Pseudomonadati > Fibrobacterota > Fibrobacteria > Fibrobacterales > Fibrobacteraceae > Fibrobacter > Fibrobacter sp. UWB2. The sequence goes on along the minus strand of NZ_MWQK01000002.1, from coordinate 140,473 downwards.
ATAGTAGTTACCGTAAAGACGATTGATGCTGTTCTGCATGTACACCGGGAACATGCTTGCAACTGTAATCATGAGGACAAACAGGAACACGATACTCATGACACCGCCCTTTCTAGACTTTTCGGATACATTCTGCTCGTTATTAGTCATACTCTTTCATAGACCCTAAGCTTGGCAGAACGCGCCCGACTGTTCCTGTTGATTTCTTCGGCCGAGGGCAAAATCGGCTTACGGTTCACTTTCTTTAAACGCTGGTGGTTGCCACCGCACATGCAAACCGGCAAGTTTTCCGGGCAAATGCATGCTTTTTCAAATTCAGCCGCCGTTTCCTTGACGCAGCGGTCTTCGACAGAGTGGTAGCTCATCACCACGAGGCGGCCGCCCACCTTGAGGCAATCGACAGCGGCGCGGAGGCTATCTTCAATCTGCTTGAGTTCACCGTTCACTTCCATGCGGACAGCCTGGAACACGCGGGCAAGCAAACTATTGGCGTCACGGCGCTTATCCGGGAACACGGCCTCGACAACGGTCTTGATATCGCTCGGGAGCACATCGCGGCCTTCGGTGGTAATTTCTCCCACTTTTTCCTTGATGCGGGTCGCAAGCTTGAACGCACGGTCCATATCGGCATTCTTGCGGAGTGCCGCTGCAAAATCGTCTTCGCTAACGTTGCGGAGCCATTCCTGGGCAGAGACGCTTTCGCGACGGTCCATGCGGAGGTCGAGCGGATTGTCGCCTACAAACGTAAAACCACGGCTAGAGTCATCTACCTGATGGCTGCTGATGCCGAGATCGTAAAGGATTCCGTCGAGTGTATTCGGTTCGATTTCGTTTCCGAGTTCGCTAAACGGAACCGGATGGACAATAAACTTGGGAGCAACATTAGCAAGGCGCTTCGTTGCAAACTGGACCGCTTCATCGTCGCGGTCAAAAGCGTGGAGAGTCCCTTCGGAATTCAGTTCTTGGGCAATAGCGTAAGAATGGCCGCCACCGCCAAGCGTGCAGTCCGAATAGGTGCCGTTCGGCTTGATGTTCAAGCCTTCAAGGCATTCCTTGAGCATCACCGGATCGTGATAGAATTCTCTCCCTTGAACTCCTGCGACCGCGGCTTCCGAAATTTCATTTACATGTACTGACTTGCGGAGATTGTTATCTGCCATTATCCCCCTCCGTCAAGCCTTCACCATAGAACGCGGCATCGAAAGCGTCGATAGCTTCATTTGTCTGTAAGCCATACTTTTCGTTGTAACGTTCAGGATTCCATAATTCGAGAGTTTTACCGCTGGCCTGGACGTAAAGAACTTCGTCTTTAAGACCGGCATACTCCAGCAATATTTTGGGGAGTAAAATGCGATTCTGGCCATCCATCTCCACGACTGTGGGGCAGAGGCCTCTCCGAACTAAGTCGGCTTGACGGCGGTCGGACCGGCTGTCCAAGTCCGCCATGAATTTCTCAAACTCAGGAAGGACAAACAACCGGAGGGTGCGGTCCGGGCCACGGGTGACCACGAACTCATTCCCTTCGGACGCCGAAAGCTGACGACGGAATTCCCTAGGGAAGGAGGTCCTTCCCTTTCCATCGATCGCCGTTTGGGCTTGTCCTATGAAAGAAGTGAAATTCATATTTGACACATTTTACCACAACACTTATCACACACGACAAATATACCCACTTTCTACCACCGTGGCAATAGAAAACAGAGGTCGAACTTAAAAAAAGCATACTTTTCTTACTTTTTGTGAATTTTTTACATAAAATTTTGCTCATTTGAGCAATTTTAAAAGCAAAGAAGATAACATTTACGTAAGTTTTTTGTTAGAAAGCAATAACGGGACGTCATTTCTAAATTTTATAGCATGATTCTCCGAACACCTGATTTTTACGATTCGTTCCGTTGCATCGCCGGAAAATGCACCGACACCTGCTGCATCGGCTGGGAAATCGACATCGACGAAACTAGCGCCAAACGTTACGCCAAAGTCAAAGGCGATTTTGGAGAAAAACTTCGTCAAAACATCGAAGACGGCCATTTCAAATTGTTCCCCGGCGACCGTTGCCCCTTCTTAAGGAACGACGGGCTCTGCGACATGATTTGCCATCTCGGGGAATCCAGCTTGTGCGATATTTGCCGCGAGCACCCGCGATTCGTCGAAGTCTACGGAGACATCATGGAAAAGGGAATCGGGCTCTGCTGCGAAGAAGGCGTACGCTTACTGCTCGAGAGCAAAGGGGGCGCCACCTCACCCATTGCGTTTGTCGAGCGCGAAATTGACGACGTTCCGGACGATATTCCCGAAGACGCCATTGAAGCCCGCGATGCCATTTTCGAAGAACGTAATCATTTGTTCAAAATTCTAGCAGACCACAGCAAACCGCTGAACGTCCGACTCATCGAGTTATTGGATTACGCCATCGAGACAAGTGGTCTAGAACTGTCCGAACCCGACGATTCCGAAGTTCGCACAAACTATAAAATTTCGAACAACATCCACCACCAGTGGTTCGAAATTCTTGGCAAAGGCGAAAGCTACGGCCCCGCCTGGGACACCGCCTACAAAGAGCTCAAGGAACGTGGCTGGCAAACCGACACGATTTTCACGGACAGCGATGGTGAAAAAATCATCGCCTACTTGCTATTCCGTTACTACGAGAAAAGCCTCTTCGATGGCAACAGCCTCACCAAGGTCGAGTTCGCGATTTACTTCTGGATAATACTTCAAAAGCTCGGACAAGTTTTCGCAAGCGAAGCAAATCCGCAAGCAAAGATTGACGCCATAAAATTACTGAGCAAACAGACTGAATATTCCGAAGAAATCATGGAGATTTTCGAGCAGGAATTCATGGAAAATCCGGCGTTTTCACCCGCCATTTTCAAAAGAATTCTAGCGGAATAACGCCATCGAGCGAGAATCGCTATTTTTTACATTATTTTTGCCTTTTTTTGACGAAAATCACAATTCAATCCGCTATTTTTTGGTATTTTACAACTGTTTAAAAAAGATTCCCAGGGATTAACCCAAAGTCTTTAGGAGTATGAGCATGTTTAAACGTCTTTTTAGTCTGATTGTCTTTGCAGCAGCAATGGGTTTTGCCCAGTTTGCACCGGAACCGCAGGTTGCCGATATTAAACTAATGATGGATCCCAAGACCGAGCAGCCCATGAAGATGGACTTTTCGACACACCTCTCGGGCATCAGCGATCCGGGCATTATCTTCGCCCATTTCAGCAACCGTCCGCTGCTCATCTACTATTTCAGCCCGAAGTGCCCGCACTGCCAAAAGCACTTCCCCGAAATCCAGAACCTCATCAAGGAATATGAATCCAAGGGTCTTACGGGTATTGCCATCGGCTTGAACGGCGGCATCAAGAAGAACGACATCCGTCTGTTCATCGACCAATACCACGCAGTCATTCCGGTGTTCCAGGACACGGATAGTAAGTTTGGGCCAACTTATGGCACGGGTTACATCCCGGTGGTCTACCTCGTGCAGAAGGACGGCACGTTCTACCGCTACGAAACACTCAACGAAGCGAACATGAACCATTTGCGCGCTACGCTGAACAAGATTTTGAAGAAGTAATAAGACTTGTCTTTTACGTTTTTTGACTGTTACCCCGGACTTGTTCCGGGGTTTGTTGTTTTGTCGGCGGGAGGTGACAACGCTTCGCGTTGTCACTCCGGCTTCGGCTCGGATATGCCGACAAGCGAGCTTGTCGGCGCTGCACTCGCCTTACGCAGAGGTCGAACCCACATGGTCTCGTCGTGGGTTCCGTTGAAAAATATAAAAGGTCCGCGCGCCAATGGCGCACGAACCTTTTATACCGTCGGCGGGAGTCGAACCCACGACCCGTTGCTTAGAAGGCAACTGCTCTATCCAACTGAGCTACGACGGCGTTTGTGAGCACACAATATAGTAAATAATTTGATTTTTCGTCAATTTTCGCACGATTCATAAGCCATCTCTCCAAAAATTTTACGCATTCCCCATTGCCACAATCGGGAATTTTATCTACATTTATGCATAGATTTGAATATTTGCATAATTCAAGAGCGCGATACAGAATCGCACGGAGATACAATGAAGATTATCGACATCCTGAAGCAAGACAAGATGAGCCTCTCCTTCGAGGTGTTCCCGCCGAAGAAAGAAACGAGTTTTGAAAACGTTAAAGCAGCCACCGAAGCAATTGCAAAGCTTAACCCCGCATTCATGAGCGTCACATACGGCGCAGGCGGCGGCGTGAGCCAGTACACGCTCGAAATTGCGAAGAATCTCAAGTACAATTTCAACATTCCGATGCTCGCCCACCTCACCTGCATTTCGAGCACCAAGGAAACCATCCACCAGCGCATCGAAGACATGAAGGCCGCCGGCATCAAGAACGTGATGGCCCTCCGTGGCGACCTCACGCCGGAACTCATTGCAAACGGTCGCGGTGATTGCGACTACCACCATGCTGTGGAACTCATCCGCGAACTCAAAGCCGCTGACGCTGATTTTTGCATTGGCGCCGCCTGCTACCCCGAAAAGCACCCGGAAAGTCCAAACCAAGCCGAAGATATCAAGCACCTCAAGGAAAAGGTCGATGCAGGCGCAGACTTCCTCACAACGCAGATGGTCTTCGACAACAACCTTTTCTTCAGCTTCCTTTACAAGCTCCGCGACGCAGGCGTGAACTGCCCGGTGCTCCCCGGCATCATGCCCATCACGAACGCAAACCAGGTCGAACGCGCCATCAAGCTTTCGGGTTCATTCATGCCGCAACGTTTCAAGTCGCTTGTGGACAAGTTCGGTAGCGATCCGGACGCCATGAAGCAGGCTGGCATCATCTACGCCACCGACCAGATCATCGACCTCTATGCCAACGGCATCACAAACGTCCACGTTTATTCCATGAACAAGCCGGACGTCGCCGAAGGCATCCTCAAGAACGTCTCTGCCATCCTCGGCAAGAACTTCGCAGGATAATTAAGAGAGAAGCCCGCTTCCGCGGACTCGGCAAAAGTAACGAAAAAGACCTGGCGATATGCCAGGTCTTTTCACATTTTCAAGAGGGTGATGCCCGCTCGGTGGCGGGCATGACAACCGCTCTACTGCGCAGGCTTTTCCGCAGGAGCAGGCGCACTCGCCTTTGCCGGAGCAGTCTCGGCCGGTTTCGGCGTTTCAACCGGCTTCGGCGTTTCAGCTGGCTTTGCAGCGGCAGCAGCTTCCGACTTCATTTCGACAACAGCCTTTTCAGCTCTGTCGCGCATGTTCTTCAAGCGCTTCAGGCCAGCCTTAGAAGCAGACCTCACCTTCTTTTCGGCATTGGCCTTGAGCTTCACCTTCACTTCGGGCTTGGATTCCGGCTTCACCTCGGACTTTGTCGGAGGCGGCACAGCCGTGCTGTCGTTCAGCAGAGAGTCAGACGGAGCAGCCACAGTGCCATCGCCTTCGGTGTAATAGCCGAACGGGATGAGTTCCACGCGGCGGTTCTTGGCACGGCCTTCGTCCGTTACGTTATCAGCAAGCGGCATGCGAGTGCCAAAGCCAATAGCGCGTAAGCGGTCGGCGGCGATTCCCTTCGATTCCATGTAATCCGTCACGGAGTGGGCACGGTCTTCAGAAAGCTTCTGGTTGTAGTCTTCGGTACCCACGATATCCGTATGGCCCTGGACTTCAAGCTTCACTTCCGGAATCTTTTCCAAGAGAGCGATGATGTCATCCAAAGTCGGGTAACTGGACTTCAAGAGCTTTGCCGAGTCGAATTCGAACTGGATGCCCTTCTTGAGGTAGTCCAGGTCTTCCTTGCGGCGCAGCGGGCAGCCACGCTTGTTCACCTGAATTCCCGGGAGCGTATTCGGGCACTTGTCGCGGTAATCCGGCACGCCATCCTTATCGGTATCGAGCGGGCAACCGTCAGCATCCACGGCAACACCTTCCGGCGTATCCGGGCACTTGTCCGGCCCATCAAAGACGCCGTCCTTGTCGCTGTCGAGCGGGCAACCGACGCTATCGACCTTGACGCCCTTCGGCGTTTCAGGGCACTGGTCCTTGTAATCTGGGACCGTATCTTCATCGGTATCCAACGGGCAGCCGACAGAATCTACCTTGACGCCTTTCGGCGTTTCGGGGCACAAATCCTTGTAATCCGGGACCGTATCTTCGTCCGTATCCAGCGGGCAACCGACAGAATCCACGGCGACACCCTTCGGCGTATCCGGGCACTTGTCAAGACCGTCAAAGACCTTGTCTTCGTCCGTATCGATGCCGCAGCCGTCTTCGTCCACGACTATCGGCGGGAACGTTTCCGGACACTTGTCCTTGCGGTTCTTTACACCATCGTTATCGTCGTCACCATCAAAGCCAAACGTCCACGTGAGCTTTGCGATACCGGCAATAAGCGGCTGGGCAACATAGCAGTAGCTAGCTCTGTAACCCGTTTCGCCCTTGAACTTGATCTGGAAATCCTTGCAGTTGTCCATGGCATCTTTGCGATCGTAGCCATCAACAAGATTACCAATACCAATATCGATACCCGCAGCAAAGTCAATGTTGAAGAACGGAATCTTCACATTGATACCCGGCGTGAGCACCATCGGGTCGGTAATCGGACTGAACGGATACGCATCGTTGCCAAAGCGCATTTCGCCACTGAATTCGAGGAACGGCTGGATGTAATCGTTGATTTCCAGGTTCACGCCCGTGCTATACACAAGCGTATTCGAGGCATCGCCAAAGCCGATCATGAGTCCAAGAGAAGAATTCCAGACAAGCGGAACACCCTTCTTGTTGTAATCGACAGAGACAACCCCCGTAAGGCCGAGCATTACGCTGTTTGCCGTGTAGGCATACGTCGGGCCACCCTCGTTATCGAGGAACCAGGCGTGACGCGGGCGGATACCCACGCCCCTCCAGCCAGTCGGGACCGTCAAATCAACAACAGCGGCCGTCTTCATGTAATCCGGGCCAAAAAAGTGCGGCGTGCGGTACTTGGCATAGAACTGCAAGTCGCCGAGGCCTCCCTTGCCCATGTGAGCGCGAATCGCTTCGCCAGAGTAATCCTTTGCGTGGTCGTAGTAAATCGGGAGGCTCACGCCGATATCCAAGTCATCACGGAGGCCAAACGCAAAGTTGAAGTTACCGGCCAAAGCGCCGTCAATGCGGCCCTTTTCCATACGGGCATCCCACACATCGAGTTCCTGGGTACGACCATACTGGTCCGTAAACAAGGCGCCACGGGTGTAGCCCCAGTTATCGGTCGCAATTGTACCGCCCGTCCCTAAACGGAAGTGAAAAAATCCAAGCGTATTCGCATCTTGCTGGTGGAGGCCAGTTTTACCCCCCAGGAGGCCGGTCTGAGCAAAGACAGCCGCCTGCGCAAGTGCGAGTATAAGGGTAAGTTTTTTCATATTCTAGTGCAATTTCTATTCGCGGCTGCTTTCCCACTGATACATGGATGATTCATCCTTGTACGCACAGACATAGGTTACGCTTTCTTTGGTAACAGTTGCATCTTCGTTATCTCTGTTGCAAATCTGGTCGAGAGCAATGTCTGTGGAGGCGTCAACCCACTTACCATAGTCATTTACGACGTCTTTAGCAATAGAGCACTTGAAACTGTGGCTTTCACCATCCTTGAGGGTTTCGCTCTTAATGTCTGCAATGTTTTTAGTATCACCTCTATCGGTATCGCAATAACCAAACTTGGCGTTAAGGTACTCATTTTCATCAATTACTCGCCAATCTGTGGAGGAAGAACTTGCGGGGATTCCTTCTGCGTTACCATTACTAAGACATTCATAGTATGCGTCACCGACTATAGCGGCATCTTTTTTTCGATTTCTTGTGCAAATTCCAAGCGTTGCATTTTCATCCAAATCGCTTGCTTTAATCCAAGAGTAGTATCCGCTGGAAGGACCTCCAGAAATGTAGTTACACTTGTATTTTTCCCCTCCGTAAACAGCTACTTTGGTTTGATTTTTCATCTTATCTTCGTCGCATTTGCCATAGATATCCTCAAAGGTAGGTTCGTGCCAATCATTTCTCTTGGCACTAGCGACAAACGTCTTCGGAGTTTCGTCACTCTTTAACGTTACATTGACTTCAAAGGCGATGCCGTCGGCGTAGCCACTAGCACGCTTGTAATCGCCATAGTTGCAAAGGACATTAATCCATTTCTGTTTTTCGACTTCTGGCATATTCGAGGCAATTGCACCCTGCACGACTTCTACAGAAACAGAATCACAGTCCCAACTGTTACAAGTGTAAATTACATTATCCTTATAACCATTCAAGAACAAGAAAACGCTGTATCTTGTGCTTTCGTTGATAAAATTACCGTAGTACACCCATTTCTTGGCCCCGCTAGCAGTATTGTTTCTCGCATAGGTAGAACCGTGGTAGCTACACTTTTCGTTGAAGGTCGATTCGCCGAGGTCTTCGTCTTCAAGCTTCTGCACTGTAGCCTTGACGCGGTCACCCACGCAATATTCATCAGCAGTCGTTTCACGCCATTCATGGGTATGGTTACCGTTGTTGTCTAAATCCTCTACTGTTTCACAAACATATTCATAACCGGATTCAGTAACCACTTTTTCATTGACATAGCCATAATGGCAAGCTTTATCTAAATCCCAGTCACGCCAATCAGTAGCGATCCATTCGTATTTTTCCTGTTTATCAAGGTAATCGCATTTGTACCAAGCGGAACCATTTCCTGCCTTGACTTCGCCCTTTTCCATCGTAGTTTTTGAACATATTCCATATTCCTCGTCATGATAATCTTTCTGTCTCCATTTGGAGCCATCGCATACAAAGGTTGTTTTGCTCGTTGCCGTGGCAAGTTCCGCATTCTTGGTGTCGAACAGCTTTTCTTTGCCTTCGTTTACTGTAGCGCTGCATTCACCGAGGTAAAGCTTAGAAGACGGATCATTTGCAAGTTCTTCTGGAGTCTTGCCACTTGCAGCGCTAGAAGAGGATGCAACAGAGCTCGAAGAGTTCGGAATACCAGGCACAAGAGCATCGCAAGTAGAAGAAGCTGATAGATCACATTCGCACTCATACTCTTGAATTTCCCCGTCTAAGAACGCCGATCCCTTATCTCCTTTATTACGGCCCAAGCATACATTTTCAGTATCTTGCCAGTAGCATTTTCCATTGTCGCATACACAAACGGCATTTTCATCAAGACCTTCAAAGCTATAGAAGAAGGTCGAATAAACTGCGTCAGCATCGCAAACTTGTTCCACCGTTGCAACACCTACAGCCCAAAGTGTTATAGGATACCAAACTTGTTCGTTTTCGATATATTCAAAGTAACGGAAATATCCCCCTTCGACATCAGACTTATACACCTTGCTGCTATAGCCAGACGGATCATTGAAAACCTTTGCGTCTTCGACTTTAAGCTTATAGGCTTCCACAAATCCATTCTGCAAAATCTTGTAATAGACGGCATCCGTACCACTCCAGACATTCGTTTCAGCAGTATAGTCGCCATGCTGCATTTGGTTCCACTTGAAGAAGTTCGCGTCGATAAGCAAAGCGAGGTAATCAACAAAGAACATGCTGTGTTCCTTGCCTGCGTAAGTCGTATTGACGGCGGTGTTAAAGTTGCCGTTTTCGGCAAAGACATTGCGGAAAGCGTTATAGACCGAGTTAAAACCCGGAGTCTTGTCCTTTTGGTCAATGAGGGCCATCACCCACACGATGCTGTTGAAGTTTTCGGCCAGGCCAATCTGATCGGGGGCATAATGTTCGAAAGACGGATATTCTTCGCTGTTTTCCAAATAAAGGGCGTGGGCAAGGTCCTTGTTTGCCTGCTCGTTTGCAACACCAAAACCGTTACCATCGTCAACCAACTTCTTTACGCGGGCGGCCTTGTAGTCGGTCAAGAAGTCGATGACAACCGTGTCGGACGCATCGGACAAGTCTGCATAGGCGTTGTAAATGACATCCGTTGCGTTCGAGCCAAATCCGCCAAAGGCGCCGAAAGCGTTGTTACTCAAGTTCAGCTTGACACGGAGCTTCACAACCGGGGTCGTAAGGTTCGTGATGTCAAGATCCCCTTCGAGGCGTGCAACCTTGTATTCCACCGCCTTTTCGTTAGTTTCTTCGATTGTCACAAAGGATTTATTGGCAGAGGCGAACAAGTCCTGCATAAACACCTTGCCGCTCGGGGCGAACTTTTCGTCAAGGTCCGTCACGGTAAGTTCTGCATTGTCGCCACCCTTGAGGTTCTTCCAGATTTCTTCGTAGATGTCATTGGTTTTTGTTTCCTTGTTGGCCTGCACCGGGAAACGCACGACAACATGCTTCTTGTACACCTTGGCGAGGTTCTCGTTCACGACTGTGAACGGGATTTCCATCTTGGTCTCGGCGTCGCCGCACTTGATGGTCACGGTGATGATAGCCTTTTCGTTGTCACGAACCGTATCGATGATGGCGCAAGACTTGTCTTCTAGTTCTGCATTCCAGCTGCTGTAAGCATCGTTGAACTTGCTGTCGATATCTTCGCCGAACTTGTCCGTTGCAGAACTCAAGTTCTTGAGGGCGTCATCGACATCCTTCTGGTTCTTGGCAGAGGCAGAGCTCAAATTCTTGAGAGCTTCGTCAATTTCGCTCTGGTTCTTGGCAGAGGCGCTGCTGAACTTGCTATCAATATCCTTGTTGATGGCGTCCATATCGGCATCTTTACCGTTGGTGCCGTTGGTGCCGTTCTTGCCGTCAGCTCCCTTCAGGGATTCAAGCCATTCCTTTTCGGTGCCCGTGAAACCGTTATCCTTTGCGATTTCGTAAGCAGACTTACCATTCGTTCCGCTAGATCCGTTCGTTCCGCTGGTTCCATTCGTTCCATCGGCACCATCTTTACCATTCGTGCCATTGGTGCCGTTCGTACCGTTTTTGCCGTCGGCACCATCCTTACCGTTCGTACCGTTTGTACCATCTTTACCATTGTAGACAACACCGATTGTATCGTTGCCATCGCAAATAATGGCGATGCCGGACTTGTCCTTCAGTTCCTTGGATTCGCAACGGTACTGGATAGCTTCGTGGTCGTTCATGGCGACCCATTCGCCTTCAGAGCAAACGTACATCGTAGCCTTGGACTTCACAAAGGCCATGGAGCCTTCGGTCTTTTCACTACAGTCATCGTCATTCAAGGAAGAAACCGTAGTAAACTGATTGACATCCTGAGAATACAGCAGGTCGTCGCCGCAACCGGCGAAATAGAGAGCCATTGCAGAAACTGCAAGCCCGAACTTGATGGTTTTCTTGTTCATTTTTGTTCCCAATTATTTACATTTTGGTAAAACTTGGGCAAATTTAGCTTATTTTAAGTAATTCGTAAAGAGTTTATGGCATAGCCCATTTGGGCTATAGACATCCAAAAACGGCGTAAAAAAGCGAAAAACCGACTATTTTAAGGTCTTTTTGCGCAAAAGAGGTGCTTTTTCGACCCATTTGCAAAAAAGGGACGCTTTTTTGACCAAGCTTTATGTATATTCAAGGCATGGGCATCAACGATGCTCGAAGTTTTTAAAAAAAGGTTAATAATGCTTTCTTATCAAGACGCCTACAAAATTGCAGAATCCGTTCACCAAGGCCAGCAAGACAAGGCCGGTGGCCCATACATCGATTTCCTCCAGAATGTCGCCGACTATCTCAAGAACAAAGGCGAATCCGAAGATGTCCAGGTTCTCGCTATTTTGCAGGATTCCATTACTTCTGCCACTAAAAAGACTCCGGACGACATGATCAAGATGGGTGTTCCGGCCGATATGGTGGACCTCATCCAGAAGATGACCTACCACAAGAACCAGGCATGGATTGACGAATACAGCTGCCACCTCATGGAAAAGGGCGTGCCGGCCGAAGACGCCACCTACGACGCCCGTGAAAAGGACTTTGTACGCTTTGTCGAAACGCTCAAGGACAACCCGACAGCCGCCAAGGCCAAGAGCGCCATCTTGAACGTGCTCATGGACGACAAGTACATCCACCGTCAGGAACGCCGCGAACTCAAGACGAAGTTCCGTCTCAAGAAGTACAAGGCAGCCATCCAGGCACTTGGAGTTTAAAAAAATGCCCGCCGCGAGCGGGCTTTTTTTATTGCCACGTCAACGCCTATTTACTAATTTTACACCGTAATTTTTTAGCCCTAACGGGCACCAACCCCTAATAAGGAACACAACAATGGCAAATAAAGTCTATAACTTTAGCGCAGGACCGTCGGTCTTGCCGGAACAGGCACTCAAGGAAGCATCTGCTGCATGCATCGACTTCGAAAACAGCGGCATCAGTATCCTCTCCATGAGTCACCGTTCAAAGCCGATTGAAAACATGTTCGCCCAGACGGAACAGTACCTCCGTGAATTGATGGGCATCCCGGAAGATTACGACATCGTGTTCCTCGGTGGTGGTTGCTCACTTTTGTTCTGCATGCTCCCGATGAACTTCCTCGATCAGAACGCTACGGCCGACTACGCTTTGACCGGCGTCTGGGCAAACAAGGCTTACAAGGAAGCTAAGCAGTTCGGTAACGCTCTCGCCGCTTGCGACACCAAGTCTGAAACTTACAGCCGCATCGACAAGAACTTGAAGCTCAGCGACAACGCTACTTACCTCCACGTGACCGCAAACAACACGATTTACGGTACGGAATGGCACAACTTCCCGAAGCCGAAGTCTGGCTTCCTCATGGCTGACGTGAGCTCCGACTTCCTCGCCCGTAAGATTAACGTGTCTGACTTCGGTGTCGTCTATGGCGGCGCTCAGAAGAACATCAGCTGCGCTGGCGTGACTGTCACGATCATCAAGAAGGGCCTCCTCGGCAAGGTGAACCGCACCATCCCGACCATGCTCAACTTCCAGACCCACATCGACGCTGCCAACATGTTCAACACTCCTCCGGTCTTTGCCGTGTACGTGATGAACCGCACCCTCAAGTGGCTCAAGGAATTCGGTGGCGTGGACGCTATCGAAAAGGTGAACCGCTCCAAGGCTGCTCTCCTTTACAGCGCTCTCGACAACTCCAAGGTGTTCGTCGGTACGGCTGCTAAGGAAGACCGTTCCATCATGAACGTTCCGTTCGTGTTCAACAAGGACGTCGTTGCAGCTGACAAGGCTGACGATCTCGCCAAGGAATTCCTCGAATTCGCTAAGGCTCGTGGCCTCCAGCAGCTCAAGGGTCACCGTTCTGTCGGCGGCTTCCGCGCTTCTATCTACAACGCCATGCCGGTCGAAGGCGTTCAGGCCCTCGTCGACTGCCTCGGCGACTTCGAAAAGAAGGTTCTCGGTTAATCGACGAGAATGCCGCGCGCTGCGCGGTGTAACGCATTTGAGAAAGCCTCGGCCTAGCGCCGGGGCTTTTTCGTTTAAAGAAAAAGCCCGACAGCAAACGTAGTTACAAGAAATAATGGATCCCCTACGCTTCGCTTCGAGGATGACTGGTCATGACAAAAGAAGAACCTCCTCATGGAGTATGAGGAGGTCCTATTTTTTGTGTTAGGAGTACGCCATTACGGCGCCTTGGAGGAGGATTTCGTGGCACGTATGTCCCCGTGCCGGGTATTTCACAAGGTCCAACAACCAAAACACGACCTTGTAAAACTACCGAGAGAAGTTTACGACCTTCTTTTTGTTCTCAAAATTACTAACCCATATACACCCAAAGGCTTTCACTTTCTCGTTTTTACATGGATAAAGATACTCTTTTAAATTGCGAATGTCAATAGAAAACACCATTTTTTAACATAATTTTGCAAAATATCACACTACATACTGCCTCCAAAATGTTCTCAAAAATTTTTCAAGTTCTCAAAAGAACAAAAATAGAGAAAAAGACCAATAAAATTCTGTTTTTGACTAGAAAAGGAGATTCCCGCTCAAGGCGGGAATGACACGCAAGGCGAGTGCAGCAAGAATGAGTATACTCATTCTTATTGCCGAGCCGCAGCTGTCAAGCCCCGTTAGGGGAATGACAAGGAGCCGAGCGATGCAGAAACATGCTTGCACGTTTCTATATCCGAGGCGAACAAGTCAAGCCACGAAGTGGAATGACAAATCAAAAAAAAGTCCGCACAAAGGCGGACATTACAAACACAGAAGAATGCCGAGCGACAACTTCTTAATTGTCAGCGGGCTTCTTAGCAAATTTATTCGTAATATCAGGGACGATGTCCATGATTTTCGACACGAGCGAGCTATCCTTGGTAATCGGCATGATGCGCACGTCATCGCCCTTGATGACGAGGAACGCGACCGGGTCGACCGAAGCGCCACCGCCAGATGCAGACGTATCGCCCTTGTTCTGGTGGCCACCAAAGCCAAAGCCAACGGACACGCGGCTCACAGGCACGACGGTCGTTTCGCCCGCCTGGATAGGTTCACCAATGACAGTTTCCGCCTTCGTGATGTAGCGGAGCTTTTCCAAAAGAGTTTCTGCAAGTTTTTCAATAGCCATATTTTGAATATAGTAATAAAAATTAATACCTAGCGCTGTAGATGCGGTCGCTGGCGGTAAAGAACTTGCGTTCCAGATCCGACCAGTCGAGGTAGCCCCACACGGCCACGACGCGCCCACCCGGGAGTCTCGTTGCCATGCCGTTCACGCCCTCGCCCGCATTAAAGTAAAGCGTCGAGGTTTCGCGGTAAATGCCCTTGGGTTGCACAATGTTCAGCTGGCGGCCCCAGGCGATAAAGTCGTTCTCTTCGACAAGGTCCCAACTGCGGGCAACGTTCCACTGCAAGTCGGAGTCCCTGTAGCTCTGGGCTAACACCGGGAAATAGGCCTTGACGCCAATGAAATACTTCGTCTGGATTGAGGTCCGCCCCGGTTCGCGGTGTTCAAACGGGAGGCTCAGGAATTCCTGCGGGAACCCGCCGTGCCTTGCGTTCGGGAACTGGCGGACGTAATTTTCAAGGTCGCTACGTTCATAGCGACGGAAGCTATCGTGCTTGAAGATGAAGATTCGAGCCGCCGAGCGGATGCTCTGTTCTAGGAACGCACCTCGCAAAATCGGAACGATTCCCTGGAACTTTCCGCTGTTCATGTAATAGTCAAGCGCATAGACGTCGCTCTTGAATTCGAGAATCGTCACGTCGAGCGTATCGCCAAGCATTATCGGATAACGTAAATCGATTCGCTTTACCAAAGCTTTGATATCGTCGTTCGGATTTTCGTCGATACGAATTTCGTCCATGGGCCACACATCATTGTAGCATACAAGCGTGTAATCGACAATCTCTTCGACCTTCTGTTCGCAAGCGCAAAGCATGAGTGCAACGAGACAGGCTCCAGCACAAACAAACTTAGGCAACACCGAAAAGAAACGATTCATACTCATAAAATTTAGCATACATCAGTCTTTTTTGCGGACTTCGGCGTAATTACAGTACTCATAAAGTGGACACTTGGAACAATGCGACGTGAGTTCACGGCAAATGAAGCCTTCGGACCCATTCTCCAGAAAGAACTGGAGCGAATGCGCCGCAAAATACGGGTTCTCCGGGGCAAGCGCCATAAAATACTCATTCGCAAGTTTTTGCTTTTGGGCAGGTTCCAGTTCTGCAAAGCTAGACTCCTTTGCAGGCCCGAGCATCGCAAGGAAACGGCGAGCCCCCATCGTCAGCGGCAAGGACGGCATTTTGGAACCGTCTCGGCAGGTAAGCCCAAGGCCTAGCGGCTTTGGAGCAAGCAATCGGTAAATGGCGGCACAAGCCTTAGGGCGCGGATTTGCACGGCCCATGAAATAGATTTCGCCCAAGTCGCGCCACATCTCTTCGGGAGTAGAGCCTTGCACCCAAGATGCAAGGTCCGGATGACGGCGGACAAATAGCCCCACGCTCCAGAAAATCCCGGAGACGTGTTCAAAAACAGTCCAGTTGCGGCTATTAAACGTTTGCTCAACGACCTCTTCGATTTCACCGCCTTTCGGCACAGGGAGCGACCAAAGCTTATCACCCGGGAAACGCTCGTGCAACTTCACGAGGAGGCGCAAGATATCGGGGTAAGAACGATCCTGAAACAAGACCGTCCCAAGCAATGTCCACGCAATTTGTTCATTCGCCGTGGGCATTTTTTGAGCAACATAAACTATGGGGTCAGCGCACTTGAAAAGAAGCGCTACAAAGGCTTTCGAAGCCTTGAATAGCGCCGGTTCGTCGTGAATGAAACGCTTTACCGAGACCAACTAGAGAGCCTCGCCCACCTTCACCGCCTGTCCAAGACGGGACTTGAACAAGTCCGGATGGCGTTCGCGAATTTTCTTGTCGACCACGAGAATCACGGTGCTGCCCATTTCAAAGCGGCCAAGTTCATCGCCACGGTCAAAAGAGAACTGCTGATTCGGAATCCAGTCCAAGCGCTTTTTGTCGCGCGGGAGCTTGCCGGCATTCGTCAAGATGGAATCGTTATACACGACGCCAATGCGGCCAACGTTTGTCGCACCGACCTTGACCACGAGCACTTCGGAACCGTCCGCCAAGCGGAGTTCACTCGTCAAGCGTTCATTGATGCTGAAAAGACCTTCAACACGTTCGACACTGCCTGCGTTGACCGGCCAAAGCGTACCCGGGCAATAGCTCGAAAGCACGAGGTCGCCCTTGACGGGGCTATGGATGCGGTGGTAGTTGAACGGAGCCAAGTAAATCGTAGCAAAGGCGCCGCCCTTGAAACGTTCTGCAAGTTCTTCGCTACGCAAAAGGCTCTGGAGCGTGTAAGTCTTGCCCTTCGCCTGGATCAAATTCTGGTCATCGCCATCGAACGTTCCCGTCTGCGAAAGCACGCCATCGACCGGGCTTACGATTTCGGCACCGTCGGCAACAGGGCGCATACCCGGCTTGAGCTTGCGGATAAAAAGTTCACCGATGTTCTTGTAATGGCTGAGCGGGTATTCCGATTCAGACATGTCGAGCTTGTAATAGCTAGCAAAGGCGTTGCGAGCGATTTTGCTCAGGAACGGGATGCGCAAACGCGTAAAGGCACCGAAAATGCGACTTGCGGCATTCTTCGGCAAAAGCTTCATAAAAACGTAGAAAGGAGTGTTCATGATTGCAATAATAGATTTTTAGACGAAAGACGAAAGACGAGAGACGAGAGAAAATGCAATAAGAACAGTTCATTTTTTTCGCGTAGCACCTTAAAAATCTTTAGTCTCTCGTCTGTAGGTTCGAAGAGCCGTTCTCTCGTCTAAATTAGTGGTTTTCGAAATGCGCGACGTCAGTGTTGAGCAGTTTCCAGAGTCTAGAGGCAAACGGCGTAGCCCATTCCTTTTCAGGCGCCACGCGGGTCGTCGTTGCGGCGGTAAATTTGGAGTAAGTGAGGGCGACAAGTTCACCGTAGCGGGCATCCCACATGCTCCACACGATTTGCCATGTAAAGCCTCCCTTCTTGCCTAAATCCGGATCCATTTCCACATTCAGCACCAGCGGGATTGTCAAATAGCGAAGTTCATAGCGACTCGCTATTCCGTTCAGCAATTCTTTAAGTTTAAACGGCAACTGGCGTGCAATTGTCTGTTCCACGCCATCGCGCTCTTCCCACGGAGTCACGTCATCCAAGCGTTTGCCTTCCACGAATTTTTCGGCAAGGAGCTTTACAGACAAAGAATCAACGTAAGCGGAATCCGCATCGGGGACGCGCATGCCGACAATCATTAAGTCTCGTTGCATTTTCGGGAACGCTTTTGCAAACAAAGAATCTTCAACGCGCGCCAAGTCAAAATCGAGAGCATCGGCACTGAAGCTGTGGCACATTTTGCAATCTTCGGGGCGTGTCGCCGTCACCTTGAGCGCAGGGAAAACGCCGACAACAGCATTGGAATCGATACGGCTAAATGCGACTTGGTTCCATTCGCGGTAGAACTTTTCGTCCGTGATTTTCAGCACGATATCGCCTTGCGTGCCACATTCCGTGCACGGAGCGTCTGCCATGTCGCCACCTTCGGGAGCGCTATCGCGCGAACCCGCACAAGAGACGAATAGCATTGACGCGAACAATAAAGCGATGAACGATGAACGATTTTTTTTCATAAACAACTCCGCGGGGACGCCCCGCCATCACTCTAGCATTATAGTAAATGGGCCGTCGTTGACGAGGCTCACTTGCATATCGGCACCGAATTTTCCGGTTTCGACAATGGCAACTTCTTTTTTGCACTGTTCAATGATGTACTCGTAGAGTTCATTGGCAAGCGTCGGGTTGCCAGCACCATTGAATGTCGGGCGATTGCCCTTATTGCAATTGGCATACAACGTAAATTGAGAAACGAGCAAAAGCGAGCCGCCAACATCTTTGATGGAAAGGTTCGTCTTTCCGTTTTCGTCGGCAAAGATGCGGAGCGCAAGCATTTTCTTGATGAAGCGGTCGGCAATTTCGCGAGTATCGCCCTCGCCTACGCCAATCAGCACAAGGAATCCCTTGTTATCAATTTTACCGACTGTTAGACCATCAATATCGACTTGAGCCTTAGTGACTCGCTGGATGAGGAATTTCATTTTTTTAGCTCTCTAGAAAAATCTTTTGAATGGCCGCAGGGTCATTCGTGGTAGTTAAAGCGAGGCGCAAGAGGACGGCGGCTTTGGCTGGAGGCAAA
The DNA here is from genome assembly GCF_002210425.1 of Fibrobacter sp. UWB2. NCBI lineage: Bacteria > Pseudomonadati > Fibrobacterota > Fibrobacteria > Fibrobacterales > Fibrobacteraceae > Fibrobacter > Fibrobacter sp. UWB2. Next base: position 121,891 of record NZ_MWQK01000002.1, on the reverse strand, counting down.
TCGTAAGCGGCAATCGTTCCTGGCACAAGAAGCTGTTCCGGGACAATGCGACCGCGATTGATTCGCGTCGATATCACGACGGGGATTTTATTTTTAGAAACGACATCCGTCAATGCGTCCGCCCATGCGCGAGAAAATTCTCCGGCGCCAGCACCAGCAATGACAAGCCCTGCCGAGCGCTCCGCCGCAAAGCGCACCAATTCTGCATCGGCATCAGCGTTAAAGTAAAGAACGGAGACACGGGGCAATTCGCGCATATTCGAGATGTCGAATGTATTTACGAGAGGGAGATGCCCGCTCGGTGGCGGGCATGACAATTCATGAGGCGGGCATGACAATTCAGCAAACGCATCCAAATCATTCGCGTGAATCTTTTGCACCGAGCGAGCGTTCATTAATTTGCCTGCAAAGGCGACATATACCGCACTGGATCCTATCGCCTTCGGCTCCAGGATGACAGATTCTTGGGTTGCGGCATTGTCCGCATAACGAGATGGCGACCCCGGAATAAATCCGGGGTGACATGAAGACGGTGATGACAAAGCTACAGCGCTTTTCACGGCAAAGAGGAGGTTTGCAGGGCCGTCAGGTTCTGCAGCAGTTGCAGGGCGCATCGAGCCTGTCATAATCACGGGTTTCGCATCATTCCCGGCGGCACTTGGAGCAGAACCACCCAGCGTCAAACTCAAGAAGAAAGCGGTTTCTTCCATCGTATCAGTCCCGTGCATAATCACGATACCGTCCACATCCTCGCGCTGCAAAAGTTCCTGAATCCGCTTCGCCAAAGCAATCCAAATTTCAGAAGTAACATCGTCCGAATTGATATTGCAAACTTGCTCCACGCAAATATTCGCCACATTCTTCAATTCCGGAATCGCATCAATCAGCGCTTGCGCCTTGATTGAGCCCGACTTGTACCCTATATCCTTACCTTGCTCGCCCGCGCCTGCAATAGTACCGCCCGTCGCAAGAATCACAATATTTTTCATTTTACAGACTCCAACAAATCCTGAGCCGTCATTCCATAATGCTTTTTCAGGGAGCCATCCATTCCAAGTTCACGAAGGTCCTGCAAGCACTTGGCAAATTTGCGGAAGGCTTCCGGGCCGCCGCCATCACGCCACAAAAGTTCTTCGACCATACGCTTCGAGAACCAATAAAGTTTTTTCACCGTTGCCGCATCCGTCTCTTTCACAAAAGATTTTCTTAACGATTCAATGCTTGGCTTTGCTCCCGCCGGGTGTTCTTCGTTGTTATGCGAGCCATCAATCACCTGCGCAATTCCCTCGTTCATCCAGCACGGCACTTTGGCACGAGTCATTGCACGAACAAATGCATGTGTCAGTTCATGGAACAGCACCGGGCGATAAACTTCACGATATGCCATCATGTTCACAGGCACGCGCAATTTTCCGTCAAACACGGCGCCAACCCAATCCGGGCGCGGTCCCGTTCCCTGATATTCCTTATCCTCATACAGCACAAGGCTCATCTTGTTTTCGGGCAAAAAATCGAACAAATTACTAATTGAATCGTAGGCGACTTCCAAAACGGCAAGAGCTTCCATCACATCTTTCTTGGAAGGACCGCCATCAAATTCCAAGCGGAAATGCATAGACTTTTCGACGCCGAGATTTTTCAATTCCTGTTCCAAGGCGTTCGACTTTTCAACAAGGTAATCTAAGTCCTTGTGTTTGAAATTTAGCGATTCAATATAGCTGATACATTCCTGATAACGTTCCTGTTCAAAGAGAATCCCAGCCATGTGCATTTGCAAATTCGTATCGTCCGGTTCAGACTTCAAAAGCTCCCGAACATTTTTTTCGGCACATTTCCAGTCCCCAACTCGGATGCACTCGTTCGTTACATGAATCATCATTTCGAATTGTTCGCGTTCTACGACTTTTTTTTCGTAATACTGGTACCCTACGAACATCAAAACATACATCAGCAAAAGGCCAACAACGCGTCTTTTCCAGTTACTTTTTTTCTGAGCCATATTCATTCCACAAAAGAGTCCTTTACAATTCTAGTAATTTTCGCCCTTTTATCGCCCAAATACCTACTTACTAATTACTCACATGAAGCCCTACCACAATTTTTAAAGTATATTTAGTATAGGTTTGGTTATGGCAGAAATCTTTGATTACGATGACTACCGGGATATGATCAAGGATTATTACTTGGAGCATAAGAAACACAACTCCTTGTATTCCTTCAGCACTCTCGGCAAAACGCTTGGCTTGGATTCAAGTCATGCGTACTATATAGTTCAGAAAAAGCGCAATCTCCCCGTCCACGCAGTTCCCGCCGCAAAGAAAATGCTCGGACTGGACGGTCGCGGGGCCGCATACTTTGACTTGTTGATTGTCGCATCGCGCACAAAATCCGAAAAGACAAAAGCTGAAATTTTGCAAAAGGCATTCCAGCTCCGCGATGTGAAGCGCCATTTGCTCAAGGACAACGAGCTCAAGTATTTAAGCGCCTGGTGGACTATCGTCGTAAGAGCGCTCATCGAAGTGAAACACGGCAACGTGGACATCCCGGAAATCGCAAGCAGCGTGATTCCGCCCATCACCGAAGAACAGGCGCAAGAAAGCATCGAGATTTTAAAGTCGCTCGGCTTTATCCAGCCGATCAACAACAACAGCAAAGTCCGCCTCGCCGACCCGCACATCACGGTCCAAGGCGCCGAAAAGGCCGAAGCCATCCGCAGTTTCCATTCGAAGGTTATGCAGTTTGGCATCCGCTCGCTCAATGAAATTCCGCCAGAGAACCGCGACATTTCGACAATCACCATGGCAGTCGATTCCAAGGGATTCGAAGACCTGAAAAAGATGCTCAAGGAATTCCGCAAAGAAATCCAGATTCGCGTCGACAAGTGCATTGTCCCCGATCGCGTTATGCAGTTGAACCTCGCTTTATTCCCCGTCGCACTCAATAAGAAGAAGGAAAAATAAAATGAAAAATTTTAACAAGCTTCTTTATTTGGTACCCTTTGGACTCCTCGTTGCCTGCACAGCAAACAACGACACGGCAGGGAATACGACGGAAATCGAAAACGCCATCGCCATCCGACTTTTTGAAGACGGCACTCCGGCCGCCAACGTGCGCTACCAGGTGCTCCCGTCTTGGTATGTAGCCGACACCACCGAAACCGGCATCGTGAACTACACCTACGAAGGCAAGACCGACACGAATGGTTGGGTGCATATCGACGGCCACCAGAATGGTTCCTACACCATCAACTTTACCAAGGGCGATTCTTCTATCGTCTTGCAGTACACGCTCAACAACCTGAACCACGAATACACGCTCGACAGCGCTTCGCTCGAAGCGGTCGGCACGGTCAAGGGTCTTGTGGACTTGCCGGACTCCGCCAACTACGCCTGGGTTGCCGTCCAGGGAGTGAACACGATTGTCAAGACCGATTCGCTCGGACAGTTCGTCATCCAGAAGGCTCCGTGCGGAAACGTCACCGTGAGTGCCTGGAATTCCGATGAACTCAGCGCCATCGGCGAGACCTCTGCAAGCGTGACCTCGAACGACACGATTGATCTTGGCCTCATCGAGAACCCAAACAAGGTCATCCCCGAGAACGCCATCCGCTTTATGCCCTCTGACTTGATTTCGGACTGGATGCGCCCGCTCAGCTTCCCGACCGTACTCGTCCTGCGCCTGACTGAAGAGAACTTCGACTTCTCGAAGGCCGAAAAGGACGGAAGTGACATTCGCCTCTACGACGGAAGCAACAACCTCATTCCGTTTGAAATCGACGGCTGGGATACGACCATCAATAGCGCTACGCTCAACATCCGCGTCGAAAGCGCCGCCGATACAGTCAGGCCGTGGATGCTCATGTGGGGCGACAAGAAGGCCAAGAAGATTGAAGATGTCAAAGTTTGGGAAGGTCTCAGCGATTCGCTTATCAGCGCTCTCAACAGCGTCGAGGTTTTGAATTTCGAAGCAGGCACCGACTTAAACGCACTGCCCGCGCCACTTAACTACAACTGGTACGTACAACCGCACGATAGTGCAACGGTCAAGAACAACCTTGACCAGAAGCCGACCAACGGCATCGAAAAGGCTGACAGCACCATCTTCGGCAAGAACATGCTGCATGTGCAGTACCAGGCGAACAAGCTCGGACGCTACGTTGTCATCGGGACGCGCATAGCCGCGCACCAGCACGACTTGAGCAGACTCGACTCCGTGGAAGTTTGGCTCAAGGGCAGCGGGGATTTCGAAGTATTCCTCGAGACGATTGTAGAATCCGATACAAACTACAAGACCTCGTATAAAGGAAGTGTCAACGAAGAATGGACTCGTGTCGCCATCAAGCCATCCGATTTCACAAATCCGGACAAAAAAAGCTACCACGGCTGGGACGTGACACGCAACAAGATTACGCGCTTTACCATCTTTGTGTACAACGGCACGGAGATCTGGATTGATAACGTCAGAATGTACGGCATCAACCTCGACGACTTGCTGTAAATAGCATTCACCAAGGCAATTAAAAAGCCCCCTCAAAGGGGGCAAAAAAAGGCCGTTTGGGATTGAAAACTCTGTTCGGTCAAGGTCACTAAGTTATGTATCATGAAGAATAGTGATCCGAGTCTCCATCCGATACAGAAGCACCAATTCTCCAACACTAATTGATGCCTTTGAATCCAATCCCAAATCGGCAGTTTTAGGATACCCGTAAATTATCTTTATTTAAGGCCTTTATCTCAAAAGGCCTTTTTTCATCCGTTGACAAAATGTCAAATAATTGGCAATAGCGCCCGTATGGGCGAATCAGATAATAAACATTTACATTAAAAACGGGTATGTTTTACCCGATAAATGTATATCCCAGCCAAGACCATGATGGTGACAATCCAGCTCACCGGGTACACCACCATCAGCGAAGCGAAAGAACGGTACTGCGGGAATACAAAAATAACCCAGAGGATTCGTATACCGCAGACACCCACCACGCAAGTCAGCGCCGGAGCCAAAGACTGCCCCATGCCACGTAGCGCACCAGAGAAAACGTCCAAAAAGACGTTGATAAACAGCACGCCAACCACGACGTACATGCGGATTGAACCAGTCGCAATAATTTCGGGATCGGACGTGTACAGCGAAAGCAACGGCTTTGCAAAGTAGCAGCAAAGCATGCTCAACGCAAACGTAGATGTAGTCGCTAGCAAAATGGTCCAACGGACCGCACGGCGGCAGCGTTCCAAATTTTTCGCGCCATAGTTTTGCCCCACAAAAGTCACGCACGCATGCGAGAATGAATTGAGCCAGTAATAGACAATGAACTCGTAAGTGAGTGCCGCGGCAGATGCCGCTACAGTTGCAGAACCAAGGCTGTTGATGGCCGACTGGAGGCAGACATTGCTAAACGAGAACACAACGCCCTGAAGCCCCGCCGGGAGCCCCACACGCATAATGCGCCCGAGAAACACAGGCGTAATTCTCAACTTCCAGAATTCGAGCTTGAACGGTCCGACTTCGTGGAGCAAGAAGTAGAACAATGTCCCCGCACTCAGCGCATTTGCAATCACGGTCGCAAGCGCAACCCCCGTAACGCTCATGCCAAAGCCTGCAACAAAGAGGACGTTCAACAACACGTTGATAGCGCCCGTCGCAAGGAGCACGTAAAGCGGGCGCTTTGTATCGCCTTTGCCACGCAGGATTGCCGCCACAAAGTTATACAGCATGACAAACGGAATACCCGCAAAATAGACTTGCAGATAGCGCACCGCCAAATCCAAAACATCTGTAGGGGTCGAAATTGCCGAAAGGATCGGCCGCGCAAAAAAGACTCCGATAAACGAGAGCAAAATCCCACTAAAGAACGAGACGATTACAGACGTGTGGACACTGCGCGTAATGGCACGATAGCTCTGCGCACCAATCGAATTCGCGACGACGACATTCACGCCGACAGAGATGCCTACGAACAAGTTTATCAGCATGTTGATGACGAACGTATTCGCCCCAACAGCCGCAAGTGCCTTGTCGCCAGCAAACTGCCCGACCACGGCAATGTCAGCCGCATTGAACAGCTGTTGCAAAATGCTTGTCGCCGCAAGCGGAACGGCAAACCTCAGAATCTTACGACCGAGGGGTCCGTTCAACATATCCATATTCGTCTTTAACGCATCCGTTGCCATACAGCACCTTAAAACCGCGGCAAATTTAGATTTTTACGCTTTAAGCTTAAAGGGCAATTTTCTACCTTTACATCGCAAAAACAGGTGACTAGAATCGCTATAGGATAAAGCGATTACAAGCGCCACAAATCGGAGATTATCATGGGTTTTAAATGCGGCATCGTAGGCCTCCCGAACGTAGGCAAGAGCACAATCTTCAACGCAATCACTAACGCAGGCGCAGAATCCGCCAACTATCCGTTCTGCACCATCGACCCGAACGTCGGCATGGTCAGCGTCCCGGATGCCCGCCTCGATGAACTTGTGAAGGTCTACAACCCGAAATCCATCGTCCCGGCTGTTACAGAATTCGTAGATATTGCAGGTCTTGTAAAAGGCGCTTCCAAGGGCGAAGGTCTCGGCAACCAGTTCCTCACCCACATCCGCGAATGCGAAGCCATCATGGAAGTGGTACGCTGCTTTGACGACGAAAACATCATCCACGTGAACGGTTCTGTGGACCCGATCCGCGACGTCGAAGTGATTGAAACAGAACTCATCCTCAAGGACTTGGACACTGTCGAAAAGCGCCTCGCTACCGAAGCTAAGAGTGCTCGTACCGGCAACGCCGAAGCCAAGGCTCGTCTCGCCGCTTGCGAACTTTTGAAGACGACGATGGAAGAAGGCCGCGCCGCCCGCACCGTGATGCACGACAGCGAAGAAATGGAAGGCATCGTCAAGGACCTCGGACTCCTTACAGCAAAGCCGCTCTTCTACTGCGCAAACGTCAAAGAAGACGACATCCTCACCGGTAACACTTATGTGGACCAGCTCAAGGAATACGCCTCCAAGCACGGTCACGACGTCATCGTCATCAGCGGTAAGATCGAAGAAGAACTTTCCGCCATGGAACCGGCCGACAAGGCTGACTTCTTGAAGGAACTCGGCATGACGGAATCCGGACTCGATTCCGTTGTCCGCAAGGGTTACGAAATCCTCGGTCTCCGCACGTTCTTCACCGCTGGCGAAAAGGAATGCCGCGCATGGACGTTCCACGCAGGCTTCAAGGCCCCGCAGTGCGCAGGCGTCATCCACACGGACTTCGAACGTGGCTTTATCCGCGCCGAAACTTTGAGCTACGCCGACTTCCTCAAGCACGGTAGCTGGAACGCCGCCAAGGAAGCGGGTCTCGTCCGTACGGAAGGCAAGGAATACCTCGTACAGGATGGCGACATCATGTACTTCTTGTTCAACGTGTAATGGCGCCAGCGGCGCAGTAGGCAGGACTGCTATAGGAAAGTCTTACTGCTTAATGTTATAGAAAAGGTCGCGAACACTCGCGACCTTTCTTATTGAAATCATTAGATCCTTCGTTTCACTCAGGATGACGCTTTAGCTTTCTTCCGTTCGCGGCGGGCCACCACTATCGGGCGCACAAGCGTCGCGAGATTCATTGCCGTCCCGATTAAAATCAGGAAGCTAGCGCAGTATAGCCCAATGCCACCTTCAACTTTCAATAACGGGATTCCAAGAGTCCCCCCGATGTGCGAAAGTTTCATCAACAGCGACCATAGCGAAATCATGGACAAGAGCCCCATTACCGTTGATGCTAGCGGCACAATCCACGAGAACACCGCCGCCAAAACAACCGCCGCAATAATCCCATACAAGTGAGGAACAGCTTCCATTTTCGGGAAGTTCGGCATCTGCGTCTTGAAGTGGTCCTGAATTTTCGGATTTTCCTTGAGCATGCGACGCATCTGGGTACTTGCAGTTTCCGAGAGAGACTTGTCCAGGTCGACACCCGAGGCAATCTCGTAAATCGTCATCTGTGCAATCGGCTTGCTATCGTCCTTGGCCGAGCACGAGACATTCGCAAGCGGCATCAGCAAAGCAAGCAACACAAGCAAATACGGGATTGCCGTGAGCTTCTTGAATAAACGCATTTCCTTATGAGAATTATTACTCATTATTCTTACCTTGAATGATTCTTTCGAGTGGGAACACGCAACGGAAACCGATGAAGTCAGACCAATAGCGCGGATCTTCGTCATCGCGGTATGTCATGTTCAACTTCTTTTCTTTGTCCTTCCAGGAACCGCCCTTCAGGACTTTGCCTGTGCCCCAGAAGGAACCGGTCGGGTTGGAGCTTTCAATAGAGAACGTAATGGCAAAGTAATTGTCACGGGTCCATTCGGCAACGTTACCCGACATGTCGTAAAGTCCCCAGGCGTTCGGAGTCTTGGTCGCCACGTCATGCGGACCATAGGCGGAATCCTTTTTGCCCCTCTTAAAGGAGTTTTCGGCAAAGATAGCGTACTTGCCAACGCTCATCACATCGTCTGCTGTCCAGAGGACACCATCGTTGCTACCGGCGCGGCCCGCAAATTCCCACTGGGCTTCGGTAGGCAAATCACCACCAAGGACCTTGCAAGCGTACTGCGCATTTTCCCACGTGATGTTCTGGACCGGCTTGTTCGCCCCCTTAAATGCAGACTTGTCCGGAATACGCTTCGTGGAATCCAAAAGACCCATGATCTTGTGGAAAAATTCCTGCGTCACTTCGGTCGTGTGGATTGCAAACGGCGACATGGAAACCACCTTGCCACGATAGCGGAACGAGCCAGAATCTACAACGGCAACCGTTCCACGAGTAGCGTGTTCAACAACGTTAAACACAGGTTCAGCCTTGACCGTATCCGGAGCAGCTGAAGAAGAACTCGGAGCCACAGACGAAGAGGACTCAGGCCCTCTCTTTAACCATTCTTCCACTTCCTTTTCAACGAGAATATGCTTTGGCAACTTAAATTCACCCTTACCAAAGTAGAGTGAATCGCCCACGCGGAAGCCAAGCTTTTCATAGCGGTACTGGTAACGGCCCACGAGGTCGCCTTCCTTGAACACCCACACCGGCTTGTTGTTCACGAGGAACAAAGTCGTCACGAGTCCAGAATTTCCTGCAGCAAGCTTTTCCACAAGAGTATCCATGGAATAGCCATCAACGACTCCCTTCCATGCGACATCTACGCGTTCACGGTCAGCACCGAAGCGGAGATTCAGAGAATCAATCTTTGCAGAATCAACAACTTTCTTGATGGTATCGGCAGGAGACTTACTCGAATCAATGACGATGGTCGTGTCCGGAGCCTTCATAATCTTTTCAATCGCAACAGGCATCATGTTAATCTGGAGCGGAAGCGCCTGGAGGCTATCAAACTTTGCATGGAAAGCCTTGTACAAGTTGCTGACAACACCAAGCTTCTTTTGACGCCAGAGGTTCTGCGCCTCGGTGCGTTTGAGATTGTAGTGAGCCACGTAACCGCGATAGACCTTACCCGAATCCACGAGTCCAAGAGAATCCGCAGGCTTGATGGCCGGATAGAATTTCGAGAATTCCGTCGTATCCACGCGCTTAAAGTTCTTATCGACATCAGCGGAGAACGCATCGTAAAGCGCTTCGGTTTCTTCAAGCGTTTTCAGGGCCTGCACCTGTTCAATCGTCACAGACGGGACAGCCGGAGAGGTCGTCTTAGATTCGGTAACGATAGCCGGAGCTTCACTTGAACTAGAAACACCAGCATCAAAGTCAGGAATTGCAATAACCGAATTCGAATCACGGACTGCCACGCTAGAACTCGAAGCTACAGCAGAGTCCGTGGAAGCCGCAGAGCTAGAGCTAACCGCATTGGAATCAACAGAGACAGCTGCGCTTGTATCCGGAGCCGGGAATTTCACATCGAACGTGAGGACTTCGCCAGCCTTGAGGTTTCCGATATCGGCATACGGGAGCTGGTCAGGAGCGTTAAACGAAAACACATAGGTTCCGCTATCCACAGGGTAAAGAGCCCTGGTCCCCGGTTTCATTTTCGCATTGAGCGAGACAATTTCCAGATTTTTCTCGTCAGAATTAATTTGCACCATTCCCGGGTGTGCACTTTCATTCAGGACCTGCCACTTGCCATTCTTCATGAACAAGAGCTTAGTGACACGGGGAGAGTAAATATATTCGGCATCGAAGTAAATGTCCGCTTCGTCCTGGAAAGCCTTGTATTGGCGAGAAGCGTAAAGGCGGAGCCCAAGCACTTCACGGGCGCTCAAGTGATTTTCCTTGAGGTTAAAGGCATGAAGGTTCTTGTATTCTTCCGGTTTGGCATCGCCACAGAACCAAAGGTATTCCTTTGCGGACGCTTTATGGCGGAGGTAGAGCTGGTTTGCCTGCAACGGGAAAACAGGGGCCTGCGAAATGGCAACCGACTTATCCAACACGATTGCAAAGTTGGTCGCACGCTCTAAAACATTACCGACTTTAAAATTTTCCGAAGTCAATTTAAAGTTACGATCCTCATCGGCCATTGTTAATGCCGGGACCAGCAACAAAAGCGGAAGCCATCGGTAAAAAGTCATAAGCTCTCCTGTCTTATTTAGGAACCTTCTTTTTTAGAAAAATAATTTCTTATAAGAAAAGTAGTTCCATTATTTTGACGAATTAGCCCCCATTTCGAGCAAGTAACCGCCTTTTGCACCGCCCACAGGACCCAATTCGGCCTTCCAGTCGGCCAAACGGATAATATCGGGGTGGTGTTCAATGACAATGACCGTATCGCCACGTGCCGAGAGCCTGCGCAAGAGGTTCCAAAGAATCTGGATATCCTTGAGATGGAGGCCCGTTGTCGGTTCGTCAAGCAGGTAGACCATTTCCGTCGCCGGACGGCGGCAGAGTTCCGCGGCAAGCTTCAATCGTTGGGATTCACCGCCCGAAAGCGTCGTGACCGGCTGACCGAGTTTCACGTACGGGAGGCCTACATCGCGGAGGCATTCGAGCTTCGGCAAAATCTTCGGTTGATCCTTGAAGAACTCGCAAGCTTCAACCACACGCATGTCAAGCACGTCGGCAATGTTCTTGCCCTTGAACGTGACCGTAAGCGTTTCCTGGTTGTAGCGCTTGCCACCGCAGACTTCGCAAGTTTCCCAGATGTCAGAAAGGAAGTGCATCTCGACAGCGACGGCACCACGGCCTTCGCAAGCGGGGCAACGGCCACGCGCAAGGTTGTAACTGAAACGGCCGTAATCAAAGCCCTTCATCTTGGACTGTTCGAGTTTGGCAAACAGTTTGCGGATATCGTCAAACACGCCAGTAAAGCTCGCCGGCGTACTGCGCGGCGTTCCCGAAATCGGACTCTGGTCGACAAGCAAAACCTCGCCGCTCTGCTTTTTGCGACCACGCGCTTGGAACTGCTTTTTGAGCGCCGGGAAAATTTCATCGACAACGAGAGAACTCTTGCCCGAACCCGAAACGCCACAGACAACGCTCACAGCCTTCTTGGGGAACTTTACAGACAAGTTCTTAAGGTTATTTGCCTTGAGGTTCTTGAATTCATAGAATTCCGTATCGTCCGTAATACGCACGGGTTCCAGCTGGTTTGCCACCGGAGTTGAATACGTGAGGAACTTGACCGTTTCGCTACGCGGGAACTGTTGCAACGCATACGGTTTTGCAAGTTCTGCAGGAGAGCCTTCGGCAACGACTTCACCACCGAAATCGCCTGCACCAGGGCCCATATCGATAATGTGGTCTGCGGCCTGCATCATCTTAAGATCGTGTTCCACAACCACGAGCGTATTGCCAAGGTCACGCAAGCGGTAAAGCGTGTCCAAAAGTTTTGCAGTATCGCTTTCGTGGAGGCCGACGGTCGGTTCGTCCAGCACGTACAAGACGCCTTCAAGACCGCTGCCGATTTGGCTTGCCAAGCGGATGCGCTGGGATTCACCGCCCGAAAGCGTATCGCCCGCACGGTCAAGGCCAATGTAACCAAGACCCACGCTAATCAAGAAGTCCAAACGCCCAATGATTTCGCGGAGGAGCGGCGCTGCAATCGTCTTTTTGCTTTCGGCAGTCACGGAAGTCGCATTTTCTTCGTTTGCGAAATCGACTTTTGCAAACCAGTCACGAGCTTCGGCAATGCTCATGTGATGCACATCCATGATGTTCTTGCCCAAGATGCGCACCGCAAGATATTCAGGCTTCAAGCGTTCGCCGTGGCAATCCGGACATTCTTCGCCGTCCTTGAAGTGACCAAGGCCAAGGCAAGTTTCGCAAGCGCCCCAATGCGTATTGAAACTGAAATGCTTCGGGTTGAGCGCAGAATCCATGTACCAACCACATTCCGGGCAACCCGGCTTTTCACTAGCCGAGAGGCGTTCTTCGCCATCGCAATCCACATAGAGGATTCCGTTACCGTCGCGGTAGCCGCGTTCAAACGCTTCGACGAGACGAGCACGATTTTCTTCCTTGACCACTACAGAATCGACCACGGCGAGCAACTGTTTTTCGCGAATGGGGATTTTTGGCAACGGAAGTTCCACGAGCTTTTTACCGAGATATGCCTTGCGGTAACCCTTCTCCGTCAAAATCTTGGACAACTTAATTTCGTCCTTGATTTCGAACGGAGCAAGAACCGTCACCATTTTGTTGATGTCTCGGTCAAAAGCAAACTGCATCAAGTCGCCAGCGGCATAAGAGCTGATTGGCTTTCCGCAATGCAAACAATGAGCCGTACCCACGCGAGCCCACAAAATGCGGAAGTAGTCGTAAATCTCGGTGAGCGTCGCGACCGTACTGCGCGGGCTCTTGCTTGCGCTCTTTTGGTCAATCGCAATCGCAGGCGCCAAACCCGAAATGGAATCAATGCTACCGCGGTCGGGGCGACCCAAGAATCGACGAGCGTAAGTGCTGAGGGTTTCCACAAAGCGGCGCTGGCCTTCGCTAAAGAGCGTATGGAACGCAAGGCTCGACTTGCCCGAGCCCGAAACACCCGTAATCACGGTGAGCTTGTGGCGCGGAATCGTCACATCGATGTTCTTGAGATTGTGCTTGCGAGCGCCATGCACTTCGATATCGAGCGAGTAATCTTCGCCCTTTTCATCTGTGCGTTCAAAATGCTTGTTTTCGCCATGCTTTTTCGCCAAGACCGGAGCCAAGTAACGCCCCGTCTCCGACTTTTTGCACTTGGCAATTTGTTCGGGAGTTCCCGTCGCGATAATGCGACCGCCATTCACGCCCGCATCCGGACCAAGGTCAATAATCCAGTCCGCGCACTTGATCACATCGAGGTTGTGTTCAATCACCACGACGCTGTTGCCGAGACTACGCAAGCGATTCAAGCATTCGAGCAATCGACGGATATCTTCAAAATGCAAACCGGTTGTCGGTTCGTCGAGCAAGTAAAGCGTCTTGCCCGTACCCGGGCGACGCAATTCCGATGCAATCTTCACACGTTGCGCTTCGCCACCGCTCAAAGTCGTCGAAGGCTGACCGAGCGTCAAATAGCCAAGGCCTACTTCGCAAAGGAGCTTGAGCGGTTCTGCAATTTTCGGGATGTCCTTGAAAAATTCAGCAGCTTCGCTGATGCTCATATCGAGAACTTCAGAAATATTCTTGCCCTTGAAATAAACTTCACGAGTCGCTTCGTTAAAGCGCTTGCCGTCGCACACATCGCAAGTGACTTGTACACTCGGCAAAATATGCATGTCGATGACCTTCACGCCCGCACCTTCGCAAGCATCACAGCGGCCACCCTTCACATTAAAGCTAAAGCGGCTCTTCGTGTACCCGCGCACCTTGCTTTCTTCCATACCGGCAAACAAGTCGCGAATGTCATCCCAGATTTTCGTATAAGTTGCAGGGTTACTGCGCGGGGTGCGTCCAATCGGCGTCTGGTCAATTTCAATGACCTTGTCGATGTTTTCGAGACCTTCCAAATGGTCAAACTTGCCAACCGGTTCTTCGGAATTGTAGAACACACGAGCCAGTTCGCGGCGCAAAATTTGGTTGATGAGCGTGCTCTTGCCCGAGCCCGAAACACCCGTGACTACGGTAAACGCACCGCCGAGCGGAATTTCCACATCGACATTCTTAAGGTTGTTTTCGCAAGCACCGCAAATCTTAAGCTTCGGCGTCCTCGCATCAATCTTCAAACGCTGCGACGGAATTTCAATCGACTTGCGACCGCTCAAATACGCGCCCGTAAGTGACGACTTGTTCTTTTCGAGTTCGTCGACCGTGCCTGCCGCCAAAATGCGACCGCCTTCGACACCCGCGCCAGGGCCCACGTCAATCACGCAATCCGCATGACGCATCGTATCCTCATCGTGTTCCACGATGAGAAGGCTGTTGCCTTGGGCTCGCAAGCGCTCGAGCATCTCGAGCAACTTATCGTTGTCACGTGGGTGCAGTCCAATACTCGGTTCATCAAGCACGTAAAGCACGCCCTGGAGCCCCGCCCCCACGGCACTTGCGAGCCTGATACGCTGCGCCTCACCGCCCGAAAGCGTCGAAGCCTTGCGGCTAATGTCCAAATAGCCAAGGCCCACCGCCTTCAAGAATCCAAGGCGCCCACGAATTTCCTTGAGCACTTCGCGACCGATGCGCTGTTCCTTCGGACTCAGCTTGAGCTTGTCAAAAAACTCGACGGACTTTTCGACGGACCATTCCGTCATCTCGCAAATGTTATGACCGTGGAAATCGACAGCCGCCGCAATGCGGTTGATTCGCGTTCCGTGACATTCCGGACAAACGCCAATCTGCATATACTTTCGGAAGTGGTAAATATGCCACATGTCCCAAAGTTCCTGCATAATCGTCACCACACCGCGTTCACTCCCGCTCGGAGTCCCGTAAAGCACGGCATCCTGCTGTGCCTTCTTGAGCTTGTTCCACGGCGTATCGAGCGAAAAGTGCATTTCGTTCGCAATCGTGCGCAAATTGCGCCAGCCAAAATCGCTAAAGATGATGCAGCCGTCATCCTTCTTTTGCGGAGCAAGGCACCCCTCTTTCAAAGACAAATTCGGATTCGGCACAATCAAGTTAATGTCAAATTCGCAACTTTCGCCAAGGCCCTTGCAGGCGGGGCATTGCCCCTTCGGGTCGTTAAAGCTAAAGAATCGCGGTTCGAGTTCTGGGATAGAAATCCCGCACTTGGGGCAAGCGAGCTGCGTACCCTGCAAGCGGTATTCTTCCTTCGCGGCACCATCCGCGCCCGCCTCTTGCGATGTCAGCAAGAACGATACAAGCTTTCCGTCCGTGAGCTTCAAGGCACCTTCAATCGCCTCGCGCAAACGGCTCATGTTCTTGCGTTCGAGCGTCAAGCGGTCAATCACCACTTCAATCGTGTGCTTCTCGTAACGCACCAACTGCGGCACGTCTTCGAGCCTGTAAATCGTCCCATCTACGCGCACGCGGACAAAGCCATTTTCCTTAAGCTCCGCAAGTTCCTTGCGGTATTCGCCCTTGCGCTCCTGCACAATCGGCGCCATCACCAAAATCTTTTTATTCTCGTCGCTCGCGTACAAGTTATCGACAATCTGGTCGACCGACTGCGCCTGAATCACCTTGCCGCACTTGGGGCAATGCGGAACGCCGAGGCGAGCAAACATCAAGCGGTAATGGTCCAAAATCTCGACCACCGTACCCACCGTACTGCGCGGGTTACGGTTCACCGTCTTTTGGTCAATCGAAATCGTCGGCGAAATTCCGCGAACGCTTTCCACATCCGGGTGCTTCATGCGCCCAATAAACTGGCGTGCATACGCCGAAAGCGACTCCACAAAACGGCGCTGCCCTTCCTGGAACACCGTATCAAAGGCAAGGCTCGACTTGCCCGAGCCCGAAACGCCAGTCACCACGACAATCGAGTCGCGGGGAATCGTCAAATCGACATGGCGGAGGTTGTGTTCATGAGCATCGCGGATTTCAATAGATTTCGTCATGACCGCAAATATAGGAAAAGACCGCCAAATTGTCTAAAAAATAGTGAACATTTGGATAGAAAACTATTCTACATTAAAACTAAATTCACTTTTTTTGCAAAAAAGCCTTGACTGAATCAAAACAAGTTTTTAAATATGGCACACTGATTGAGAAATCAATCAGACCACCTGGGGTGGTAGCTCAATTTTGGTTAGAGCACCGGCCTGTCACGCCGGAGGTTGCGAGTTCAAGCCTCGTCTATCCCGCGAAAAAGCACTTCTCTCTGAGAAGTGCTTTTCGTTTTTTAGCCATTTTCCACCCTCCACAACCATTTTATCCCATAGTCGCAATTGGAGGAACGCTTTTTTACTCCTTCCACAAAAAATGTTTATATTAAAAATCAAGAAGGAGTTTTTTATGAAGAACATTCATAAATACATACTTATCGTTTTAATCTGCGGGCTTATTTTCTTTATTCTCGGCTACCCCTGTCGAGAATTTTTCAGGATTTCAGAAACGACCGAAGTCCGCATTGTGGCAGCCCTCCCCCTGCTTTTCGGTATTTCATTTGGATTTGCAGGCGTCCTCGGCTGCGCGATTGCAAACCTCATCGCCGACATCATGTCCGGCTATGACGCGATTATCTTCATCCCAGGATTTTTCGTCCAGATTATTTACGGTTACGTGCCCGCAGTTATTTGGAACAAGCTCCGCAAAAACGACAAGAACAAGTTCAAGCTCGACAAGATTTACAAGAACGTGCAGTACATGCTCATCGTCATCCTAGATTCGCTTGCGGCAGCGTTCATGGTCGTAAGCGTCATCAAACTAAAATTTGACGAACACTATTTTTCGATGCTCTCGGCAAACATTTTCTTCAATCAATTTGTCACGATGGTGATTATAGGGTTTCCGTATCTAATCTGCGCCTCGCTCATTTGCCAGCGAAAAATGCGCAAAAAGCAAAAAAAATCCACAAAGTTCATCTTTTCTTTTTCGCTCAACGAAAAATTCATTTTGTTTTTCCTCGCCACAAGCATCATCATTTCAGTAGCATTTGGAATTACAAGCTACCCAAGCATTGCACTTAAATACGGCGAGAACAATCTTTACCTCTGGAATTACGTTTACTTTTACATCGGCACATTGCTGAACATCGGCATCTGGGTTTCACTCGGGTTCCTCTACTACATGGAACGCACCGTCACAAAGCCTATCGAAAGCATGAGCGAAATCGCAAAGACTTTTGGGCAGAACAAGGATATTTACGAAAGAATCCACAATACGCTGCAAAAATGCCACCAGTACATCTACTTCACCTCCGAAGTCGGGAAACTCGCCCGTTCATACGAAGAAATGGCAACGGAGCTCGACGAATACGTGAAGCACTTGACCGAAGCCACGGCAAAGCAGCAGAAGGTCCATACGGAGCTTTCCATTGCAACGACTATCCAGCGAGCATCGCTATCGAAGCCCGTAGATGTGGATGGTTTCGACAACTACGCTATGATGCGCCCCGCCCTCGAAGTTGGCGGTGACTTTTACGACAACCTCATGATTGACGATGACCATTTAGCTCTCGTAATTGCAGACGTCTCGGGCAAGGGCGTCCCTGCAGCACTCTTTATGATGGTCTCCAAGATTGTACTGAGGCACAACCTGCAACACGGCCTCTCGCCTGCCGAAGCGCTCAGCCGAGCGAACGACGAGCTCGCCGAGCACAACGTGCACGACATGTTTGTCACATGCCTTTGCGGTGTGCTGAACATCAAGACGGGCCACCTCGTCTATGCCAATGCGGGCCACGAGAAGCCCTTCATCAAGCATGAGAACGGAGAATTCGAGGTCGCCACCCTCAAAAGCGGATTTGTCCTCGCCGGTATGGAAGGCTACAGGTACAAGGAATTCGAAGTGCAGCTTAAGCCGGGCGACACGATTTTCACCTACACCGACGGCGTCCCCGAAGCCACAAACGAAAAAGACGAAGAATTCGGCATGGAACGCCTCCAGAAGGTCCTGAACGAGTCCAAAAACGACTCGATCCGCCTTCTGTGTCGCAAAGTCCGCATGGCGGTCAAGGAATTTGCCGGGAACGCACCGCAGTTCGACGACATCACGATGCTAGCCTTCAAGATGAAATAGATCACATATTCCAATTTGGACCAGCCAAATCTTACTTATTTGGTATATTTTAAGTTATTTTTTTATTACATACAAGGAGAAAGTAACTTATGAATACCATTAAGCTTACCGCAATGGCATTTGGGCTTGCTGCCGCAAACGCTTTTGCACAATCAGCAACTGAAGTTCAGCCTACAACCGAAGCCCCAAAGGCCGCCGAAGACAAGGGCGTTGAATTCAACATTTCCGGAAGAGCCGAAGTCGATGCTTACGCCGACGCCATGACCGGCGACGACCAAAAGTTTTACCACGATTACAAAACGCAATTAAACCTCATTTTCCAGGCCAAGTTCAACGACAACTGGTCCGCACAGGTGGAGATTGAAGGGAAGGCAAGCAACGAAGAACCTTATCTCCATTACAAAGGTGCCTACGTTCAGTACAAAAGAGGCGACAACTTCGCACTTAAGTTTGGTGACTTAGCCTTCACCGAAGGTGCCTTCAGCTACTATTACTTCAACGATTCCACTATTTATGCCGCAGGCATGAGAGAACACGAAATCCGCGGTGTCGAACTCGACTACAAGGGTTTGCAGTTCGGCTTAGGTTTCGGCCGAGGCAAAAACAACGACAGAACCTGCTATAGTTCGGAAACATTTGATTGTTCGTTGTATGGCAATAGCTACGACATCCATTTGGCCTACCAGTTCGACATTGCAGGCCAAACCTTCCGACCGTTCATCAACTATAAAAGTTGGCAAGAGAAGGACGCCAACACGCTCCACGCAGGCTTGCATACAGACCTCATATTTGGACCTCTCGACATCCATGCAGTCTACGGCTTGCACGCTGACCGTCTGAAAAAGTCCTTCCCGAACGCTACGCACGCCTTCTTAGGCGAGCCGACTTTGAACCTCGGCCGAGTGATCGTTAAAGCGGGTGCATTCTTCGCCATCATCGATGACGACCACCCAACAATCCATGAAACCTACTACGACTACGAAATTCCTGAATACAAGTTCGCCTTCGGCGAATTCGATTTCAAGGTGAATGACGCCTTTACCGCAGGTTTCGTTGGCGAATGGCATACCAATACGCTCGACGATACAAAAGAGCTCGGCACCGTAACAATTGGCCCCCGCTTCTACTTCAACCCGTTCAAGAAACTTGAAGTGACCGCCTACGCCTTTGCAGACATCCCTGTTGGTGACGACTGGGAAAAAGAAGACCACTACAAATGGGTAAGCACCTACGACTACGGTAGCAAAGACATCATGTTTGAATTCGGTCTCGAAACCGTATTCAAGTTCTAAGATAGGAGGCAACCATGAGAACTATTAAACTTACCGCATTGGCATTTGGCCTTGCTGCCGCAAACGTTTTGGCTCAGAACGCAACCGAAAATGACGATCCGAAATTAAAGGTTTCCGGCATGGCCGAATTTGACGCTTACGCCAACGCAAGCACTGGCGATAATCAAAAGATTTACCATTCCTACAAATCAAAAGTAGATGTCGATTTCCAGGCGCAGTTCAATGAAAATTGGTCTGCTCAGGTCGGGATTGAAGGCTACAACGATGATGAAGCCCCTTCAATTAAATACAGGGATGCTTTCGTCCAGTATAAAAAAGGCAATTTTGCAGTCAAATTGGGCGACTTGGCGTTCTCAGAAGGTAAATTCACCTATTACAACTTCAACGACTCGACGGTTAATGCCGCAGGCATGAGAGAAAAACAAGTCCGCGGTATCGAACTCGATTATTACGGATTGCAGTTCGGTATCGGCTTCGGCCGTGGTGATTGGAATGATATACCGTACTACAGCACAGATACATACGATGATGACGAGGAATGGGATGACTATTACTATCCCAAAAGCTACGACATCCACTTAGCCTACCAGTTCGATATAGCAGGCCAAACATTCCGTCCGTTCATCCACTACAAAAGCTGGCAAAAGGGAAACGCCAATGAACTCCATACAGGCTTAAACGCAGACCTTGCATTCGGTCCTCTCGGTGTTCACGCTGTTTATGGCTTGCACGCAGACCGCCTGAAAAAATCGTTCCCGAACGCCACGCATGCATTCTTGGCCGAACCGACCTTGGATCTCGGTCGAGTGATCGTCAAAGCTGGCGCATTCTTCGCCATCATTGACGACAATTCCGAGCACGCGACGATTCATTACGGCAATGAGTTTAGCTACGAAATCCCTGAATACAAATTCGCCTACGGCGAAGTCGATTTCAAGGCAAACGATGCATTTACCGCAGGCCTCGTTGGCGAATGGCACACAAATACAATCGACAACACAAAGGAACTCGGCTCGTTTGAAATCGGCCCCCGTTTCTACTTCAACCCGTTCAAAAACCTTGAAGTGACCGGATTCGCCAAAGCCATCATCCCTGTTGGCGATGACTGGAAAAAGGAAGAACATTACATATGGATTTCCTTAGGGGACTATGACGACGACGTCTTGTTCAGCCTCGGTCTCGAAACTGTATTCAGATTCTAGTCGGCTCCCTTTAGACTAGGAAAATCCTCAGCCTTCGGGCTGAGGATTTTTTCGTACTTGACAGGCTAATAAATATTAGCTATTTTGGCTAATGAATGTTAGCTGACTGTAGAGGTGTCATGTCCACAAAAGAAAAAATTCTCGAAACCGCATTAACGCTATTTGCCAAAAACGGGTACGACGGCACAAGCGTGGAGCAAATCGCCCAGGATGTCGGCATCAAGGCGCCGTCGCTTTACAAGCATTTCAAAGGCAAAGAAGACATTCTGAATTCGCTAATCGACATCGCCGAAGCGCGTTACGAGGAATCGTTTGGCTCCGCGAAAAAAGTCGGCACAATCCCCGAAAACATCGACGGATTCATCGACGAAACAATGAAGAAAGTGCGCTTTACAATGACCGACCCGATTATCAAAAAGATGCGCATTTTCTTAGTGCAGGAACAGTTCCGCAGCGAGCGCCTCGCCGAAATCACGACAAGGCATCAGGTGGATGGACTTCTGCAAATGTACCAGAAGATTCTCGAAACGCTGATGAACGCAGGCGTGATTGTGAAGGATGACCCGGAAATGCTTGCGACAGAGATTACTGCGCCCGTCGCACTCTGGATTTCTAAAGTCGACCGCCAGCCGAAATGCGAAAAAGAAGCTCTCAAATTCATCGAGAAGCACTTACAACATTTTTTCAAGACATACGCAAATGGAAACAGATAGATTTTTACTGCGCCCGTGGCGCGAATGTGATGCCGAAGCTTTGTTCAAATACGCTAGCGATCCAGATGTGGGTCCACGCGCCGGCTGGGAACCGCACAAATCCGTAGAAGAAAGCCAGCAAATCATCCGCACAATTTTCGGCGGTGATCACATGTGGGCCATCGATCTGAAAGAGACGGGAGAACCCATCGGCTGTATCGGTTACCTGCTCAAAGGCGAAAGCAACATCGACATCGGCGAGAACGAGGCCGAAGCCGGTTATTGGATTGCAAAGCCTTACTGGAACAAAGGTATTTGTACAGAAGCTTTAAAACTGATGATAGACTATTGCTTCAACGAAAAACACATTGACGTTCTCTGGAGCGACTTTTTCATCGACAATCCCGCCTCCGGACGCGTGATGGAAAAATGCGGGTTCCGCGAAACTGGAGAAATGCGCTACTGCGAAAATCTTTATGGCGGCAGCAAGCGCCCCGTGAAAGTGATGAAACTCCGTCGAAACGGATAAAGTCATCGGCGAACATATTTAAAGGCAAAAAATGGCAAAAGAAATCGATCCGAAAAGCACAACAAGAGCGAAGGCGTTTGAGTTTTGGATGCAAGCTCCGAATCCGATGGTGACATTTTTCAAATCGTTGAATGTCACAAGACTCGTGAAGGTTAGCAAGAAGCATGGTTTGAAGTTCAATATGCTTATGGATTACTGCATCGGCAAAGCTGCGGCAGGCGTTAAGGAATTTTACATGCTCCCGGTCAACGGCAAGCTCATGCAATACGATTCGATTGCGGTGAATACAATCGTAAAAAACGACGAAG
Source organism: Fibrobacter sp. UWB2 (assembly GCF_002210425.1). Lineage (NCBI taxonomy): Bacteria > Pseudomonadati > Fibrobacterota > Fibrobacteria > Fibrobacterales > Fibrobacteraceae > Fibrobacter > Fibrobacter sp. UWB2. Next base: position 99,832 of record NZ_MWQK01000002.1, on the reverse strand, counting down.
GCGAAGTCAGCTCTTGCGACATCCCGTATTCCGAAGATTTAGCGACGTTCAATCGTGACTACCTCAAGTACACAAAAATTGTGGCGGAAAGTTGTGGGGATTGGGACTTGTCCGAAAACAGCATGGTCATTGGCACATCGGCTATTATCGATACGGAAATTGACGGCGCGGTCGGCATGAATTCCGGCATTTTCAACAACCCGTTTATGATTTGGGGACGTTACAGGAAACGTCTTTTCCGCTATGAATTGCCAGTTTCGTTCCAATTCCACCACACGCAAATGGACGGAGCTCACGCCGGGAAATTCCTAGCGAACTTGCAAAAAGCAATTGAGGAACTTCGATAAAATTCGGTAACACTTTTAAAGACCTTAAGTGTTATATATAAAAAGGAGATTCTCGCCGTCGCGAGAACAACATTAAAATGACTTTAGTTTTAAATACATTGGAATCGGGCGATTGCTCGGAACAGATTAAAGCATTGTTTGCGAACAAAAATGAAGAGATAGAAATCATCAACACTGCTGATTTAAAAATTATGCATTGCATGGGCTGCAACAACTGCTGGCTGAAAACTCCCGGCATTTGCAGCATCAAAGACGATTACGAAATCATTCTCAAAAAGTTGGTCGCAGCCGAAAATCTTTGGGTTGTAGCAGACACAAAATTTGGCTTTATCGACTACCGCGGCAAGCGAGTCTTGGATCGCATCGTCCCGATGCTAAACATGTACATTGAAATCCGCGACGGCTGGGAACGCCACCAGTTGCGTTATCATCCGCTGAATTTCGGCTTCATTTACAAGGGCTACGGGAACCGCGAACTGCTCGAAGAGTGGAGCATGCGAGTCGCCAGAAATTTGGCAGGGCGTTCGCTCGGCGTAATCTCGCTAGACAAGGATGAGGCTTGCGAAAACGCCGCAGTTCCTTCTGCAAAATGCGTCGCGCCCACTTCTGCCGAACACGTCGTTATCATCAACGGAAGCCCACGCGTCAAAAAGAACAGCAACACAAATAAGATTATCCAAGCTTTTGCCGAAGGACTCGAAAAAGCGGGAATCACGCACAAGCTTTATTCACTCTCGAACCATGCCGAATGGGACGAAGCCCGCGAAGCATTCATGACGAATGACAACATCATCATTGCCGTGCCGCTCTTTGTAGAATGTTTGCCGAGTTTGTTGCTCGAATTTTTAAGTACACTCCCCACGGAACGCAAGCAACCAGCAAAACTCTCGTTCATTCTCCACGGCGGTTTTGACGAAGGTCACCAGTTGCGACTCGGTGAAAAATTCTTGCAGTCGCTCCCGGCTCAGCTCGGATGCACCAGCGGTGGCGTCCTCGTGAAAGGCGGCAGTTTCTTGCTACGCAATCGCGAAAACAGCTACATCAAAAAGATGACCGACAAGATGCTCGCCTCTTACACAGCCATGGGACTCTCTTTTGCGCAAAACGGCAATTTCATGACGCCCGAAGCAAAGAAATTTACAGGCTTCGAAAAGAATCCAAAGATAGGAATCCTGCTATTTAACCTCATTTTCAAGCGCATTGTCAAGAAGAACTTCGAGCGAATCGCACAAGAATGGGGCTGCACGGAACCGCTAGACCGCAAACCATATTAAAACAAAGAATCAACTTAATGAAACTAAAAAAATTGGAATACAAACTAACCGTCTGTAAAGTAGCGGACATTAAAGATATTGATACGGGCAAGGATTTCTATTTCATTGGAAAAACCGACGAAGAAATATCCCTCGTATGCAAAACAGATGATACTCCCCCAAATACAACTGAACGAGATGATGGATGGCGAGGTTTCCGCATTCAGGGAGTACTTGATTTTTCTCTTATAGGCATTCTTTCAAAGTTGTCAGCTATTCTTGCTGAAAATGACATCGGAATTTTTGCGATATCCACTTTCAATACGGATTATATTCTTGTGAAAGCGGAGAATTTTGAGAAGGCGCTGAAAGTCTTGTCTGATGCGGGATATGACGTGGTGTGATATTTCAAAAAAACTACGGAAGGGACTTGACAAAAATTTCAGAATGGATAAGTAGAACTTTTTTGTTGTTAATGGAATGTTGACAAGAACCGTGCTTTTAAGAGCCATTGAATCCTGTCGAATCACCAAAAGCCCTTTTAAAGTCCTTTTTGTTTAAAATTTTAAACATCAGGCGGTGCTTCAACATTAAAGTTCTACATAGCCATTATTTCTATGACATTATAGAAGTTTCTAAGACGTCGACAAACAGCGTCATTTATGGGGGCTCCAATACCATTATTTCGCGTAAGGCGCTTGAGGCCATCGGCAGATTTTATACAAAGTCTATTACCGAGGATTTTGCGACGGGTATGCTGATTGAATCGGCTGGCTTTGTGAGCCTTGGCCTTTCGGAGCCGCTTGCTTCGGGTATTGCGCCGTCTTCGTTCAGGGAACATGTGCAGCAGCGTACCCGTTGGGGCTGCGGAGTCATTGCGACTGCAAAGCAACTCAAATTCTTGCGTAACCGTAAGCTGGATATGTCGCAAAAGCTGAGTTACCTGAGTTCTGTCTTGTACTGGTTCTCTCCGATTAAGAATTTAATTTATCTGCTGTCTCCCTTGATGTTTGCAGTATTCTGCATTCCGATTTTTAAGTGTACCTTGGTGGACCTTGCCCTTTTCTGGCTCCCTATGCACTTGATGACCATGTGGGCGCTCCGGATAACGAGCCGGGGCAAGATATCGGCTCGTTGGAGTGGTATCTACGAGACGTCTGTCATGCCGTTCCTGCTGATTCCTGTGATTAAAGAAACCTTGGGCATAACGCTTTCGACCTTCAAGGTCACCAAGAAAGAGGCTCCTAGTAAAAAGCAGATGATTGATAAGCGCAGCCTGGCTCCGTTCGTGATTCTGCTGGCTTTGACCGTTGCCGGAATTGTCCGAATGTCGTACATGATGGTCGCCCTAGAATATATCGGAATTCTGGCCGTACTTTTCTGGCTGATTCGCAACGCCTATTACCTGGTGATGTGCCTGTTCCTTGGCATGGGCCGCGATACGGATGGTGAGAATGTCAAGATGCTTGCTGCCGAAATGATTACGGTGACAAAAAAAGATGGCCGCCAAATCGAGGGCATTACCACGAAACTCCTGGAGCATGGCGTAGATGTTTACATGGATGAACTCGATGTTCTTTATCTGGGAGAACCGATACAGCTGTCGATATTGAAAAACAAGTATGACTTGCGGGTTAATGGGACTGTGGTCTCTGTCCATAATTCCTGTAATTCGGACATTCCGAGTGTTTATACGGTCGAAATTCTTGATTTTAACGGACAAAAGGACGAATATGTCCAGATGCTGTATGACCGTAAGCCTACATTGCCGCAGCGTTTGCGTCTAGGCGAGGGGCTCTTTTATAGTCTCTGGAATAACTTTGCTCGCAGGATCGTCATAAAGTAATACCTTTTTGAAAAAATTGAAGTATATTTATTAAAGGTATGCGTTTATTTGTAATTCTTGCTTCTTTTTGGGTTGTCCTGCTGTTGGGAGGATGCGGTTTCTCGTTAGGAGGAGCGGATCCTCCTCCTACCGTGTATCACTATAAAGAAATTCTACACCATACATCTATAGAATGGCATGTCCACATAACGGTCGATGATGACTCGCTGCAGTCTAAATCCATTAACTTTTTTCAGATGTATCCGGAATATTATAACCAGCTCGAAGGCTTGTATTTTGGCAATTTTTTTAATCTTTCGCGAGATGATTCTGTTCATGCCAGGGATGGCTTTCAAAACATCTACCAGGGTGATGCCGAATATTTGAACAAATACATGAATGAGTACGTGGAAGAAAAAAAGAGGTTTGAAACGCTTCCGGATTCTAACGGCCATATTGTCTTTTCGCTTTTCGATATCGACAGTGTAGAAAAGAAGTATGATATTGATGCATCTCCCTTCTTGAAGTTCCTAGAACATCCTTATGAGATGAGAGGCGATTCGGTAGATATTTTTGTTCCTGCCGGTATCAATAGTCTTTCTTATGGGATGTGTATGGGAACATACGGATACACGACTTGTGATTATACCTTTGAAGATGATTCCGACCATATCCTTTCTACGGATGTTGCTTCGGTATGGAGCGGGTGGGGCACGATTACCGTTGGCAGTTCCCTAAAAAATCAAAGTTCCCTTAAAACAGATAATTTTTATATCGAATTAAAATACAACTTGAAATATTAAGATGGGGCTAGATGGAACGTTTGAATAAATGGTGGGCTTTGCTTGTTTTGGCGGTACTTGTCGGCTGTTCATTGAAACAGGAAGACTATAGCGATTATTGCCCGATTGCTGTCAAGCTTATTCCGCTTGAAATGGAAATTAGCTATAAATGTGCGCCTAATAAAAAATGCAATCAATATCCGGCCCGTCTAGAAATAGGCCGTGTCAGCCGGTATCTTGATATTGATTGCTGGGGTGGAATTTATAAATACACATTTGTCTCTGGCGATATTCAGGAAGAGGCGACGAACGACTACAGGCATCCCTATTACGAGCTGCAGCCTGATTCAAGCAATACGATTCATTTTGCACTGATTGATGCATATGGAGATCAAAAAAAGTATGAAATTAAATTGACGGACTATATTCCCAAATACAGTGTTACCGGTGATACTCTTGAAATCGATGCCACAGAAGGAATCAAGTATTATTACAAAAGCCATTCGGAATGGGGCTTTGGTCCGTCGCTTAAGTTAGAAATATCGGATGATATAATGCCGTTCTTTGATTTTGTCTATGCGGAGCGAATGGCGAATGAAGATTCGCTGACGTTCACGGGAACGGTCTATTGGCGATAATTGGTTGAACCTTGATTTTGTTAAATTAGAACCATGAATACTTTAGAAGCTATCAAGACCCGTCGCAGTACGCGCAAATTCAAGGCGCAGCCTGTGGAATTAGAAAAGTTGCAGACCGTTGTCGAGGCGGGTCGTTTCGGACCCACCGGCGGTAATGCGCAGACCTCTTGGCTTTATCCAGACGCCGCAAAGTTTCTATACGCCCGATGTCTTTCAACATAATCTTTATGCCGAAACCAAGGTTCCTAATGAGCAGGATTATTTCGGATAAGTAGAACTTTTTTGTTGTTAATGGAATGTTGACAAGAACCGTGCTTTTAAGAGCCATTGAATCCTGTCGAATCACCAAAAGCCCTTTTAAAGTCCTTTTTGTTTAAAATTTTAAACATCAGGCGGTGTTTCAACATTAAAGTTCTACATAGCCTTCAGAATAGTATACATTTGTGCATATAGTATAAGGAGGTTTTGCGATGAAATTAGAGGGCTTTGGAATTTTTGTCGATAACATGGCGACGATGGTCCGCTTTTATAGAGATGTCTTGGGTTTTGAAATCAAGGAAGACGAAAATACGACTAACGTTTTTCTAGAAAAGGACGGCACTTTGTTCTTGCTGTTCCGAAAATCCGATTTTGAAAAAATGACAAGCCAAAAGTTCGCTTACTGTAAAGGCGTCAACGGGCATTTTGAAATTGCATTAGGCGTCGCGAACTACGCCGAAGTAGATAAGGCGTACGCCAAAGTCACTGCTGCAGGTGCAAAAGGCGTCATGCCGCCGACTACGGAACCGTGGGGGCAACGTACCTGCTACATCGCCGACCCCGAAGGCAATTTGGTAGAAATCGGGTCTTTCGTCAAGGATTAACAAATAAAGGAGAACCTATGGAATTAAAATTTTGTCAGAGCTGCGGCATGCCGCTCACACCAGAAATCCTCGGCACAAACGCCGATGGCAGCAAGAACGACGAATACTGCATCTACTGCTACAAAGACGGAGCATTCACCGGCGACTTCAACATGGAACAGATGGTAGAATTCTGCTCGCAGTTCGTTGACGAATTCAACAAGAATACCGGTAAAAATCTCACCCGCGAAGAGTACAAGGCAGAACTCCGCAAGTATTTCCCGACTCTCAAGCGTTGGAAATCAAGCGACGCAGAGCTCCCGCATGCAAACTCCCCCATCAAGCAAAAGCTGATTGAAGAAGTCAACGCGCTTAACATCAAGGACATGCCGAAAATCGACAACCTCTTCGTTCTGCAAGGCTCGTTCATCAATCAGGAATACAAAATAAACGACAACAGCGTCAAGCTATTGGACGATAACGCAAGCTACTGGGGCAACCAGGTCGAAAAGCAAAATGCTGAAGGCCGTTGCTACGGAATCGCCTGCGACGAGCGCTACATTCTCGTGAGCGAATACGGCAAGAACGGTGCCGATGCCGAAATCGTTGTGTTCAAAAGACGATAACGGATAACATTTATCGGAAGCTATTTATCATCTTGTTTGGGAGGTGTTGAATTATCTCGTTCTCTTTTGATTTTCAGCATCTCATCACACAAAAGACTATTAATAAAATAGCGAAAAAGATCTTTGCTTTCATTTTAAATTTTTTCTCCAACTTTTCATCACCATTAAACATAATACCAAATTCATTAATCGTATAGCAACTCTCTTTTTATAAAAACTATATATTACGTTTATAGAAAAGAGGTGGAGCAATGATACTTTTCAAAGAAAACGCGTACCTAACAGACGAGCAAATCCAGAACTGGATTGAGGAGGCTGAAAACGCCTACAACCAGGCCGCCAAGAAAAGAGCCGTCAACACAACTGCATTCAGACTTTCACTAGAAGAAATTCTCTTACGTTTTCGCGAGCTGTACGGAACAGGATGCCGTTGCCGTCTATGCGGCACCAAGAGTTTCGGGAACATCCGTTTCGAAGTTTCACAGAAAGGCCCCTATCAGAACCCGCTTGACATCGATCAAGATAACGACTTGTCCTACGACATTCTCGTTCGTCTGAACATGCGTCCAAATTACGAGTACAAGAACGGTATCAACAAGGTTTCCATTCCCGTTCCGCTCAAGCCCCGTAAAAATGCACTCCTCATAAGCATTTTCATTTCCGTACTTCTAGCCCTGTTAACCTGGATTTCTTCTTCGTTTATGCCCGAAACAGTGCGTAACGAATACCTGGTTCCGGCCATAGCCAATTCATTTACTAAACTTTCTGCCGTTTTTTCGGAACTAGCGACGCCATTGGTGTTTTTCGCCGTTATTTCCGGGATCTGCGGCATCGGAGGTGTTTCCACATTCGGTAAACTAGGCGGAAGCCTCCTCAAGCGCATGACGGGAACTTACTTTATCGCCATGATAGCGATGGTTGTCGTGGGGCTAGCCATAGGGCTTACTCCAACCCACGCAGTAAGCGAAGGCAGCAACATTTTCTCCGATCTACTGAAACTTGTACTCGACATCATCCCAAGCAACCTCGTTACGCCATTCGCAACCGACAACGATATGCAGGTGATTGTTATCGCAACTTTTATCGGTATCGTTTTGCTCCTGTTGGGCGATAAAGTCCGAACCTTCCGAAAATTTTGTGATGAAGCCGGAAACATCATCAACAAAATGATGGCATTTGTCTGCAAGACACTCCCCTTATTTGTTTATCTCGGTGTTACAAACCTACTTCTGAGCAACATGCTCAGCCAGGTTTATCTAGTATCGCGAATCTTTGTCATTTCGCTTGTCGGTGCCGCAATTACCATCGGCATCACCATCGCCCGCACCCTATACGTTACCAAGCAACCTTTCTCGAAACTTTTCTCGGCCCAATTGCCATCGCTATTGATAAACCTGACGACCAGTTCGCAGATGTCCGCCATGCCAGAATCAATGAAATGCTGCAAAGAAAAATGGGGCATCGACCAAAAGTTTACCGATTTCGGTCTGCCACTCGGCGTTGTTTTCTACATGCCAAACGGGGCTATTATGCTTGGCGCGATTGTTTGGGTCCTCACGGATATTTCTCTTGGGGCCGTTGATATTCTCGTACTCTTCAAGCTTGTTCTCGTCTCGGTCATTATAGCCATTGCAGCCCCTCCCATTCCGGGGTCTGCATTCGCCGTCTTGCCGATTCTTTTTTCGGCCTGCGGAACAGACTTGTCGATGATGCCGCTAGCAGTGATTATCGGTTCAACCGTTGGCTACCTGCTACCCGCCATGAATGGTTTCTGTTTGCAGCTTGAACTTTTGATGACCGCCCAAAAAGCAAACCTAATTCATAAAGAACTCTAAAAAATTGTGGTTTTTCGAACAATGTTTTTGTACTTTATCGCAAAACCGATAAAGTACAAGTTCTTTCATATAAGGAGGATTTTATGTTTAAGAAACTTGCAATTGCAGCAGCCCTAGCCGCTAGCACATCATTTGCCGCCTGGGACTTATACCCTGTTCTTGATCAACACAAAGGCGAAGTTGGCACCGCAGTAGGTTATACAACGGATAAATACTCAAGCTCTCTTACTGGAACCATAGGCGCCCGCTATTCTGTTATTCAAAATCTAGAACTCGCCCTCGTGCTTCCCTATCGTTTTTTCACACATTATGATGGGCATGACATGAACGCAGATGGTCTCGGAGCACTGACGTTCATGGCACGCTACCAAATCACACCCACCATTAACGTTTTTACCGATGTAGGTTTCCCCACTGCAGATGAATCCTACTATGCCAAGGACGTATGGTCCGTCGCAGCCGGTGCACAGTACTCCAACTCCATCAACTCATTCATCAGATTTGGTTCTGAAATCGGCATTGCAACATACTTTATAGGCTCAGCAGACATAACCTCAATGTTCCTAAACGCCAGTACAGAATTTGAATTCAATGTCACACCGCAATTTACCCCTTATGTCGGCGCAAACATTGATGTCTTTCTCGGCTATTTCGCTGATGACGGTTACAGATACAATAGCGCCGGAGGGGGCGATATCGATGCCAGAATCTATGTCGGGGCAAAATACGCCTTTAACGATATGTTCGAAGTTGGAGCCTACGCAGGTATCTGGTTCGGCAATGGATCCTACAAAGACAACACAGAAAAGGACCTCGGAGCATACGGGAGCTTCAAATTCTAGAGCCATTCACTTGCCAAACAACCTTACTTTAGCTATATTCAGCCCGCTATCAAGCAAAAAAGCTGGGGATATAGCTCAGTTGGTAGAGCGACAGGTTCGCAATCTGTAGGTCATGGGTTCGACTCCCACTATCTCCACGTAAAAGAGGCAAGCTTACGCTTGCCTCCTTTTTTTACTCCATTTCACCAAATTTTCTAGATGTCCCATTTCACGCCAAGCTTGAGCTGCGTGAGGACCGTACTTTCGCGATACAATCCCTTGTAGAAATTGGGCAAATCCATATGTTTATAATTGCGTTCCAGTCCTAAGTAGTAGACCATCTTCCAATACTTCCACGAAACCGAGGCACCCCAAGTGCCGTTAAACTTCTTGATTTTTTCGTAATCGGAATCAGGACCTCCGACGGCAAAGCCGTAAAACAAGTTCATTTTTGCTTCAACGGTAATGCGGTTCTTAAACTTGTACGAAATTCTAGAACGGAATACCGGGCCAAACCATTTGCCCATCGTCTGGCGGTAGACAATACTTTCGACCGATGGTTCCGCAGGGGGATTCGCCACATACGCTTCATATTCATCATCGGCCATATAAGCGATACTGTCATTCAAATACTGCCAATATTCATTATAAGTGCTAACCGCTTGTTTATATGTCGCATAGGATTGCATAAACGTTTTGTAGTCAAACGCAGAATCGGCTTCGAACTTTGCGCCCACATAGACCGTTCCGTTCAGGCCTTCGGGAGCAGTCCTATGCCACGAGGCGTACGCCGCAAACGACATCGGGCCGGAAGTCTGGTAATAAGCCCAGGCGACAGCTCCAATGCGCTGTTTTTCAAAACGGTACAAGTCCTTTTCGAACCACACATAAAAATCCGATGAAAGTTCCTTGCCCTCGATGTTAAAATCGTAACCCGCATCCAGGAGCATACCACGCCCCATCAACGTGTATTCCAGCCCAAGAACCAGGTTCCAGTCATTCGTATCCAAGAGCGACATTTCATCGTTATTCAAGAAGTAGTCACCCAGCACCGAAGCGGCAAACGTATGCGACCAAGTTGCGGTCGTATAGTCAAAATACGGATTCACATTCAAGAAGAGGTCCCCGCCTTTTTCGGCATCTTCCAGACCTGTTTCCTTGTAGTGCATCCCGTAAAGTCCAAGTTCACCAGCGATATGGAATTCCCACGGATTCGACGCATTGTCTAAGCTAGACGCGTCGTCATCTTCGACCCCCATAGCCGACTTGTAATCGCGGATAATCCCCTGGATTTCTTCGGTGTACTCGCCAGGCAACGCCACCGCTTCTTCAAAGGCCTTAAGAGCGGCAGGAATATCTCCAGCCTCTTCCGCCTTCATCGCGCGGTAATACGCCTCCTCCTGCGTCTCGGCAAAGAGCGCAGTCGCAAGCACAAGCATTATCAAACCAAACCAGCGAACCATCTATTTTTTCGGGAAATTTCCCTTCTCCCAATCACGCTGATTATGCTTTTCCCAGGGATTGCGTTCAATCGGGCGCGGGACAAACGGACGCATCGGTTCCATGCGACCAGGCCACGGATTCATACCGCCCTGCGGTTCCTTCGGTTGTTCTTTTTCTTCGATTTTCTTTTCGCGAACAAACTCGTCCTTCGGCTTTACCGCATCCTTTTCGGCAACAGGCGGCAATTCCGCAACAGCGGGCTTTGCAAGTTCATTGCGCAACTCTTTCTTTTCGGCCACCGAATTGGTCCTCAAATCCTTGAGAATCTGTTCACGGGCAAGGCGGCGTTCTTCACGCATTTTCTGCCAGTCCACATTTTCCTTTTCGGACATTTTCGGAACTTTGTCCAAAGTTTCACGAGCCTCGACTGGCGTCGGGACGCTTGCTTCCGGGCGAGAATCAATTTCGCCTGCCATGGCCGTTGCCGCCATCACAGCGGATGCCATTACAATCTTCTTCATGGTGAGTCTCCTTAAATTGAGCTTCAGCATTTTACAAAACATCCCTATACCTTAAAGTCTTCTTTTTTCAAGCCCAGGCGTTCCATGATTTCGCGCAACACCTTGCGGTCAATGCCAAGAATCGTAGAAGCGAGCGTGAGGTTCGCATTCGTATCCTTGAGGGCGCGAGAGATGACTTCGCGTTCGACCGCTTCGCGGGCTTCCTTGAGCGTGCGCGGCGATTCCTTCGCCTGCACCTGCATATCATCAAGCCCTAAATCCTTGGGCTGAATCACGCCATGCACGGCCTGCACCAAACCTTTCTGCACGCGGTTTTCGAGTTCGCGCACGTTACCCGGCCAGTGGTAACCGAGCAGCGCCTTTTCGGCGTTACGGCTCAAGTGGAATTTTCCACGGCCATATTCTGCACCATAGCGCTGGATAAAATTCTCCGCCAAGAGCACCACATCCTGGCCGCGATCGCGCAGCGGCGGGAGTTCAAGCGGCAGCACCTGAATACGGAAATACAAATCTTCGCGGAAGCGTTTTTCGCGCACGGCCTCTTCCAAGTCCACATGCGTTGCACTGATTACGCGCACGTTCACCGGAATTTCACGATTGTCGCCCACTCGCGTGATGTGCTTTTCTTGCAACACGCGCAAAAGCTTTACCTGCATGTTGAGCGGGAGCTCGCCGATTTCATCGAGGAAAATCGTACCGCCATCGGCTTCTTCAAAAAAGCCCTTCTTGTTTTCAATCGCACCCGTGAACGACCCCTTGGCATGCCCGAACATGAGCGATTCCATCAAGTGCTCCGGAATGGCACCGCAGTTCACCGCAATGAACGGTTTTTCGGCACGCGGGCTATGCTTGTGGATGTAACGCGCCATCACTTCCTTGCCCGTTCCCGTCTCGCCACGGATAATCACCGGAAGCGGGAGCGGAGAAAGCTTGTCGGCCATCGCAATCACATCGACCATCGCCTTCGAAGAATACACAATTCCATCCTTGCGGACAACATTCTTAAGCGTATCGAGCGATTCCTTATCGCGCAAACGGTCGTAAGCGGCAAACGCAAACTTTTCGCAGACCGCCACAAACGAATCAAACAAAGCGCTGTCTTCGTCGGTGAACGGCTCCTTACGGGCGGCACGCTGCAAATAGAGATACCCCGCCTCGGATTCCGGCGTTCTAAACGGAGACACCATAATGCTCGTGAGCTGGTTTTGCACAATGGACTTGGACAAGTCCGCCGATTCGTCATCGAGCTGGTTCCACACCACGGCACGCTTTTCGTTTTTTGCAAGTCGAACCGCCGAAATCGAAATCGAAACCTTCTCCGGATTCGAGAAATGAAGCGGTTCTTCGCCACCAATATCCAACACAGCGGCATCGGCATGCAAAACGCCTTTTGCCACTTCGAGAATTTTCGGGAAAAGAGCCTCCGGCTGTTCTTCATCTAAAAGAGTCTTGACCACATCAAGCATCTTTTCTGTGGCGAGCATGGATTCCGATTTCATAACAAAGCCCTTTTGCGTTTGCGCTGCTATTCGGCAGAGGGCACCGGGAGCTCCATGAGCAAGCTATCCACCTTCAAATCCGGGACTTTCTCGCTTTCTACAGACGGCTCAATGTTCCTCGACCGCTTTAACAGCCGGTCCCCTGTTGCATCGATACCGAAACGCATAGTTCCACTCGTAAGCAACAGCACTATCAAGAGTAATATAAGTCCAAAAACGCCCAAAACGGCCCATTTTAGCCATTTATTTTTCTTGCAAACGACAAACGGGAGACCCTTTTCAAGCCCATCTGGAACTTTTTGCCCCGCATTCTTTTCGCTTTCCGGGCGATTAATGGATTGGATATATTGGGTAACGCAGCCCGCAAGCGCAACCTCACCATGCGACACTTTATCAAGTGCAATTTCCAAGATTTCATCAAGCTCGTCAAAGTCTTCGACGCGTTCCGAGACATCCGCGCACAAGAGCCCCGACCAAAGCGGTTCTAGCGCCGAGAGCTGTTGAGCGCCTTCGGACGTTTCAAAGGCGCCCGTCGCATAAAGCTTTTCCGAGATGTTCAAGTCCTGCACGCTTGCCATCTGCTCGGCAAACTGCTCGTAGCCATCCGCAGTGATCAAGTCCTCGCCCGCAATCCAGCGGTACAGCAAAAGCCCAAGGCTGAACAAGTCGCTTTTTTCATCCGCAATCTTGCCCTGGAAGCGTTCCGGCGCCGCATACGCAAGAGCGCCCGGCCCGACAATGCCACAATCAATCAACACCGTTTGGAGTCCCAGGTCGGCATTTCCGCCGTTTCTATCCACAGCAAATATCACGTTTGCAGGGCTCAAGTCGCCATGCGACACACCCTGTTTGTGCAAAGCAGCAAGCGTCGATGCCACTTGCCGAAGCGCTACAAGCGCAACCGCCACCGGCATCCGCCCAAGCGTTTCCGAAGATTCGCCATCTATATAATCATAAATCAGGTAAGGCGTTCCATCGCGATTGCCCCATTCTTCAATGCGGTACAGCCCCGGCTCACGCACTTTATGCGAGCGTTCAACAACGCTTTCGTCAAACGAGAATCCGTCGTTATACCACTTGAGCACATACGGCGCACCACCCACATTCAAAAGGTAAATGGAAGCTTCGCCGCCTTGGTGTAGCAAGGCGCCTCCGGTCACGGAGTCGAGTAGCGATGTCCCTGATTTTTTCATGGCCCGCCCGCTCACAGTTTACCTGAATAGACCATCGCCTTGAGCGAGTCTTCGGCAATGCGCGTCCACTTGGCAAGCACCGCATCCTGTGGCAGCGCCTCGCGCCCCATCGACCAGATGTCCCAAGCGGATTCATAGTCGTGAGCGTTCCAGTAAAGGTTTCCGAGGTTCACGTACGCCGAAGCAAATTTCGGCTCCTTAGTCACGATGTACGCATAAATTTTCTTGGCGCCATCGACATCGCCCTGCCCGGCAAGGATCAAAGCCTTCAAGTTGTAGCTAAAGTAATTTTCCGGGTCCAGTTGGACGGACTGGTCCAAAAGGTGCAGAACCTTCGCCTGTGCATTTTCGGCAAGCATCGCGCGAGCAAGGTAAAAAAGCGCGGTCGAGTACATGGGCTTAGACTTTTCGCTAGAATCGACCACGGATAAAATCTTGAATTCACGGACCGTGCGTTCCCAGAACGCAAGCGTGCTTTCCTTTAAGCTTTCCCGGTCCTCGGCAATGGCATAATACGCAATCGCAAGCCCATAGCGGGCATCCCGATTCGCCGGTTCAACGTCGAGCACCTTCGAAAAATTCGTCACGGCGCGGTCATAATCGCCAATGCGGAGCGCCTCATCGCCACGAGCGAGGTCACTTCCGTTGCATGCGCAAAGCACCGTCGCAACAAAAATTGCGAACAAGGCTCCAATAGCGCTACGCAAACGATTATGGACAACCCGTTTTAACATGGTAATAAGTATATATAAAATTTATGGCGAAAGACAATCGACCAAAGACGAAAGATTGTTGTAAATCTGTCAAGACCAAACAAAAAACGCCCTCCGGGATTTCCAGAGAGCGTCCAAAGACTAAATCGATAAATTGATTACTTTTCGATTTCGTACTGAGCAACGACTTCGCCGTTAGCGTCAAGAGCACGGACGACGTTTTCATCGCGCTGGAGAGTGAGGTTGGCAACTTCACCACTTGCAGCGGTGTACTGCACAGAGAGAGTACCATCTTCGTTCTTCACAGCAGCAACGGAGTTGCCCTGAGCATCCTTTTCGTAGTAGGAGTCGCCAGCGGCAAACGGATTGGAACCCGTCCAGAATTCGATGGTGTTGACGAAGAAGAAGTCAACAAAGCCAAAGCAAATAAAGTAAGCCGGAGTTGCAAGGAAGTGCACCAAGGACTTAGCCCACTTGTTGGAAATCTTGCCAATGGCACCATGGAGCCACTTGGTAGAGCCATAGCTACCATAGCAGCCGGAGAGGACGATCATACCTGCGCAAGCAAGGGCGAGGATACCTTTTTTCATGTTTACAAACTCCTTATATTTAAGTGTTTTTGTTTTGTCAAAAATATAAGAAAGAACACTAGCAATTGCTAGAGGAAGAACGCTGTGTGTATCATAAATTTACAATCCATGATTCACTTCAGTGAGTAAGGTCACATGGGGTGTTAACACCCGGAGGCGCTTCAAATCCTTCGGTTTTACCCATCTAAAATCGTCGTACCCATATATATGGACAAAATTCTTGCAAAGCTCAACATCATACGCCAAAATCCGGCATCCTTCACCATAGTCGAAATCCACCGCTCCCAAAGGCTTCATTTTCTGCGGAAAATCCGTCAAACGCTCAAAAAACGCCCTTTCTAGCGCATCTTCAGCCATTTCGCCATCTTCCAAAATTTCGGTCGGGAGTTCCCAAAATCCCGGAAAAAGCGTTCCGGCACCCCGTTTGCACATCAAAACACGCCCTTTTCGGCGGACAATCCCGCAAACAGCCAGCATTTTAACCCCTCCTGAGATATCTATCACAACTTTTTGCTTGCATTTCTTTTATTTTTTTAATAAATCTACAAATATCATACAAAGATGATACAATCTATGTTTTGGAAATTTAGGAGGTGAATCATGAATGCGATAACTAAAGTGACTAGTATTATTACAGCTATTGCAGTTTCATCCATTTTTGCAGCCAAGGCACCCGTAGCTAAACCCGCCGCCAAAAAGCAGGAAGCTCTGACCGTCTGGATTATGCCAAACGGCGCATCGCCACAAGAAAAACTTGAACAGAGATTAAACCTCTTTACCAAGAAAACAGGAATCAAGACAAAAGTCACCGTTCTGGACTGGGGTGTAGCCTGGAACCGCATCACGACGGCACTTGCCACCGGCATAGACGCACCAGACGTATTACAGCTCGGCACAACATGGGTCCCGTACTTTGCTTCCCGCGGCGAAATCAAGGCATTAAACGAATGGCTTCCGCAAATCGACTCTAGCAGGTTTGTCCCGGTCAGCTGGAACACGACTCATATCGACTCCGACACGACCATCTATTCCGTTCCGTGGTTCATCGATATCCGCCCAATTTTGGCCAACAAACGCATTCTCAAGAAGAACGACATCAATCCTGACGATGTCTCTACATTTGATGGATTCGTTAAAGCCATCCGCAAGGTGAACAACAGCCACGAAATGCTCGACGACGGCACCAAGGTCCGCGCATTTGCATTCCCGGGAAAGAACGACTGGAATATCCCGCACAACTTCGCCCCGTGGGTCTGGAGCAACGGCGGTAACTTCATCGAAAAAGACAATAGCGGTAAATGGAAGGCAGCCATCCTTACGCCAAAGACCATTTACGGTATCGCAAAGTACCTGAGCTTTGTGCTCGATACTCTTGTAAGCACCGAAGCCTTGCAGATGAACACGGCTCAAATCGTGCAACACTTTAACGCAGGCGAACTCGCCTTCATCGTGAACACGTCCGAAGTCATTATGCAGACCCGTTTCGATGGCGCCAAGGGCGGTCTTAACAACACGAAAATCGGTAAAGACAGCGTGATGGCACTCCCCATCCCGACAGGCACGGAAGGTTCTGTCAGCTTTATCGGCGGAAGTAACCTCGCCATCCCGACAGGCAACAAAAAGCAAGAATCTTTGGATCTTTTACTTTATCTCACCAACGATGAAAACTTGGATGCATATACAAAGCAAATAGGCATGCTCCCCGCATCGAAGAAGGTTCTTGCCAACTGGTCCAAGGACGACGACTACAAGACGCTCGTTCCTATGCTCGGCACAGGGCGTGCCTACACAGCCATTCCAGAATGGGGCGATATTGAACAGATCCTCGGATCCATGTTCAGCGCCATTTGGGACCATCTCGAAATCCCGGCGCTTTACTCTGAAGAAAAGATTTATGAAATCCTCGCGAATTATTCAAACGACATAAACAAGCACCTGAACCACCCGATTTCCGGAGACCTCACATTCGCAGAATTCCGCGAAACCTGGCACAAGGCCCTGGGCATCAAGGACGGAAACCAGAACAAGGGTATCGAAGAAAAAACAAAGCCGACCGAAGAAAACGATTCCGGTTTCAGCCGTACCCCGTGGATTTTCGCCATCGCCGTGCTCCTCGGGTTCATTTTTGCGTTCACCCGTAGGAAAAAACACTAACCAGTTGCAAATTCGTTAGTTATATTTCAAAAAAAGACGCAAAGAACTATGGGTTTAAAATTTTCCAATCTCACAAACAGCATCATCATCAAGAGTTTACTGCTCTTGATTGTCTCAATGCTTGTCATCGTGATGATTGGAACTTACGTTTTCACCCAGAGGCAAATGAAGACCACGCTTAAACTGAGTTACGATACCAACGAAACCCAGTTACAGCAACTCGCAAACACGGTCAACAACGAAATGGAGCAGTTTGCAAGTCGTCTGACTTTGTTGGCAAAGACTTCCGAAATTCAAAGCATGGACAAGCTCATTGCGGCCGGTTACCTCAAAAGCTTCAACATATCGTCGCTATTCATTTCGGGCGAATCCATATCGCTCTTTGACCGTAGCTACAATCTTGTCTGCAACAACTCCATGCTAGGCACAACCAAGATAACCTACCCTATCGAGTTCAATAGAATTTCTCCTCACAGGCCGACCATTTCTCCATGGTTCCGCGATGCCGACGGCACTCCCAAGCGAGCCTTTGGCGTTGTCGTTTCGGACAGAGCCATGGGTGATGGAAGACTGGTATCAAACTTTTCGATTCGCCGACTCTGGAAATACTTTTCGGAATACAAAGTCGGGCAAAACGGCATTCTCATCGCATGCAATGGCCAAGGCGAAATCCTTTACCACCCGGATATGAGAACTTGGCTTGACGGAGTCCACAAGATTACGGAACTCGGACTTGGCGACATGAACATCAAGCAGGATAGCGATAATTCCATTCGTTTCGTAAAGCTGGACAATGGAAAATCCTACCTCATCAACAGGACTTTCAACCCGACTTACGACCTTGGTCTTATCGCCTTACAGCCTAAGACAGAAATTGATGCAATGGTTTCGTCGGTTCACCATGTCAGCCAAATCATTTTGTTCAGTTCGATTATCGCCATCTTGCTCGTGTCTCTTTGGCAAATCCTGATTGTCTGTAAGCCGCTGAACAACTTGATTGACCACATTTCACAGATTACCGAAGGAAACCTCAACATCGAGGAATTCAAGGCAAAGAGCAGCCAGGACGAAATCGGCAGACTCGCCAAGGTCTTTAACCAGATGCACGAGACCATCAAGCGGCAGATTCAGGAATTGAACGCGCACAGGGAACTTCTCGAAAAAGAAGTCAAGGAACGCACCTACGAGCTCGAACAAGCTAACAAGAAACTCGACTTGATTTCGAGAACCGATGAACTCACGCAGTTGCCGAACCGCCGCGACATGCACAGGACTATTGAAAAGGAAGTCGACCGTGCAAACCGATTCAGAAAGGCATTCAGCATCATCTTTATCGACATCGACCATTTCAAGGACGTGAACGACACGTACGGACATGCCGCAGGCGATGCCGTGCTCAAGTCAGTCGCAAGCACCATCCGCAGTCTGCTCCGCAAGTACGATGTGCTCGCCCGCTACGGCGGTGAAGAATTCCTGACGCTCCTCCCCGAAACGGAACTGAAAGACGCAGCCCACGTTGCCGAACGATTCCGCAAGCAGATTGAAAACCAGACGATATTCTTTGGTGGCAAGGAAATCAAGGTGACAATTACTTTGGGTGTAGCCCAGTTCGATAGCGGTCAGGGCGCCGAAAAGTGCATCCAGCTCGCAGACAAGGCTCTTTACGAAGGCAAGGAACACGGCAGAAACAAGGTCATCCTCTGGACGGACGACAAGCCCGTGGAAAATGCGCAAACGTAACACTTCGCAAAATTTCTATTTTTGCGTTCATGAACATCGACTTCAACCGTAGACTTTCCATCGCTCCGATGCTTGACTGCACGGACCGCCACGAACGTTATTTTTTGCGTTTGCTTTCTAAGCACATTTTGCTTTACAGCGAGATGGTCGTCTCTACGGGACTTTTGCATTGCGAGAACAAGGACTTGTTCCTCGGGCACGAACCGTTTGAACACCCGGCTGTATTGCAGCTCGGCGGTAGCAATCCGGCGGACCTTGCCGCCGCCTCAAAGCTTGTGGAAGCGGCAGGCTTTAGCGAAGTCAACTTGAATTGCGGTTGCCCATCGGACCGTGTGCAGAACGGGAACTTTGGCGCGTGCCTCATGAAAGAGAAAAACGTCGTCGCTGATTGTTTCAAGGCGATGCAGGACGCCGTTTCGATTCCGGTTTCTATCAAGTGTCGCATTGGGGTCGATGACCTAGACAGCTGGGAATTTTTCACAGACTTTATCCAGACCGTGCGTGATGCAGGCTGCAAAATTTTCATTGTGCATGCACGTAAGGCGTGGCTCAAGGGACTCTCGCCTAAGGAGAACCGCGAAGTACCACCGCTCCATTACGAGTTCGTCCACCGCCTTAAGGCAGAAATGCCGGAGCTGAACTTGAGCATCAACGGCGGCATCAAGACGCTCGACCAGATTGAAGAACAGCTGAAGGATTTGGATGGTGTGATGGTCGGTCGTGAAGCGTACGAGAATCCGTGGTTTTTGCACGATGCCGATGCAAGAATTTTCGGGGATGTCCGCCCCGAAAGTAACGACCCGGCAGAAATCATTGCCGGAAACGCCCGCCCCGCCACGCGAAAGGCGCTTTTGGAAGCGTACCTCCCCTACGTCGAGAAGCAGACTGCCGAAGGCTGCCCCGCAACGATTCTTGTAAAGCACCTCTACGGGCTTTTTGCAGGACTCCCGGGCGCCCGCAAATTCCGCGCCACGCTCAGCAACGAGAGCCCCCGCGCCCACCTTTACGGAGGTGCCGCCGCCCTCATCCGAAAAGCGATGGAACTCGTTTCAGAAGAGTCGTAATAATTACCGTTATTACCGCTAATAGCGAGACTATCAACTAATTTTAGTCTTATAAAAAACGTCGAGAGAATAAAGCGTCGGCCAAGGATGGGGAGGGTGCAGGGAGGGGCCCGTGCGGCCTTCGCAACTCCGAGCTGGGGCCCCGCCCGCATGACGTACATTATTACATTTTCAATGCTTTTTAAAGCCTTAAGTTTAGTGTTAAAACTTAAGAATCACCCCTTGACAAGCGGATAAAATTTTTCTCTATTTGGTGGCGTATTTTTAAGTTTAACCTTTAACGGAGATACAACATGCCTTGCGGAAAGAAAAGAAAGCGCAGGAAGATTGCGACTCACAAGCGTAAGAAGCGCCGTCGTCGTGACCGTCACAAAAAGAAACTTCGCTAATATCCGTTAGCATTTTCTTGTGATTTCCTGTAAAAGACGGAGTGTAAAAGCTCCGTTTTTTCGTTTTTCATTTAGAAAAGTGACCAATTTTAGCGACAAAAAGACATCTGTTGATTCACAAATCAAACGATAAATAGGGACAACCCCCAAAGGAAACCAAATGATAGATCGCAACAAACACTTCCTCCGCCTCATGGACTGGAGTGAAGAAAAAGTTCTCGAAACCATCGAGATTGCCTCGCGTCTCAAGGCTGAAGTTCACGCTGGTAAGGTCTCTGACCGACTCCACGGCCAGAACATCGCCATGTTCTTCGAAAAACCGTCGCTGCGAACTATTACGACTTTCCAGGTGGGCATGAACCAGCTCGGCGGCCACGCCGTGCTCCTCTCCCCGGATTCTATTGGTCTCGGCAAGCGCGAAAGCGTCAAGGATGTCGCCCGCTGCCTCAGCCGCTGGGTCAACGCCATTGTGGTCCGTTGCTTCAAGCAGCAGCTCGTTGAAGAACTCGCTGAATACGGTTCCATTCCGGTTGTGAACGCTTTGACAGATGACTATCATCCATGCCAGGCAATCGCTTTTGCCCAGATGATCAACGAAAACCTCGGCGGATTCAAGAACGCCGATGGCAAGCCGAAGACAGTCGCCTTCATCGGTGACGGCAACAACGTTGCGAACTCCTTCCTCGCCCTCGCCGCAAAGGTCGGCATGAACTTCACGCTCGCCTGCCCGAAGGGCTTTGAACAGCCCGCCAAAGTTGTCGAAGAAGCGGAGGCCGGCTTGAAGAAGCACGGTTGCCAGTACCGCGTTTTCCACGATCCGAAGGAAGCTGTCAAAGACGCCGACATCCTCTATAGCGACGTTTGGGTTTCTATGGGTCAGGAAGGCGAAAAGGCTACAAAGCAGAGCCACTTCTTGCCGTTCCAGATCAACGACGAACTCTTGAAGCACGCTCCGGCACATTGCAAGGTCAGCCACTGCTTGCCGGCTCACCGCGGCGAAGAAATCACAGACTCTGTGATGGACAATCTCGACGTGAACATGAGCTTTGAAGAAGCAGAGAATAGACTTCACGCACACAAGGCTGTGCTCTGGCAGGTCATGGAACCTTTTTCCCGATAAGCTTATTCTCGGGAAAAAAAGATTGAATTTAATAACAGAAAAGCTCGGTAAATTACCGAGCTTTTCTTGTATGCAATAAATTTCAATTAGTTCAGCGGTTCGGCGGATACTTGCCCGTCCGCGTGATTTCATCGCAGTATTCTTGCATTTCCGGAGCAAGAGTCTCTACAGGGTTCTCCGAAGATTTCTTTGTTTCAACAGTTTTTATAAGGTATTCTTGGCAAGTCACCTTACGCGTTTCACCACTAGTAGAAAATTCTATTTCATTCGCCTTAGCGTTGTCACAGGCTTTTTCGATTTCGCGTTTCGAAATACTCTCTTCAAAAGTAACAAAGTTTTTTTCAGTAAGAACGCCGTCATTATACTTTGCCTCATAAGCGACGTTAATAGAATCAGGTACTTGAATCACAAGGCTTATAGCAGTTTCATCAGACTGCATAAAGCAATTTGCATTTTTCACAGGAACTTCAACGTCTGACAATTTTGCATTAAATTCTTCGCAGGTATTTTTCGCCGATTGAACAAGAGCGTCTATACTCATCGCGGGGACAATCTCTTTAATCGTCATCGTACGATAGCCACACTCCACCGTTGCATTTTTATGTTCAACGGCAGCTTCTTCCTTATTCTTTTCGCACAACGATTGTATGTAATCCATCGCCACTGAGTTTGCATAAGTACTATAATATTCAATCTCTTGCGTAGCACCTTTTATCGTTGCCGTAACCGTAGTCACAACATCAAGCTCCTTAAATGTTTCGACGATGGACGTTTCTGAAAGCTTTTCATACGTACACCCCACCTTACCCGCTTCAAGAGCATTCCTAGTCTGACCCGTGCTATCATTTTCAACATTTCCCCCTTTTAAAGAATCCGAGGGCGACGAATTCGAAGGCGACACGTCCGAATTAGACTCTGCATCAAGTTTAGGCGATGTTGTATTACCAGAATCGCAAGCCGTAAATACAAGTGTCGCGATTGCCACAGACAGAAATACTTTTTTTATCATATAGACCTTTAGTTTTACAAACCCTTATCTTCACTGCCGAAGCATAGGGATTTCTCAAAATATACACTAATTTCATACAAAAGACAAGAAACTTTACAAGGAAGAAGTTTTCAAACGACACTTGATTTGAAGCGTTTTTCAGAACCGCAAAAAGATAAATGCGTAAAGCGAATGCAGTAGCGAAGTAGAAATTGAAGTCAAAATGGCGGTCTACCACGCAAGCAGGTATTTTTCTATATTTGGCTCCGAAAAAAGTATCAAACTGGAGTGAGAAATGTCTTTCGTTCAAGAACTGAAAAATAAAGTTTTAAATGAAGGTTATGAGATTACACGCGAAGAGGCTATCAAACTTTTAAGTGAAGACCCCGACGAACTCACGAAAGCCGCTGACGAAATCCGCGAAAAATTCCACGGCAACGACTTTGATTTTTGTTCCATCGTGAACGCCCGCAGCGGTCGCTGCTCCGAAAACTGCAAGTACTGCGCCCAGAGCAGTTATTACCACACCGGCGCTCCCGAATACAAGTTGCTCAGCGCCGACGAGATTGTCGCCGACGCCAAGAAGAAAGAAGCGGCAGGTATCCCGCGTTACTCCATCGTGACTTCGGGCCGTACGCTCTCGAACCGCGACGTGGAGCAGATTAGCGAAGCGCTCCGCCGCCTGAAAAAAGAGACGAAGCTTTCGATTTGCCTTTCGGCAGGACTCTTGAACAGGGAACAGTTCGACAAGCTCAAGGAAGCAGGCCTCACCCGCTTCCACAACAACCTGGAAACATACCGTCGTCACTTCCCGGACGTTTGCACGACGCACACCTACGACGATAAGATTGGAGCACTCCAGAACGCTCTTGCAGCAGGCCTCGAAATTTGCAGTGGCGGCATCATGGGCCTTGGCGAAACGATGGAAGACCGAATCGACATGTGCCTGGATTTGCGTAAACTCGGCGTCAAGTCCACTCCGGTAAATGTGCTGAACGCGATTCCCGGAACGCCGTACGAAAAGCTCCCGAAGCTCACGAACGACGAGTTCTGCCGCATTGTGGCGATTTACCGATTCATCAACCCGAAGGCGTTCATCCGTCTTGCGGGCGGTCGCGGCGTTTTGGGCGACGACGGCAAGCGAGCTTTCAAGAGCGGCGCAAATGCCGCCATCACGGACGACATGCTCACCACCGCTGGCGTAAACAGCTGCAAAGATTTTGAGCTTGTGAAAGGTCTCGGATTCAAGCCGCACGGATTTATCGGCTAAAAATAAAAAAGCGTTTTTGCAGATTCCCTTTTCTGCAAAAACGCTTCCGGATTCTATGTTTTAAATTCTAAGCAGCTTTTACCGGATTCAAGAAGAGATATTCTACCGTTTCCGTTTTTATCTTTATGCCCTTTTCGTGAGCGTAGAGATAAAGCAGTGCTGTACCGACACCAGCCGCGCCATCGTAAAGCCCCGTGTAGGTTTCTACGAAACCCGGCAATTTGCGAGTCCAAGCCGCAAACCAGCGACGTCCCTTGTCATCGTTCCAAGAATCACCGAGAAGCTTGTCTGCAGTGAGCTTCGCCTGTTCGATGTAGGATTCATCATTCAGTACTTCTGCCGTCTTCACGAAATGAGCGAGAACGCCAGGGGCTCCGCAGCAAAGGCAATAACTATTCCAATAACCCGGAGTATGCTTGAGTGGAGCGCCGGTCTTGAGGATTCCCTTAGTGAGCAAGTCCACCCATTCCAAGTTTTCTTTGTTCTGAGTCACATCAAAAAGTTTGCGGAACAAAAGTGTTGTACCCACGGGACCATGGCAAGTCGAAAGGTAATAGAAGTCATGGAAACGCCCCTTTTCCGGATTGTAGAGATACGGAATCAAAGCTCCATTTTCATCGCCCTCAACGATTGCCGAGAGAAACTTGACAACTTCATTCGCCTTGTCGAGATAAGCCTTTTCCTTAGTCTCTTCGTACAAGAGAACATTCAAGAAAGCGGATCCAGCAGCACCATGGCTAAAGTTAGGGAACACAGATTCCTTGGATTTCCAGCCAACAAGCGTCAAGTCCACGTTCTTGTAGTAAATGCCGCCCTCCTTGGCATGGACAATTCTCGTGTCTGTAAAAGCGACAACTTTTTTGGCCGCTTCTAGATACTTCTTGTCTTTAGTCTTACGATAGACGTAAAGGAAGAAAAACGCGTAAGATCCATCGGCCATCAGGTCGGCTTCGGTACTCCAGTGGAGCGTTTTGCCATCATCAACACCCGCAGCGATGGAATCGTCAGCTGTGCGGATCAGGAATTCGCGGTAACGCGGATCGCCCGTATGTTCGTAAAGCTGTTCCACGAAAATTGCCTGCCCCGCCGGTGACGCATAGACACTCGTTCCCCAGCCCTTGACCGGCCAGACACCGCCGTCGTTTCCGTTCAACACATTATCAAAGAACTGTTTGCCTTCGTACGTGTTGAGGATGTATTCTGCGGCATCCTTTGCCTCTTGCAAATACACTTCGTCCTGAGTGACATCGTAAAGTTGCAAGAAGAATTGGCCAATGCCAGCCGAGCCGGCATAAAGGCCCTTAGGCGTAATCATCAGGTCGCCCTTGTACTCATTTCCCGGTTCCGGGCTTGCTTTCCAGTACTTGCCATGCGGCGTGACGACCTCGTTTGTCTTGAGATACTTGACAATCTGCAAAACCGCTTCGAGATAATTTCCATTTTTGGAGACACTAAAATCTAGATTCTGAACAAAGTTTAATTTCATTACACAGCCTCACTTTTCTTCTTTCTCTTGTACAAATCCGTGGAGAGATACTTGTAACCGTTATCGGCGTAAATCACCACAATGTTCTTGCCAGCCGCTTCGGGGCGTTTTGCGATTTGGATTGCAGCAGTGAGAGCTGCAGCCGCCGAAGTTCCAAGGAAGAGACCATCAGTCTTTGCGGTTTCCTGAGCGGTCTCGTAAGCTTCTTCGGCCTTGATGTCAATGATTTCATCAAATTCAAAACCGTTATTGCGGTTGTCCTTGATAATCGTCGGCACCAAAGATTCATCAACACGGCCAAGCGGGAGCGTACCATCGACAATGTGTCCCGTAAAATCAGGATTGTCCGGTCGAGAAGTCGGAGCCGCCTGCACGCCAATGATTTTCACGTTGGGATTCTTTTCGCGAAGGTAGCGGCCCGTACCTACGATAGTACCCGCAGTGCCGCCCATGGCAACAAAGTAATCCACATGGCCATCCGTATCGTTCCAAATTTCAGGACCTGTTGTCTGGTAATGATATTCCTGGTTGGCGTTGTTCAGAGTCTGGCCCGTGTAATACTGGCCCTTTTCCTTGGCAAGGCGTTCCATACCCGCAATCAGATCATCGAGCACAAGGCCCTTCTTTTCAAAGTCGGCCACTTCCTTAATGTCATAGAAAGATTGCAAATCGAGACCGTAGCCTTCAAAAATCTGAACACGTTCAATCGTCGTACCGGGTTCAAGATAAGGGACATATTCGTAACCAAGAGCGTGACCAATACCCGCAAGCGCAATACCTGTATTTCCACTCGTCACGTCAATCAACGTATCACCTTTTTTGATAGCGCCCTTCTTTTCGCCATCACGGATAAGGGCAAGAGCAAGGCGGTCTTTCACAGAGCCAGTCGGATTCAAGAATTCGAGTTTACCGATAATGTGCGCTTTGAGGCCGTACTTAGATTCGTAATTAGTCAGTTCAACAAGGGGAGTGTTACCAACGAGTTCAGCAATAGACTTATGAATTTTAGACATGTTTGAGAATCCTTTTTTGTTAAAATTTTAATTTGTTAATGGATTAGATTATTTTATTCAGCATCACCGTAAATATTGACCTTGTTGTCTTCCTTGGTGGCGGTATAACCAGCATCTACAGGGAGCTTGATGCCTGTAATTGCAGAAGCCTGATCGCTCGTGAGGAAAAATACCGCATTTGCAATTTCTTCAGGTTCAATCCAACGGTTTAAAATGCTACGGTCTTCAGCGGCCTTACGGAGCTTCGGATCCGAATAGTCGTGTTTAATAGCCATTTCGGTCTTGGTAAAACCCGGAGCAACAGAGTTCACGCGAATGCCATAGCGCCCTAGATGGAAAGCTGCTGCACGCGTAAGCCCATCGACCGCGGTCTTTGAAATGCCATAAGCAAACGGAGTCCATTCTGCAAAGGAGGCGACAAACGAAGAAACGTTCACAATAGCTCCCTTGATGCCCTTTTCAATAAAGACGCGACCTACATGCTGAATCAAATAGAGACTACCCCAAAGGTTCACATTTTCGGCCTGTTTGATTTCTTCCGGGTCAAAGCTAAGCACGTTTTTGCGATGGCCAACAATGCCTGCGTCATTGAACAAGGCATCAATGCGTCCGTACTTCTTAACGACTTGAGCAACGACTTCTTGACCTTGTTTGTAATTAGCGACATCCAGCTCATATGCGGTCACATCAGCACCTTGAGCGGTGAGCTTCGCTACTTCGCCATCGAGCTGTTCTTTTTTGATATCCGTTGCGGCAACAGCCCAACCTTCCTTGACATACTTCTTGACAGCGGCAAGGCCAATTCCCTGTGCGGCACCTGTAATAACGATAACTTTCTTTTCACTCATTCTGAAATTCCTTTTTTGGTTTTTGCGGATACACCGGTAAAAGCGGTTTCATTCGAAACCTTGACACATGTTATCCTGATTTATTGTGATTCCTTTGACTTCTTTTCTATAACCGTTGAAGCCCAAAGGACAACTGGCTTCTGGTTAGTTTATTTTCAGAATGCCTTCCGGCATTCGACAGTCGCTACACATATATGCTCCTTCGAAAGCCAAGGTGAAGTGAAAGACCTTTTCAATTCCCTATCGTTCTTGTATGTTATAAAATTAGAATATACCTTCTGCAATGTCAAGGCATAGAGATATACTATTTTATCATAGGTAGTTATAAGATATAGATATAACCATAAATACCAGATTATTGAAGGGAACGCGCACACAAATGCTATCCTAGACTATGATATTTATTACACATTCCGTCAAAACACCTTTAAAATCTGTTCTTGAAAGGTGTAATTAATTAAATTTCCATCGATGGCTTTCAAAAGTCGCATTTTTACGGGAATTCTAGTGGTATGCAGTTTGGTGTTACTTGCCAACTGCGCTTTTCCCGTACGCCCAGGATACGACAGAAAGAGCGGTACCTACAAGCGATACAGGGTGGCCACCACAACTCCTGAACCCGTTGATACCACCGCCGTAGACCCGCAAGAAGAACTTGTGCAAGAAGAAAGACTTGCTATTGCGTCAACAACAAGCACAAACTCGCTTACTTCCTCCGCTGAAAAAAGCGCAAACACAAAAGACTCTACGGCGCACTTGTCTAAAACACAAAGCAAGACTGATTCGACGGTAGTTCGGAAAGACTCAATCGTAAAAATTGATTCCACAAAAAAAGATTCCGTCAAAAAAGAACCCGCCTCAAAGACATCAACCGCAACAAAAACTGAAACCGCCAAAAAAACTACAAAACAGGCGAAACCCACATCAAAGCCTACAAACCTTGAAAAGTACGCCAAGGAATGGCTTGGTGCCAAATACGTTTATGGCGCCGCCAGCAAAAAGAAGACGGACTGTTCCGGCTATGTGATGCAAGTCTACAAAGGCTTTTACAACATTGCACTAGACCATAACGCACAACGTATTTATGACGATGGTCGCGGCTATTCCATCAAGCGGACAAAACTGCAAGAAGGCGATCTCGTGTTTTTCGGGAACTTCTGGAAAATCAGCCACGTCGGCATTTACTTAAAGGGGAACCGTTTCATTCACGCCAGCACGAGTAAGGGCGTGGTGATTACCTCCATGGACGATAACTATTGGTCATCCAAATACAAGGGCGCAAGACGATTTAAGTAATTACTATCTTTTTTCACATGAAAAAGATAGCATTCCAGGGCCGTCGCGGGGCCTATAGCGAAAGTGCCGCCTACCACCTGTTCGGAAACGATATCGAAGTCGTGCCGATGGACACGTTCGAACAAATTTTCCAGGGCATTGAAACAGGTGTCGTTGACGGAGGCGCCATCCCTATAGAAAACTCGACCGCGGGTTCCATTTACGACAACTACGACTTGCTTTACAAGTGGCGCCATCCGATTGTCGCCGAAGTCAAGTTGCAGATTGAACATACGCTCTGCGCATTGCCGGGCACAAAGCTCGAAGACCTTACCGAAGTCCTGAGCCACCCGCAGGGACTCGCCCAGTGCAGCCGCTTTTTCGGACAGCACCCGAACATCAAGAGTACCGCTTTTTACGATACCGCAGGCAGCGCCGAAGAAATCGCGAAGCGCGGCGACAAACACATCGGTGCAATCGCAAGCGCATATGCCGCCAAGTTCTACGGTCTTGACATTCTAAAGCAAGGGCTCGAAAATTTGCCGGGCGTGAACTTCACGCGCTTTTACGCGATTCAGAAAACCGCAATTGAATTGCCGGACTTCAAGGCCAACGAAACAGGCAAGCCGCCCATCAAGACGACGCTTCTGTTGATGTTGAGCGATTCCAGCAAGTCTGGCGCTTTGTACGAAGCGCTAGGTTGCTTTGCCAAGCGCAAGTTGAACCTCACGCGTATCGAGAGCCGTCCGCATCCGGACCGCCCGTGGGAATACATTTTCCACCTTTCGTTCGAAGGCAATCCGAAGGATCCGAATGTCGTTGAAGCGCTCAAGGAATTGCAGCAGTACACCGACTTCATTTATCGCCTCGGAAGCTTCCGCGAAGGAACAACGGAAAAGTTGAGTTATTAAAGGAAACGCAAAATGGCATACGAACGTACTGATAGAAAACCTGAAGAATTTCGCAATCTCAAGATGACCACGGGCTTTATCTCTAGCGCCGATGGTTCTGTGCTCATTGAAATGGGACGCACACGCGTCATCTGCAACGCAACGCTCCTCCCGAAAGTTCCGGACTGGCTTGCCGGTCGCGGCACGGGCTGGATCACGGCCGAATACAGCTTGCTCCCGCAGAGCACGGGCAAGCGCGTAGAACGCGAGCGCAAGGGCGCGAGCGGTCGCACGCAGGAAATCCAGCGCTTGGTGGGCCGTTCGCTGCGCGGTGCAGCCGATCTCGCCGCACTCGGCGAGAACGCCATCGTCGTGGACTGCGATGTGATTGAAGCCGATGGCGGCACGCGAACGGCCAGCATTATCGGTGGCTTTGTCGCACTCGCGATTGCCGTGAAGAAAATCAAGGAACGCCTCGGCATCACGCAACAAATCTTGAAGCACGGCATTACCGCAATCTCTGTGGGCGTCGTGAGCGGCAAGCCGCTTTGCGACCTCTGCTATGTCGAAGATTCTGCCGCCGACGTCGACATGAATGTCGTGATGCAGGATGCAAAGAACTTCATCGAAGTGCAGGGCACGGGCGAACACGCCAGCTTTGACCGTAACATGCTCAACACGCTCCTCGACCTCGGCGAAAACGCCTGCAAGGAAATCTACAAGAAGCAGATGGAATTGATTGGCGGCGAACTGCCGTAAAGGAGATGCCCTCCCGGAACGGAGTCCGGGATGACAAAGTGGCGGGCATGACAAATTGCAAAAAAACGGACGTGCTCTTGCACGCCCGTTTTTGCTACTTGGAAGTGATTTCACGCGTTTCAAAAGAGCACGCGCCATTAGTGGAATATTTCCCAATACCTGCCAAATTAAATCTGCATTGTTCTTGATCTACAGTGCCCTTTATAGCAAACTGGATAGCACCAACAGCTCGCCCCATATCAGGGTCATTTGGCGCAATTTCATTCCAAGTAAAGCACTTTTCGACAAGCCCACTGGACTTTGGCAAAGCGACCTTAGGAGAGTTCTCGTAAGGAACATCTTTTACAACAAAGTTCAAGTAAGCATCCTTTTCGGAATAGTAAGTGACGCAAACACCGCCCCAGTCTTGAATATCTTCGAAAACGTAATCGCCATCATTAAAGCCCGCAATATTAAACGAGACCCCGCCAACAGCGTATTCAGCCCCTTCCAGAGTAAAATCCATCGTCCCACAAAAACCGAGACAATCCTCAATAAGGCCACCATACACTTCATATCCAAACTCCCCTGACAGTTCCACCGGGAATTCAATATGAGCATAAGCGTCACCAGGAGACGCCTCAAAATGTTCCAACCAGCCCGCGTACCTGTCACGGTCATTATAGCCTGTTTTCACATGGGTTCCGTCAACCCCTTTCCACAGACAAGTCAAGGAATCATCGTCAGGAAAATCCACATTGACGCCATCATTAGGAAATTCCCAATCAAACGAAAATTCGTCCGGTTTATAAGTACTGATTCCCCTAATATTGAAAGTTTTCTTATCGTCGTCACCTTGGCTTTTAACCTCAAACATAATAGACAGGATTTCCTTTGCGGCCTCTTCTCCCGTATAAACCTGGCGATTGATTGAATATTCGGAATATTTCCATTTAGTTATATCAAAACGGCTCCATTCTGCACATACAGTTTTAGGCTCGTCAATCCAATACAAATTACGAAGTGTGGGTTCAGAACCACCATGCGTCGTTCTTTCTAGAAAGCCCTCAGGATATGCCATGAACGGCCATATTTCACTATTGGAATCAATTCCATCAACATTAACTTTCAAATGGACATACATCCAATAATCAGATTCATACGTGATACAGATACCACCCCAAGACGAGACATCCGCCGTAGCGCCGTCCCTGGCTAGTTGGATTTCAAAACCAGCCCAAGGTCTATACACTGAAGTATCGGGTTCAAGCGATCCGCATAAGCCATCACAATGTTTAAAAACAGAGGCCAAAGGAGTCGATGATTTTTCGAGTTCGACAGGGAAAACAATCTTCGATTTACCCTGTTGACCAAACAAGGTATCGCCAAAGGTTCGCCAAAAGCCCGTGCTATCGTCACCCGTTTTGACCTTGTAATCTACGGCAGGGTCCCACAAGTTATAGCGGCGAGCCTTTACCGCACCACTCGAAGAAGACTCGACTACGACACCGTCACTCAAAAGAGCATCTACAGACGAGCTACTCCCTTCTGCGATAGGCTCAGCAATCGGAATCGAAGGATTGTCATCGGAACAGGCGGCAACGACAAAGAACAAAATCGAAATCACGCCCCCAAGAATGTTCCTAAACACAACGCGCTCCTTTTATTTTATCTATAGATAGTAATATATAATATTTCTTTTAAAAGAGAAACCCGCTCGGTGGCGGGTATGACAAAATCCAATTATTCAGTGACGAAATGTTCTTCTATAGGGCACTTTAAACTGTAATCATATTCCGCGTAAGTTGCATACTTGCCGAGCCCGTGAATATTGAATTTTTTCCGGGTTCCTTTTTCCCCATAAACCACAAAGTTCACGGTCGTGAGATTCTTGGGGTCAACAAGTTTTCCATCATCTGACTTAAATTCGTCCCACGTTAAGCAACTCGTTACCGCTTCAGAACTCTTGGGAAGCGTCGCCTTAGGCAACTTGGGTATTTGACTAATATCATGAACACCAGTGCTATTCATCACGACATCAATATCAGCTTCACTAGCATAAGTCACGCAAATGCCGCCCCAAGATTTTTTCACATCGCCGCTAAGCAAAGTGCCATCATCGTGATCAAATCCGGCTACATAGAATCCGAGTCCCGCAAAATAATCATCCTTGAATTCGGCAGTTCCACAAACGCCATCGTACAAACCTGTACGTTTAGCACCTCCACAGGAATCAGGGAATTCAACGCCACCATTATCAAATTTTTCGTGGTTTATCAATTCCTGTTCATTCAAAGGCTGCGTAAAGTTAGACTTATGTTCATCGCTAGCATCTTCAATTTTATACCAACGGCCAACTTTTTCATTCAAGGTACCACCAAACCCCGTAAAAACACTGCCAACGAAATTCCACAGATCCGTGAGCAATATGCACTGTTCTTCAACATAAAGTTTATGGTGCTTGGTTGTATCGACACTTGAACTGCTACGGATCCACGCCGAAGACGAGCTTTTCGGGGTGATAACAGGCGTTTCAAAAGAGCACGCGCCATTAACGGAATATTTCCCTATACCTGCCAAATTAAATCTGAATTTTTCATAATCTACAGTACCCTTTACAGCAAACTGGATAGCACCTACCGCACGCCCCATATTGGGATCATTCGGTGCGATTTCATTCCAGGTAAAGCACCTTTCGACAAGTTCATTGGACTTCGGCAATGCGACCTTAGGAGAATTCTCGTAAGGAACATCTTTTACAACAAAGTTCAGGTAAGCATCCTTTTCGGAAAAATAAGTGACACAAACACCGCCCCAGTCTTGAACATCTTCAAAAACATAATCATCATCAGTAGAGCCAGCAATGTTAAAGGTGATTCCACCAACAGCGTATTCAGACCCATCCAAATAAAAGTCCATTGTTCCACAAAAACCGGAACACTCCCAAATAACGCTTTCATACTTATAAGGTCCAAACTCCATCGACGGATACGCAGGGTATTCAATATGAGCATAAGAGTTAGCAGGAGACTCATCAAAAGGCACCAGCATACCCGCGTATTCATCACGATCATTATAGCCCGTATTCACATGGGTATCGCCCAAGCCCCCTTTCCACAAACAAGTCAATGTATCATCGACAGGGAATCTCTCGTAAAATTTTTCATCCGGATACTTCCAGCCTTGTGTGGCATTACTTGGATCATAAGTACTAATACCCTTAATATTAAACACCTTATTTTCGTCATCACCACGGCTTTGAATTACAAACATGATAGACTGAATTTCTTTAGCCGCCTCATCCCCAGTATAAACTTTGCTAATCTGCGAAGAGCCACTATTTTTCGCCCAAGAGCTAACATCAAAACTGCTCCATTTCATGCATTCAGTTTGAACTTCGTTTGTACTGAACAAATTGAAAAGCGTAGGCGCAGGAGATTCCCCAATAGTCGTTTCACTTAAATAATTAGCGGGATACGCTTCAAAAGGCTTCGTTAAGCTATTAGAATCAAACCCATCAACTTGAACCTTTAAATAAATGCTTATCAAATAATCAGATTCGTAAGTGACACAGACACCTCCCCAAGACGTGACATCAGCCGTAGCGCCGTCCTTGGCAAGCGGGATTTCAACACCCGCCCAGGGACCGATCATTAAGTAATCGGGTTCAATCGACCCACAAAGGCCATCGCAATGTTTAAAGACAGAAGAAAGCGGCGTCGACGAATTTTCAAGTTCGACCGGGAAAATAATCTTCGATTCACCCTGAAGACCAAACAAGTTATCGCCAAAGGTTCGCCAAAAGCCCGTGCTATCGTCACCCGTATTGACCTTGTAGTCTACAGCAGGGTCCCACAAGTTATAGCGAGCCGTTTTTACAGCACCAGTCGAAGAAGACTCGATTACGCCACCGTCGCTCGAAAGAGCATCTACAGACGAGCTACTTCCATCTGCAATAGGCTCGACTAACGAAACCGAAGGATTGTCATCGGAACAGGCAGCAACGACAAACAACAACGCAGAAAGCGCAATTCCCAGGATTTTACGAAACATCACAAGCCCCACTCTGTTGCAAAAGACTAGAACGAAGTCACCTTCGACAAATCAATCGAGCAAGCATTTTTAACGGATTGCGTACTAACAGCGATGATGTTGAACTTCGCCTGCGTCTTTTCAGACGAGCGCCATTCAAACTTGATGGCTTCGGCCCTTCTTGTCAAGCCGTTTTCATCACCCATCTCGCTCCAAGAAACACAATTTTCAACAGGCTCTGTAGACATCGGCAAGACAGCGCCGATTTCACTTGTCGAATCAGCCACCAAGACCTTCATATCGATTTCGGACACGTAAGTCACACAGAGACCTTCCCAAGAAGTGATATCACCAGCCTTCGGATAATAGACACCCGTTTCTTCATCGATACCGACAATCTGAAGTCCAACCCCAGCATATCCGGCATCATTGAGACCACCGTTGTCAAAGGAGGCCGTTGCAGAAATGCCGCCCGATGCACCCGCGACTGCGGCGATCCATTCCGAAGAGCTCATGTATTTATCCGGGGAACCTGACTTCCATGCAAAGCTAGACGATCCGCCCACAGGTTCATCGGTATAGGTGAACCAAAAGCCGCCACCAAAGCCAGTATTTGCAAGTTCGTTCAGGTCATCGGCGGTACCGTTCCAAAGGCAACCAGTCGTTTCAACCTTCGGATTATCGACGATTTCAACGGAATCCAGGTTCTCGACGCCATGCTTGTACGAGCTCACGCCGTGAATGTTGAAGAATCCCGATTCCTTCGCCTTGCCAAAGAACTTGAAGATGAGTGTTGTCGCCTTTTTCGAAGCTTCGCTACCGGAATTGGTATCCTTGGAATCCGGCTTGAATTCTTCCCACTTTGCACAACGTGCTGCCGCAGAGCCCTTTAGCGTCTTGTCAAAGATGATAGACGGCAAATCAACTGAAGATACCTTAGCCGAGCCATCCTTATAGCCAAGCAAGCCCTTCATAGAAAGTTCAGATTCGTAAGAGATGCAAAGGCCATCCCATTCCGAAATATCGATGGTAGAATCCTTTTCGGCAAGGGCGATGCCCACGCCTGCGCTCGGCGCCGTAGAGCCTTCACCAAGCTCAACCGTTCCGCAAAGGCCACTGCAATAAGAAACCACCGACTCCATGTATTCTGGAGAATCAACATTCTCGTCGGAAACCGGGAACTTGATCGAAGAAGAGCCACCCTCTTCTTCATCGTCAACGCTATACCAGAAGCCGGCATTGTTACCCACATTCACGCGGGCAGCACCACTTGCGCCATTCCACAAGTCAAACTTGTAGCTGATGCTTCCGCTGCTCTCGGGCGAGGAGATAGAAGAACTGCTGAGTTCGGCAATCGGGTTACCATCTTCGGTAATCCCGGCTGTGTTTGGCTCGGTACATGCGACAACGCCAAACAAAAATGCGCCTGTCGAAATATTAACGAGTTTCCTTACCATCACACTTATCCCCTTTCCACGTCAGTGGAAATAACTGTAAATTCAACCTGTAGACCCTTTCGGTGCCGCGGCTATTCAAGGCAATTTGGGCAACCCTTTTACGGCAAGTATCGAGTTCCAGCAAAATCAGTTTGTAATCGTCTTCTGAAATGCCCATGGTGAGCCCAGTAAAATTGCGCTCCGACGCAGAGAAACGATTGATAGCTTCATCGGCAAAATTTGCCATTTCGTGATGCATGGCTCGCAAGGCCACAGACACCGCCGCAGAAGAACCTTTCAGGTGCTTATCGGCCTGTTCGTATGTATCGCCGTTCTTTTTCAAAAGCCCTGCACGGACCATAAAATCGAGCGATTCACGGACTTCCGCAGCTGACACACCATGGCAGCAACGCCTTGCGATATCGCCCGGAGTGGCCCCTTGCATCACCGGCGCAAGCTCTCTCACCACCGGATGGACCCACGATTCGAAATACCGGAACGCATCGCCATCAACGACCTTTACTTTGTTGTTGGAGGCAAGCTCCAGCATGGCTTCGTAAGCGATTTTGCGTTCCTGATCGGTCTTGGCATGGCAATATGTCACCATCGTCTTGAAATACTCAAGCTCGAAGCCCGCCAAATTCATTGCGGCACCCACCTTTTCGGCCCCTTGGGGAGAAAGGCGAGTTTTACCCTCACACACCAGTTTAAGATAAGTCGGAGACGTAAAGCCCGAAGCGCGGGTATATTCACGCCACGAGAACGACGAGACGCGTTTGCGCTCGTTGTAATAATCCTGCATATACATGCGGTAATCTTCGTATTCCGTTACCGGCTTCATAGCACTAAATATAAATTATTTCATCGTACAAAGCAATACTCTATGATACTCTAGTGCTAAATACAAGCTAATTTTAAGCAAATTTCGCAAAATTTACAAAAAATGCAAATTTCATGATACTAGAAGGTAAGCCGTTAGTTTTCGGTCATTAATCGTTAGTTATTGATTTATCGAGACTTACAGGCAAAACAAAAAAGGCGGGCGAAAAGCCCGCTTCTTAACAGTCTGTTTTCTAAAGCCTACTAAATATTCCAGTCGCAGAAGTTTTTGAGCATGGCAAGGCCGACCTCGCCGCTCTTTTCCTGATGGAACTGGCTTGCAATTAAGTTGTCCTTGCCCAGGAGTCCCGTGAAAGTCTGCGTGCCGTAAGTCGTCTCGGCAAAGGAATATTCCGCCGGGACCTGCGGGTAGTAGGAATGCACGTAGTAAAAGTCGCAACCGCTGCGGATACCCTTCATAATCGGGTGTTCGCGAGTGAAGTTCACCTGGTTCCAGCCCATGTGCGGGATCTTGAGGCCCGGTTCGTCCTTGAAGCGCACCGCGCGCCCAGGAATGAGTCCAAGCGTCTTGACGCCACCATCTTCTTCGCTTTCTTCGAGAATAATCTGGCAGCCGATGCAGATGCCAAGCACCGGGTTCCCCGCTTTAACCACGGCCTTGATGGCCTCGCCAATGCCGGTTTTAGTCAAGGTTTCCATGGCAGATGCGGCAGCGCCCACGCCCGGGAAAATCAAGCGTGTCGCCTTTGCGATTTCATCGGGATCGCGACTCACCTTGGCGTCTGCGCCAATGAACTTGAGCGCATTCATCACAGATGTCAGGTTGCCCGCATTGTAATCCACAACAGTAATAGCCATAAAAACCTCATTAACTTTTATATGTGCAAAGATAGAAAAAGAACCGCCGAAGCGGTTCCCTTAAAAAGTTTGGATTTGATTCTAGATTAGAACCAGCGCCAGGTCACACCGACGAGGATCACGTTCTTGTGCTGAGAATCCTTGTCCAAGTCCTTGTCGTAAGCGATATCGTAGCTGACCTGGAATTCGAACAGCGGAGAGAGCGACAGAGCAAGGAGGTTTTCCCACTTGCCATCGATTTCATCGACGCCCTTGAAGTTCACGAATGCCCAAAGACGGCTCTTGAAGGTTACGATTTCAGAGAAGGAATACTTGAATTCAGTGATGCTTTCGAGACCCGGTTCATCCTTGAACTTTTCGTGTCTCTTGGTGTCCGGATCGTCTGCATAGTTGTAGTCCGGAGAGATGGTCATGCGGTTTGCAAAAGCAAGACGGGTAGAGAAGTTGTCGTTCGGGAAGTAACCGACACCGGCCATCTGAGTCACATAACCCGGAGCCATGAAGTGGGAAACGGTCGTCTTGATTTCGTTGCCATCTTCGTCTTCGCTATAGTCATAGCCTCTGGTAAACTGGGATTCGAAACGGGCACCGACGTAAGGCTTGACCTTTTCGGAAGCGTTAAAGTCAGCCATGGTTTCGAAGAAAATCTTATCGGAAGACTTGCGCTTGCCGACACCGTCAATCCAGGTGTAACCAAGAGCAAGGTTCAACTTGTTGCGCCAATCCACGACCTTCCAGTGGTTCTTAAGGTCGGCATCGTAGCTGAAGAGCCATGTGTAAGAGGACGTACCGTCTTCGAACTTCCAGTTGCTGAACTGCATACGGGTGAACTTTACGGCTGCGACTACATCAGCAGTCATATTTTCAGGAAGCCAAGCTTCGAACATGCCCCCTTCGGCAAATGCTGTCGATGCAGAAATGAGTGTGGCGCAAGCGATTGCGAATAATGACTTTTTCATATTCCTTCCTTGTTTATGGTCCTTCTTTCCCATAGACCTTTTTGTTTGGCTTAAAGATAACATTTTTTTAAGCGAAAAACGGGACCGCCCTGATTTTCGATTACTATTATTACAGGCATGTTACTCAAGCGCCTCGTTATAGCCGTATTCCTATTTTTCTGCACAGAGAACGCCCTCGCCAAGGATGATTCCGTGAAATCGCCATGGACATTTGAGGCGGGACTTTCTGCGGGGCGCCCTACCCCGATTATGCTGAACGCGGGAGTCGGTTACAAGAACATCTTTTTTAAGTTAATGAGTGGCGCCATGTACTTTGGAACCGACGATTACTGGGTCGGGTACCACGGCGGTTTTGCATGGAGATTTTTCCGCGAGTTGCCGTTCACGCTCGATCTCGGATTAGGGGTCGGATACGCATTCGCCAAGGCGCCGAACAAAATCCACAAGGCACTCAACAGGGCAAACAAAAGGCTCATCGTGCGCCCCTACAATTACAAGGAATCACTTGACATTTCGCCCGAAATACGAGCAAGCATCTACGGGGTGTTTACGAACATTTCCATTCCGGTGCACTGCTTTATGAAGCACGACGAACCGACAGTGCTTTGGCAAATCGGGTACGCGTACGGGTTCTGATTAGACGAGAGAATTCTGAGATGTCCGAAATGTCTCTACATTAATTTATCACAAGCAATTATTTATCAATCGTTTAGTCTTTGACGCAACGAACTGAAAAAGCCATGAACTTGGGACGATAGTCCACATCCGCATTGTCATTCCTATAGATCAAGCGCATGGCATACGCATACTCGTCACTCTTCTCTGTAGAGATCCAAAAAGTTGCTTCGTTGCCCACATAGGTATAATCACCCCCACCATCCCTGTAGCCGACAGGCAAAGCCGAGAACGCGTAATCATCCGAGCCGTTGCCGCTAGCTTTGGCAAAGTTCCAGCCACTTGTTGATTTAAGCATCTTGCCCGCAACAGAGTCGCCGCCAACAGCAGCGAACAATGTTTCAAACTCCGCTTTTGTCGGCAAGTGCCAGCCATTCGGACAAACACCACGCACCGGGGACATCGCCGAACATTCCGATTTATAGCCGCACCCCTTGCCGTTCGAACTCCACTCGCCCGCGCTGTCCATCGCCGCAGCCCATGTGTACAGGCGACCGTACTTGGTGCAGTTGGAGGAATCGTCATTGAAACAGAATGATTTTTCCGTTTCAATGTTCAAGTTCTGAGCCATCCACGTCTGTTTTCCGATAACGACAGTCTTATAGGTTTGACCGTCGCGGGGGTCCGTCAAAGTCGATAAAGACTCCTTCCCCGAAGGGCTAGTTACAGAACTATCATCGCCGCAGGCGGCAAGGAAAAGCGAAATACAAACAGAAGCACAAAAAACAAATTTATTCATACTACGAATATACAAAAAATCCCGGCTCGGATGAGTCGGGAAAAAGGCGACCCCGCAACAAGTGCGGGGTGACATAGTCAAGAAAATTACTTCTTGAGGCTCGGAACGCCACCGAAGTCGACGTTCGTCTTCTTGCCGAGCAAGAGAGCGCGAGTCTTGAGCGGGAGGCCGTAGCAACGGATGAAGCCAGTAGCGTCCTTCTGGTCGTACATGTCAACGTCCGTGAAACCACCGAGGCCCATGTCGTACAAGCTGTACGGGCTCTTGATGCCTGCCGGGATGATGTTGCCCTTGTAAAGCTTGAGGGTCACATCACCAGTCACAACCTTGTTCACTTCATTGAAGAAGGCGTCCATAGCCTGGCGGAGCGGAGTGAACCACTGGCCATTGTAGACAAGGTTTGCATAGGTCATAGACATCTTCTGGGCTTCGAACAAAGTTTCCTTGTCGAGCACGAGCTGCTGCAAGCATTCGTGAGCCTTGTAAAGGAGCGTGCCACCCGGAGTTTCATAAACACCGCGGCTCTTGAGGCCGACGAGGCGGTTTTCAACGATGTCGAGGAGACCGCAAGCGTTCTTGCCACCGATTTCGTTCAAGAATTCGAGAAGTTCAACAGCGCCCATCTTCTTGCCATTGATAGCAACCGGATTGCCCTTTTCGAAGGAGATCGTCACGTGATCGGCCTTGTTCGGAGCCTTTTCATACGTGTTGGTGTGCTTGAGGAATTCGTACTTGTGTTCCTGTTCCGGGAATTCCAAGACACCACCTTCGTGAGAGAGGTGCCAGAGGTTGCCGTCTTCGGAGTAGATCTTCTTCTTGCTGATGCCGTTGAGCGGAATCTTGTGTGCAGCGGCGTAGTCGATAGCGTCTTCGCGGCTGTGGAATGTCCAACGCGGGTCCTTCCACGGAGCGATGACTTCGAGCTTCGGGTTCAAGGCAGCGTAGGTGAGTTCGAAACGAACCTGGTCGTTACCCTTACCGGTAGCACCGTGAGCAACAGCGTAAGCGCCTTCCTTTTCGGCGATCTTGACCTGGTACTTAGCGATGAGCGGACGAGCAAAGGACGTACCGAGGAGGTAAGTGCCTTCGTACTTTGCACCGGCGCGAACGGTCGGCCAAACGTATTCTTCAAGGAATTCCTTCTTGAGGTCGAGAACATAGCACTTGGAAGCACCGGTCTTGAGAGCCTTTTCTTCGAGAGCCTTTGCGTTCGGGAAGTCATTCTGGCCGAGGTCGGCTGCGAATGCAATCACTTCGACGTCGTAGGTTTCCTTGAGCCAAGGAATGATGATGGAGGTGTCAAGTCCACCGCTGTAAGCGAGGACGACTTTCTTCTTGGATTCTGTTTTAGCCATTTTGAATGTCCTTATGGAAAATTTTAGACGTTGTAAATATAGAATAGACAAGTGGCGAGAGAACAGAGGAACGAAAAATTTTTATTAAAAAAAGCATCCCCATTTTACTTGCAACAACAACGGCTTCAGCAAAGCATTCAACTCTATTTTTTCTATTTTCAAAAACATGAAACTTTCGGATAGAGCGCTTGGTTATATTTCTTTCATTGTATTCGCCTGCATTTTTGGCGGCATCGCTTTTGGTATGTGGGCAGCCCACCAGAACGTGCACCAAACGGCAATTGTCGATTTTACTGAACTCGGCTCCCTGCAACCCGAAGACCCCGTCGTTTTGCGAGGCTACCGCGTCGGCACCATCGGTAGCGTCACCTGGCTCAAGGACCGTTCCCGCGTCGTCATCCACTTTACCGAACCGCTCAAGCTCCGCGAAGGGACGCAATTCAACAACGTGAACTATGCGCTCATGGGGCAACGCCGTCTCGAAATCATCCCGTCAAAGACGGGAACCCTCATGCCCGAAAACCACGTGTTCCAAGGGCATTTTGAACCAGGCATTGCAGAAACGCTCCGACTCGTTGAGAATGTAAACGAACAGCTCGAAGCCGTACAGAAGACGATTATGCTACTCGCTCAGGGAGATTCTTCGCACAAGTCCGCACCGGAAATCTACGAAGAAGCGATGCATTCCATCGAGGATATTTTCGCTCACACCGAAAAGACGGTCAGCACACTCGGTCCCAAGATGAACAAGCTCTTCAAGCAAATGAATTCTTCGACCAAGGCGATTTCCAAGACCGCTCTCCAGGCTGATACCGCCATCAAGACTGTAACGGCCGCCGCCAACGAAAAAATTTCGCTCGTCGACTCAGTCGTCCTTTCGCTTACGGAAAACGCAAAGAAGACTAACGACGTTATCACGAGCATCGAAAAGGGAATCGACTCCGAGACGCTTTTGCAATCCAAGGAACTTGTCGAAAACATCAACGAAATTATTGCAAGCCTCAACAAGGCCGTGCAAACCATCGACACGAAGAATTTTGGATTCAAGGATAAAGACGGCAATCCGATCAAGCTGATTACCTGGAAGAACATGAACATCGTTGGCGACAACGCCCGCGACAAAGCTCGCAAGCGATTGGAAGAAGCCAAGGCACAACAAGAACAAAAGAAAGCAGGCAAGTAAATGGATTTGTCGAGCCTGCCCGGACTTGGCCCCAAGAGACTTGAAAAGCTGAACAAGTCCGGTTTAAGTACCATAGCCGATCTTTTATACAACATTCCGCGCACCTATCTCGACCAGACAAAGGTTTCAAAGATTGCGGAACTGCACGACGGTGACCGCGCGGTCGTCATCGGAATTATCACAAGGGCAGGGATTGTCAAAGGGCGCATGTCGCGCTTTATGGCAGTCCTCACGGATGGCACCGCCGAGATTTCGCTTTTATTTTTCCGCGGCACAAGATTCATCGCAAACCGCGTGAAGCCTGGAACGCGCTGGCTTGTTTCGGGGACGGTCGGGTCGTACCGCGGGCTGCAACTGGTGCACCCGGACATGCAGCCGTTCGACGAGGGCGAAGCGTTTAACGGACAAATTCTCCCTGTCTACCCGATTAGCGAAGTTTGCCGCGAAGCCAAAATGGAACAGCGGTTCTTCCGCAATTTGTACAAAACGATTTTCAACTTTCCGGGACTCACACTCCCGAACGCGTGCCCGCGCGAGCTCACGGACTATTTGCATTTTGCGCCCGTGATGGACAACCTCCGTGCGCTCCACATGCCGAAAGATTTTGATTCCATTTACAAGGCGAAGCGCGAGCTCAAGATTTTGGAGCTTTTGCCGTTTTGCCTGCGAATGGTGAAGCGCCGCGAAAATCAAAAGATTCGCGGGCATGAACGCCAGATTGATTTGGGGAACGTGATGGCGGCGAAAGCGCGCCTCCCGTTCCAGCTGACCGCAGGTCAGGACGCGGCGCTGAATACAATCATTGACGGTCTCAATGGCAAAAAGCAGTTCCACGCACTGTTGCAGGGCGACGTGGGCTGCGGAAAGACCGTCGTCGCCATGCTCGCCATTATGGCGGTCTGCGGAGCAGGCGAACAGTGCGCTTTGATGGTCCCGACAGATATTCTCGCCCGCCAGCATTTCAAGTCGCTCAAGCCGTTCTTTGATGCGGCAGGCATCCGCGTACATCTGCTTGTTGGGGCAACTCCCGCCGCCGAAAAGAAAGTGATTCTCGGGGAACTCCAGATGGGGCTTTGTAACGTCGTCATCGGAACGCACGCACTCTTTAGCAAGGACGTTTTCTTTGCAAAGCTCGGGCTCGTGATTATCGACGAACAGCACCGTTTCGGCGTGAGCCAGCGCGAAGCGCTGCTCGCCAAAGGCGACTACCCCGACATGCTCGTCATGAGCGCTACGCCGATTCCGCGAAGCCTCGCGATGACGCTATATGGCGATTT
This sequence comes from Fibrobacter sp. UWB2, assembly GCF_002210425.1. Classification (NCBI taxonomy): domain Bacteria; kingdom Pseudomonadati; phylum Fibrobacterota; class Fibrobacteria; order Fibrobacterales; family Fibrobacteraceae; genus Fibrobacter; species Fibrobacter sp. UWB2. Next base: position 56,575 of record NZ_MWQK01000002.1, on the reverse strand, counting down.
GAAAGTCATCAGCATCAAGGAAAAGCCGGCAGGACGCAAGCCCATCAAGACGCGCCTCGTGAACGCCGCAAAGCGCGAATCGATGAAGCAGTTTATTTGCAAGGAAGCCGCCGGCGGAAATCTCTGCTACTGGATAGCAAGCCGCGTAAACGCCGATGGTTCAGACAATGCCGACGAGAGTAGCGCCCGCAGTGTCGATGACATCGTGAACGAAATGCGTTCCTTTATCGCCGCCTTCGGCCACACTGATGTGAACCTAGCAAAGCTCAAAGTCGCAGGCGTCCACGGTCAAATGGACGACACGCAAAGAGACGAAATCATCAAGCAGTTTGCCGCAGGCGAAATCCAGATTCTAGTCGCAACAACCGTTATCGAAGTCGGCGTGAACGTCCCTGCCGCAAATCTCATGGTCATCGACCAGCCAGACCGATTCGGCCTGGCGCAGCTCCACCAGCTGCGCGGCCGCGTAGGCCGCGGCAATCAAGAAGCTTGGTGTTTCTTGATGATTCCCGAAGGCGAAGCCGCCGAAACAAGCATGGAACGCCTCTCGCAATTCGCCGCCACCGAAGACGGCTTTGAAATTGCAGAGCTAGACTTGAAAACACGCGGCGCCGGAAACCTCGAAGGCAACGAACAAAGCGGTGCCTGGGTGTTCCGCTGGTTCGACTGGATTCACGACCAGGAGCTCATTTCGCAAACGCTCGAACGCGCAGAACACATATTAAAAGACAGTTCCGCATTCAACGAAACCGCCAAAGAAAAGATTCAGACCTGGTACAACGAGAAGCCCTCGGCAAACGAGGACGGCGTCCATTAAAAATTAGAGCAAACGCGTCATCGTGCCCAAAACAAGGGCAATCAAGACAACGTTCAAGAAGAACATGGCGCGGCGCACAATCAAAAAGAATATAGACTGCCAATGAAAAATGTGGTCGGTTGGATTGATGAGTTCTTTCGCCGCCAAGAACACGTTGATACCGCCCGTCATCACAAGCATCAATGCTCCCGGGAAATAGCCCTCGTTCCAAACGAGAACCGTAAGCCACGCACCAGCAATCATGGCGATGATGCCGATGATAATTTCGACACGCATAAAAATGCGTTTGACTTCGCGAGCACGCTTCCGACGATTTTCGCGGGCTACTTCGTCTTGATTCTTTTCTTCATCCGTCGCCATGTTCAATCACCTTCAAAAAGTTTATCTACAAAATTACAATGTGTACGATGTCGTCACAGAGTAATGAGGTTTGCCTTTAAGCACACCGTTCAGCGGGAAACTCACATCAATCTTATTGATCAAGCGAGTGATAGACTTTGTCTGAGCCAAGCGGATGCCAAAGCCCGCCACATAAATCAAATCCTTACGCCTAATATCCTTGATCGTCGGTGCCGTTTCGCCAACACTACCAAAAGCAACCACAACAGGCGCTAATGTCAAGATTTCAAAATCAGGGAACCAACGCTGTTCTAAATTGCCATAAACGCGAGCTTGCCCGGCGTAAAAACCGGTCGGGAATCCGAAGCCATCAGAATCGCCAAGCGTCAACTGGTAGCCTAGTTTAGCGTCATCATACAAATCCACAAGTCCCGACAAAGCCGTAGAAAAACGCATACTCGGATGGAAAATGTACTCGCCATTCAAACGTCCATAAAAATCACGACGCTTCCCATGATCCAAATAAAAATACATATACGACTTCAAGGTCAAATGGTGATTTAAATGGCCAAGATAAAGGTCCGTCCAGAAATCCAAACGGATGTCGTTATTGTCGGAGCCAAGCTGTTCGTAATTTTTTGAAATCTGAGCCTTGACGGAGAATCCCTTATCAATATCTTCAGTCCACCTGACGTTGTGGAAATTCTTGATTTTTTCGTAACGCAAGTTAGAGTACATGATATAAAAACCAAGGCGGGAATCCTTGCGTTCCTGAGCCCATTCATTGACGGCGCTTGCGGAATCAACGGCATACACGTCGTCACCATACATGAACGCATAAGGCAATACTCGACCTTCATTTGCAGTTTCACGCAAGTAATCATAGGTCGCGCCCAAGTAGATTTTGCGTTGCGTTCCACCAAACGAGCGGCTGAACCGGAAACTCAAGGAATCGGTAATAAAATCCTCAATGGCCATCACCTTCACAGATTTTTTCCCATTGTAACGAGATAAGGAATTGAGGTATTTATCCGTTGCAATCGAATCGATTTGGCGGTCGCTCTTTTTCTTATTGACCGAATCCTTACGGGCAATTTCTAATTGCTTGAGGAATGCCTTATTTTGCGTATAGTCATAAATTTTTGCGCCCGTCGGAAGTTCGCCGCGACCATAATAAAAGATATTACGCTTGTTCTTCAAGCCCTCAAGTGTGTATGCCCACTGGTTCAAGCTACGGCTGAGGAACGGCACATACATTTTCCAGCTCGCAAGGTAACCATCCGTATTGTAGCTGTACAAAAGGTCTAAATGGTTGTAGCGGAAAAGGAAATGTGGGTCACCGTATTCCACCTGCCACATATCGCGGAATTGATCATGTCCAAAGTAAAAACCAAGCTTTTGACCAAGGCCAAGGAAATTACTTTCTTGAACGCCGACACCCCAAACAAGGTTATCATAGCTCCATTCATTCCCCGAAAAACCTAAAGCAAAAGGAATCGTAAGCGTCCAGTTATCGCTCGTCTGGACCGTCACAACTTTTTTGCCATCTTCCCCAGCAACAGAAATGCTGGCATCAGAAAGGAATTTCTGATCACGCAAAAAACGTTCCGATTCCAAAAGCAAGTTCAAGTTGACTAGGTCGCCTTTGTCAAAAAGCAGAAGCTTACTCACCGTCGATTCGCGGGTTTCGATATGCACCCAGTTCAGAATGTCATACGCCCACCGGTCGTACTTCGTATGCGCCTTGGAATCGTCAAAGGCATCGCCAATATTGTAGCGGATTTCGTCAACGCGGAAAACGGCATTAGAATCAACCACATCGGCAAAGGATGTGGCCGCAAAACTCAACAAACAAAATATCAATTTTTTCACGGAGATAATATACTAATTTAAAGTTTAGAATCTTGCACGTTTCAGATGCATTTTCTACATTTTGCCACGAGTGGCGGATGGCCGCCGGCTGCGAGCAATCAAGGCTGGAGGAAAGTCCGGGCACCGCAGGGCAAGATGCTGGATAACGTCCAGGCGCGGTAACGCGACAGAAAGTGCAGCAGAGAATAGACCGCCCGCAGCAATGCGGGTAAGGGTGAAACGGCGAGGTAAGAGCTCACCGCGCTCCTGGTGACAGGAGTGGCATGGTAAACCTCATCCGGTGCAAGACCAAGCAGGATTCCGTTCGAAAGAACCTGGTGCGGCCCGTGCCAGCTGGATATCCGGGTAGGTCGCTTGAGGCGGTCGGTAACGATTCGTCCAGAGAGATGGTCATCGCTCCGATGGCAACATTGGAGTACAGAACCCGGCTTACAACTACTCTACTATGAAGGCTCTCGCTAACTGCGGGAGCCTTCACCATTTTTAATCTTCTTCGTCTCGATGGTCGTAAACGCCGTTATCCCAATCTTCCCGGTATTCTCTGCAGCGTTCTATGAAATGATCTTCCATCGTCGTAAATTCTTCGATATAGCGGCTTGCATTTTCCGCCGTGACGACCATGAAAAATACCCCATGTCCACAATAGAAATCGGTGATGTTTCTCTTTTTGTCGTTCTTGACATCACGTTCGTATTCCAGGCACATTTCCGATTTCTGGAACGGATTTAAGTTGTAATAAGATTCTTCGTAATACTGCGTGCCAACATCCGTCGTAGCGTCATAACTGCGCTTTTCGACATGTCCCATGTAATTGGGAATGTTCACTTTAATCTGAGCCCAACCCTCACCCGATGTCACCTCGCAATAGAAATTCGAGTCACCATTCTTTGGGAAACTGCCACTTCTTTCAGAAGCTTGCTGGTTCGAATCTGCAGAAGCATTCGATGCAGAATCTTCACATGCGGTCAAAGCAAATGCAAGCGCAGCTGCGCCCATAGCGAGCCAAAACCTTTTCATTCCATTTCTCCTTTCTTAAAAAATTCTCTTACAAACTTACAAATTTTTTCATGCCGGCGAAAGTGACTGCTACGCTTATGACTACAGATAAAGCCCAAAATACTAGCGGAACAAACAAATTACTCAGAAAAGTTTCGTGGCCAAGTTGTACAAGCAAAAGAAGCGGAATAATGAAAAAGAGCGTCATGTGGGTCGCCGCACGGACAGTTTTTACGCGAAGCGAAACCATCAGAGAAAATGCGGTCGTCAAAAGCACCGCCGAAAGCGCCCCAAGCATAGAAGCCACCGCAGCAGTCGCCGTAATTTCGGAATGTGAGAACCAGTAGCCAAGCTGAGCCAAAAGCGCAAACACCAGCGGAAACGGGAGAATAGCCAAAAGCTTACCCCAAAAGAGCTTCGCAGGAGCAATCGGAGAAAGCTGCAAAAGCTCCAGAGAATTGCGCTCGCGCTCGCCTGCAAAAGAATCACCCGCCAAGGGAGCGCCCATCGGAGCCATCAGGCAACCGAGCAAAAGCATCATGTAGCTTTCCATGCCCTGCATAATCTCGCCACCGTAACGCGATACCGCAATCGCCTGGCTCGCCGCGAGAATCACCGGCGGGATGATGAACGGAATCCAGAAACGCGGATCCCTAAAGATCAAACGAAGTTCGTGTTTAAAAACATGGAGCATGGGTTAATTTGGACCGCCATCAGGTTGAATATGCCAAAAATAGATATTACAAACCTTATTTTTGCAAAAATGAATCTCATAACCCTGCCAATCATGCCAATCATTGGGGTCATTAGGTTCCATCGGACCCAACCGTTTCCATTTTTCCCACTTCCAGACGGAATCACTTTCCCACTTAAAGTCAAGATTTTTCTTTAAGACCTCATCTTTCGTCATCCCCAACCGGATGCCATTGCTAAAAGAGATGCGAACAGAACATGTTTTAAGTCCACGCGTTTTGCCCTTAAAAACACGCACGCCGTCCACGTAATTCCAGCCACCCATCGGTCCGGATTGATATTCCACAATTTCATTATCCTGTTTGCAACGAACAAAATCATCGCACGACTCACAACTCGTCGAATCTGTAGAATTGTATCGCATTTTTTCGCAGCCCTTGCAAATCACATCGTCCAACCGCAAAGACTTGGCATCGATAACACTCTCGTCAATATCACGTGCCCACAGCACGGACGAGGCAACAAGTAAAAGAATCCATAAAACGCGAATCATAATGTAGTTCCAAAAAGTTTTCTTTTTATAAAATAGATTTATTCCAAACAAAAAGGGACTCTTTCGAGTCCCATTTTTTATTCTTGGTCGCGCGCATTCCCTGCGGCTCCATTCCGATTACTTTCCGAGCAATCTGTGGTTCACGTGCGCTTCGACGACGTTCACCACGTAGTCCCCCAGCTTTTCGCAGTCGTTCACCACATCCATGTAATGCACGCCAATCTGGTAGCTGTAGCGCTGCGCATTGATATCTTCGATATTCAAGTCCTTGAGCATCTTGCGGTAATCGTTGATTTCAAATTCAAGCGTCATCGTATTCGAAGCCTTCGTATGCGGCTTGTCCTCGATAACATCCACCATCTGCACCAGCGCCTGATCGCAAAGTTTCATCATGTTTTCTATGCGGCTGTACTGTTCCTCGGTAAAATCTTCCTCAAGATGGAACTTGCGGTTGATGGCGCGAGCCATGTTGTAGCAAGCATCGCCGATACTTTCGATTTCAGAAATTTCCTTCTGCATGCACTGCAACATCGTCTTACTTTCGATACTCAAGCGACCGCCGCTGACCTTGTTCAAGTATTCACCAATTTCAATTTCAAATCTGTCGCTGATACCTTCGTACTTTTCGATGCGGGCGAACAGCTTTACAAAGTCCTCTTCATTTTTCATCTTGAGGAGGTCCGGCAAGAAGCGGAACATTTCAAGGGTGCGTTCTGCAAAAACGTTAATTTCCTTGCGGGCTTCAAAGAGCGAAAGTTCGGCCGTACTCATAAGGCCGCCACTGATAAACTTGATGCGGAAATCTTCGCCATCGTCCTTGTCCTTGATAATCTTGCAGATGAGCTTTTCCATCGGCTTGATGAACCAAATCAAAAGGAGCACGTTGCAAAGGTTGAATGCCGTATGGAATCCGGAAAGCGCATACGTCACACGAACGCTCGCCTGGGCGATTTCTTCTTGAGTTTGCGGCACAAATGTCGGATCGAAGCCAACCACATGGCAAACCATATTCACGAACGGGTTAAATACAATGAGAATCCACACCACGCCGAACACGTTAAAGAGCATGTGAGCCAAAGCCGCGCGCCTAGCCTGCGTACTTGCCGAAAGAGCCGCCAAGTTCGAAGTCACCGTCGTACCGATGTTTTCACCCATCACAAGTGCAATGCCCTGGTAAATCGGGAGCACGCCGCTACTGCAAAGGATAAGCGTAATGGCCATGATGGCTGCCGAAGACTGCACGCACATCGTGAGGATGCCGCCGAGCAAGAGGAACAAAAGCGTACTGAAAATGCCCCAGCCACCCGTCGAGGCAAAGAAGTCGATAATCGTCTGGTTGTGCGACAAATCCATCGCCACGGCGTTTTCGCGGAGCGTCGTAAGGCCGAGGAACATAAAAGCAAAACCGAAAACAAATTCACCAAAGCTCTTCACGCTATTTTTGCGGACATACGTGAGCACGATTCCAAGCCCAAAGAACGGCCAAACAACGCTGCTCATGTTGAACTGGAATCCGAAAATCGACATGATCCACGCGGTCGCTGTCGTACCGATGTTTGCGCCCATAATCACGGGGATAGCCTGTTTCAGCGTCAAGAGTCCCGCGTTCACAAAGCTCACGGTCATCACAGTCGTTGCCGTCGAAGACTGCACGGCGGCGGTCACGAACGTACCGGTCAAAAGTCCGCCCACGCGATGCTTTGTCATAGTCCCAAGAACAGTACGGAGGTGTCCACCGGTAAGTTTCTGCAAGCCTTCACTCATCGTCTTCATGCCGAACATGAGGAGAGCAAGGCAACCTATCATTTTTAAAATAGCGAGTATCATACGACCTTAGTTGTTTTAGAAGATTTAAAATCAATTCTGACTTCGGTGCCGAATCCGACAGTCGATTTCAGATGTATTGCAGCATGATGGACTTCGGCAATGTGCTTGACAATGGAGAGTCCAAGGCCCGTGCCGCCAGTTTCCTTGGAACGGCTCTTGTCCACGCGGTAGAACCGTTCGAATATGCGGGACTGGCATTCTTCAGGAATTCCAATGCCCGTATCTTTCACGACAATGGCGTTTTCTTCAACGACGACAACGACCTTTCCGCCTTGTTCCGTGTAGCGGATGGAGTTGTCCACCAAGTTGAAAATCATTTCGAAAAGCAATTTCGAATTTCCTGTAATTTCGGAATTGCGGTTGCCGTCAAGCGAAAGCTGGATATTTTTCTTGTTCGCATTCAGCATCAAGCCTTCGATACAGCTCTGAGCCAGATTCCAAAGGTTGATTTCTTCGTTGAGGTCCAAAGGTTCGCTTTCACGGTCATTGAGCTTGGAAAGTGTAATGATATCGTTGGCAATCGACTGGAGGCGTTTCGCTTCCTTGTGAATCTTGCCTGCAAAAATCTTGACGTCTTCGGGTTTCGCCATGCCGCTTTCAATCAGTTCCGCATAGCCCGAAATGGAGGTCAGCGGAGTCTTCAGTTCGTGCGAAGCGTTCGCAGTAAACTCATCCTTCAAGTGCGAGATTTTCTGCTTTTCGTTCGAAAGCTGCTCAATCGTCAATTGCAATTCGAGATCCTGCTTGCGGATAGTATTGACGAGCGGCTCAATTTCCTTGTACACGTTCTCGATATTCATCCATTCGGGAGTGCCTAACTGGTCCACGAGCTTCCGAAGCGGGCTGATAAACGCACGGCTAAGCCCAATCGCAATCAGAATCGCCGCCGCGACAACCGCCGCAAACAAGGCAATCAGGTAAGGCATCGTCTTTGAATAGGCTTGCTGCAAATTCGCCTGACGCATCCCCAAGCGCAAGACATTGCCGTCTTTCAGTCGCTTTGCAAAATAAAACGCCTTGGCCTGCAAGGTAGAAGAATAGCGGAGGTCTTCGCCAAAGCCCTTTTCCATCGCATCGAATACTTCTTCGCGATTGTAATGGTTTTCCATTTCGGCGGCTTTCGCATCGCTATCGTAAATGATTTTACCGGTCGAATCGATCAACGTGATTCGCAAGTCGGCACTAGCAAACCGTGCCAAATTTTGTGGTTTGCTTTCGAGCGATTCGTCAATGTAGGCAGTTTCGATCAACCGCAGGTTTTCACGCAAGTGGACCTTGAGCTGGTCCGCCATTTCGTCTTCGAAGACTCGCACCGTAAAAAATACAGCCAAGAGGGCGGCAATGACACCCATATAAATCAAGCTGTATCGTATACGGTCTTTCATTGCGCTTTATACCCGACGTTACGTATAGTTTGAATGATTGACCCTTGCTCGCCCAGTTTTTGTCGGAGCGTCTTAATGTGCATATCGACGGTCCGCGTGTCCATCTTGAAATCGATACCCCAGATTTTTTCCAAAATCTGTTGCCTTGAATAGACAACCCCCGGGTGCGACAAGAGCAATTTCAGAAGTTCGTATTCCTTGTACGTCAATTCCACATTGTCGCCGCCAGCCACCACGGTGTGTTTTGCCTCATCGAGCGTAACGCCATCCAGCGAAATAACTTTCGATTCTTCGGCTTCAAGATTTATACTCGATCGACGGAGCAACGCCTTGACACGCGAAACAAACTCCAAAATGCCAAAGGGTTTTGCAATATAGTCATCGGCCCCCAAATCAAGGCCCTTGACCTTGTCCAGCTCGGAGCCCTTGGCCGTCAGCATGATGACCGGGACGTTCCTAGTGCTTTCCTGAGCACGGAGACGCTTTAAAATGCTAAGACCGTCTTCGCCGGGGAGCATAATGTCCAAAATGAACAAATCCGGAACGCAGACTTTGACCTCTTCATCCAGCTTTTTAGCACAATCGAATGCACTAACTTCAAAGCCACTGCTCCTAAGTGCATAGGCTTCCATTTCGCGGATTTCAAGATCGTCTTCTACAATGTATATCATACCTAAAATATACGATTTTAGCAAATATCAAGATAAAAAGTCCATCGAAGGAATGCAATGGCAAAAGCAAAGACTTCGCAAAGGTTTTATTTGCACTTTACACAGATTTTACAAACGGAAGACGCCCAGTCGAGGCCGGACATGACAACGAAAAAGCCGGCACTAAGGCCGGCATGATAATCATCTTCGTCATCCTCACGAAGGTGAGGACCTAGCGCAATTACACAGAGAGTCTTCTGTTGGCGTGGGCTTCGACCACGTTCACAATGTAGTCGCCCAGCTTTTCGCAGTCGTTCACGATATCCATGTAATGAACTCCAATCTGGTAGCTGTACTTCTGCGATTCAATATCCGCCACGTTCTTTTCCTTGAGGAGCTTGCGGTAATCGTTGATTTCGTTCTCGAAATTCAGCGTGCGGTTCACATCGATTTGCGGGACATCGTTCAAAACGCCGATCATGTGCGTCATAGCGTTGTCGCAGAGTTGCATCAAATGCTTGATGTGTTCGAGCTGGTCTTGCGTAAATTCGCCCTTGCACCTGAACTTGCGATTGATAGCACGAGCCATGTTGTAGCAAGCGTCGCCCATGCTCTCGATTTCAGAAATTTCCTTAAGCATGCACTGCAAAGCGGTCTTACTTTCCGGGCTCAAGCGGCCCTCGCCCACCTTGTTCAGGTAATCGCCAATTTCGATTTCCATGTTGTCGCTGATGCCTTCGTACTTTTCGATGCGGGCGAAGAGCTTCACAAAATCGTTCTCGTTCTTCATGGCCAAAAGGTCCGGCACAAAGTGGAACATCTTCTGCGTACGCACGGCAAACAAGCTGATTTCCTTGCGGGCTTCGAGGAGCGAAAGTTCAGGCGTACCCATCAAGCCAGAGCTAATGAAGTGCAAGCGGGAGTCTTCTTCTTCATCGGAATTCTTCGGCTTGATCACGCGGCACACGAACTTTTCGATGTACTTGATGAACCAAATCTGGAGGAACGTGTTAGAGACGTTGAATGCGGAGTGGAACGTGGCGAGCACCACGGAAATCTTCGCGAGGTTAGCGGCATAGCCTTCGTCGCCCGGACGGATGCCAAGATCAAAGCCGACCACATGGCAAACGGCGCCGAGGAACCACTTGAGCACAATCACCACCCAAATCACACCGATAACGTTAATCGTGAAGTGAGCGAGAGCGGCACGGCGGGCCTGCGTATTGGCCGAGAGTGCCACAATGTTTGCCGTAATCGTCGTACCGATGTTTTCGCCAAGCACAAGCATAATGCCCTGGTCAATATGCAAAACGCCGGTTGAGCAAAGAATCATCGTAATGGCCATGATAGCAGCGGAAGACTGCACGCAAAGCGTAAGCACCGTACCCATCACAAGGAAGAACAGCGAATTGAAGAAGTTCGGATCGCTAAAGCGGGCAAAGAAAGCACTGATTGAAGCGCTTGCCGCCGGGTCCTGCACCACAGCAAAGCCAGTTTCCTTAAGTGTCGTAAGGCCCAAAAAGAGGAATCCAACACCGAACAGGAAATCGCCCACAACGCGTTTCTTGTTCATGTACACAAGGATAATGCCGATGAAAAACGCCGGGTAGACAAAGTTTGCGATGTTGAACGAGAATCCAAGGCTCATGATCCATGCAGTCACGGTCGTACCGATGTGGGCACCGAGAATAATCGAAATCGCCTGCATGAGCGTTAAAAGCCCCGCATTTACAAAAGAGACCGTCATCAACGTGGTGGCGGTCGAACTCTGCACAGAGGCAGTCACAAACATACCGGTGAGCATACCCGTAAAACGGTTCGTGGTCATCGTGCCGAGAACATGTCTCAGCTGCGGACCAGCCATTTTCTGCAAGGCTTCGCTCATCGACTTCATGCCGAACATGAGGAGAGCCAAGCAACCCAACATTTTAAGAGCCATCCAGGCCATATAGTTTTATTCCTATGTTGCGCCACTACCGGATCATCGTCGCTGCCGTTCAGCTAGTTCGGACTCATGGCGGTGAATTGTTATTTGTAAAACAAATGTAAAGTATATAAAGACGATGTAAAATATAGAAAAAGCAATGTAAAATTCGCGGTCAAAAAACAAGAGAGCCCCGGTCGTGTTGAACCGGGGACAACAAGCAATGAGCGGCGGAACCGCAGTTATTAGTTGTTAGTTGGTAGAACTTAGAGCTTAGAAGGTGTAAAACACCCTCCAGAGCGACAAAGTCTTTTTCCTCTACTAATGCACGCTCACAACATGCACAAGCGAGCCGCTGCGGACGATGTAGCGCCCTGCCCTCGGGACCGCGATATTCACCGACGGACCATGCGCACGGACGGACTTCACCAAGCGCCCCTGCATATCCATCACGAGCACCGGTCGATTTCCAGAAAGCCCCGAAAGCGCAATGTTACGAGCAACCACCTGAACACTTAACGGAGCAGCCTTCGCCATCACCGGAGATTTCGGAGTCGCCACGGGACCTTCACCACTTCCCGACCCCTGATTATCCGTAGAATCGGCAAAAATCACGTTTTCCTGGAAAACGATTTGATCAACAAAACTCGTATCAAAGTAGTCCTCCACCACGTTCACCTTACAAGCCGTGGTCGTATCGTGCGCAAGCTTCGGCAAGCAATCACCCAAAATCCACGTCAAGCCACCGGTCTCCAAATCCATAGAAGCCGATTTCAGTTCATCAAAGGTCTTGGCTTCGACATTCCTATAAACCTTAGAAGTATCATCCAGGGCGATTTTCACAATCGCAGGAGCATCCACCAAGCCCTTGCCATAATAATTGCGTTCTATATAAGTAAATCCCTGCCAGTCATGAACAAGCGCACCAACACCATTACCCGTCAACGTATCGGTATAGCTATAGCTACTGTACAGTTGGCCGTGTTCGACCGATGCGAGCACGCCACCAGTCCATTTCTTGGACGACGGACCTTCATTCTTCACAACACCCCTATTGTAGATTCCATGGAATATGCCAAACTTTCCATAGCCCGCAATACCGCCCGCATATGAGCTGTCTTTTGCCGTCTTGACATACACGGGGCCATAGTTAAAGCTCTCCAAAAAGTTTGCACCCGGAGTCGGCTTTTCCAAGCCCCTAACAGGCAACCCTTCGTACCATCCAACAAGGCCACCCGCATAGGCGACAGTGCCACCCAAGATATGCACGCGGCCCCAGTTCCCGAGCCTATCCAATGTCGTAGAAGAATCGATTCTACCCGCGATACCGCCCGCATAGACCTTAGCAGAGGCAGACGATGCTTCAACAAGCCCCGTATTCAAGGCATCCATAACCTGCAAGCGGAAAGAATAGCCGACAATGCCACCCGCCGCTACGGAATATTCGCCAGAACCGAGAATCGCCCCAGTGTTCGATGCATTCTTGACAATCCCATTATTAAAGTAAGAATAACCCACAATGCCACCGGCCAAGCGCCCCGAGACCTTGCCCGAATTGGACGCCCCCACAATAAATCCATTGCTTTCACCCGCAATGCCACCCGCCTTATCCGAGGCGTAAACCGGAGTATTATCGTTTGCCACCTCCAACATCGTGCCGTAACTGTTAGCGACAATACCACCCGCAACGTCACCGCCGCGAACAAGGCTATTCCTGATTTTCACATTGCGAATAGCGCTATTCTTTTTTAACGAAATTGCGACTCCAGCAGCAGACATTCCATAATCATTTGCAAAACGGCTGTTTGCAATCGTCATATTATCAATAACGGCACCCTCGGCCAAGCAATAGAACATTGCTCTAGACATGTTCAACCCGTAAACGGTATGGCCTTGTCCGTCAAACATCATGTTAATGCAAAGTCCGCTCGTATCAATAGACATCTTGCGCATAGATAGGTGCGTAGAATCCTCACCCATCACAATATCGTTTGCAAGTTTGACCTTGAACATTTTGTATCCAAAGGACGAGCCCATTTCCAACAAAGTCGCAAGTTCATCAGCAGTCTTTATAGTGTAAACAGCAGTATCATTCACGATTTCTGCAGACGGAAGCGCATACGTTTGCAGATCAAAGAAAAGTGAATCATTTTTATACAAACTATCAAAAGTCAATACCGGGTATCCACCACGGCGCACCCACAATTTGCGGTCGGCCACTTTGCCATTTTGGGTGTTCAACATCGCAAGTATTTCATCGTTTTGCAATACGGAAGTAGCTCTTCCACAATCCGGATCATCCGCCGTTTCGAAATAGTTTTTTCCAAACGATTTTACATCGGCAAGAGTCTTGTCAAAATAAGTATTGCTTGGAACTGCGGCCTCAAGCGAATAGCCAACAACACCACCCACAGTGTCACCCGCGATTTCCGGTGTAGCACTATAAGCATTAGAAATAGAGGCAGTCGGATAACGGTTCAAGCCCACGATACCGCCCACATAGCTACCACCATAAACAAGCTTGCCCTTTGCCAAAAGTTTTCCGCGATTGTAAACATCGCTGAAAACAATGGCATCACCATAGCCCAGGAGACCGCCCACATTCAAAGCCTCGGATACACTCGAGGTATCCGCAACAACGCCAGTCACACTACCATAATTAAACGACTGCACAAATTTCGGATCATCTACAACATAACCTTCCATCCGCCCTGCAAGTCCACCGACATGAGTGCGGAACGTACCTCCGCCATAGACATTGCCACGGTTCTTAAGCTTTGCAAAACCGCTATATACATTCATATTGGCCAAACCGGTGACACCGCCCACAGACGTTTTCGTCAATTTGCCAAAGCCATGAGCAACAACGGAACCTCGATTAAGGGCATTAGTAATGCTCGACCGGTCCGCATTTCCAACAACACCGCCAACCATGAAGTCGCCATTTTCAATCCTGTTATCAAAAACAGCAAGCACATTCCCTTCATTCAACAAGTCACGATTTTCACCGGAGTACTTTCTAGGCAAAGAATGTTGCCCTGCAATTCCGCCCACATAAGAAGCCGCGGCCCAAGTAGATTTCGCCGTATCCGAAGCAAATGTAACCTTTGATGAAACTTCTCCATAATTTTGAAGATTTTCGATATTTCCATCAACTTCGCCAGCAATGCCACCTACATACGCCCATTGAGCCAAAGACTCCATTTCGATTTTTCCGCGATTGACGCAATTTCCAATGGCAGTGCCAAAGTCCACTGTAGAATACGCCACAATGCCACCAAGATGTTCAATCATTTGCTCTTTTACATTTGGATTTTCAACCGTATAAACTCGAGCAGAATTTGAGCAACCATGAATTTTACCCGCAGAAAAACCGGCAATACCACCAACATAATAGCTACCGCCAACGGAGCCGCCTATAACATGGCTATTAAGGATAAGTGCATGTTTACCATCGGACCCATACGGGCTTGATACGTTAGCAGCAATGCCTGCAGCATCATAAGCGCTACGGACATCCGTAGCAATAACGTTCACACTCCAAATGGATCCATCCAAAATATCCGCAATTGATGCCGCACGAGTCACGGAATCGCTACCAAAAGAACCATGCACCACGCTGACATCGTGAACAGAACCTGCGCTCATGCCCACTTCGCGAAACAAAGCATTTTCGGCATTCAAGCCGTAAATGGAATGTCCGCGTCCATCAAAATCACCCGTAAACATTGACTGCTCTTTATTACGGACCCAGCGTTTTTCACAAAGCTTTGATGTATCTGCCCCGAATACGACATCATTTTTCAAGTAAGCCTTGAGGGACTCATCTCCGGCCTTACCCACTAGCACAGAATCCAAGAAGCCAATCAGTTCCTCCGGAGACGTGATTTCATAAAAGTTTTGTCCATCCTTTTCAACGACTTTCGGCACTTTCGCCGAGCCATCCCACGCCGCCAAAGAAACCTGAGCGCAAGTAGCCACCATAATAGCTACCGCAGCATAAAACTTTTTGGACATAAACACTCCTTCCAAATTACCTACAAGCTATAATATACAAAATATATTACGGACAAAAAAAGCCCGACCGGGATTAAAACCCAGCCGGGAATATAACCGTGCCGCGAGTTCAATTAAATAGAGCGCACCATCACAACGGCCTGGCTTGCGATACCTTCGCCGCGACCCGTGAAGCCAAGCTTTTCGGTCGTCGTGCCTTTGATACCAATCTGTTTCACATCAAGGCCAAGCACGCGGGCAATATTTGCCTTCATTTGTTCCTTGTGCGGATTCACCTTCGGGCGTTCGCACATCACAATGCTATCGATGTTGATGATTTCGTAGCCAGCCTTCTTGACTTCTTCTCCGACCTTGCGCAAAAGTTCCAAGCTGTCAGCGCCCTTGAATGCCGGGTCCGTATCCGGGAAGTACGTGCCGATGTCGCCGAGGCCTGCAGCGCCGAGCAAAGCATCGCTAATGGCATGCAAAAGCACGTCAGCATCGCTGTGGCCGAGCAAGCCCTTTTCGTACGGGATGTCCACGCCGCCGATAATGCACTTGCGGCCTTCCACCAGCTTGTGAACATCAAAACCAATACCAGAACGATAAATTTTGTCCATAATAATTCCTTTTTCATGCCCGCAGGCATTAATAAGATCAACTTTTTTATTTTGTCATGCCCGCCTCTGAGCGGGCATCTCCATTTCATCTAAATAATAAAAATTTTATTCAGCCGATATGCCGTAGACCCTCTTCATCGCCTTCACAACTTCAGGAAAATCACGCTCGCAGACAATGAATGTTTTTCGATATTGACTGTTTTGAAAAACAATTGTGTTGTAACCATCAAATACACTAATTTTCATTTCAGGCCGATTCGCCTTATCGAAAGAAAAAGCCATCTCATCATAACATGTACATAACACAAACCTATCCTTGTAGCATTTGACTTTATGGACAACTTTTGCTAAAAAACGCGCATTTAAGAATATAAAAGGGGCACCTATCACAAAGAATAGTGATAACACCAAACAGAACATATCATCTGTGCGAAATAGGAAAAGACCAAGACAAAGACTCAGAATCGAACCAACGTGCTGGCGCGCAATTTCAAAAGCGCCATCATGGTCTCTCTTAGACTCAAACGTGACGCATTCGTCCTCTTTTTCCGAAGACTCCTCCATGGGCGAAACATTGCCAGCCGATTTCGGTTCTTCAACCGGTTTCGGAGCCCCGCACCACGGGCAGCAAGGCTCGTAATAATCGAACTTTTCACCACACTTTGAACAAACCATATTTAGTTCATTTTTCTTTCAAATTCAACTTCAATGGAAAAAATTCAGAGCACCTTGTATCTTCCGGTTCTGTTACATTCCATTTCAATTTTCCATCAACTATAGAAGGTGTTATCGTCCATATTGATTGATGAGGACATCCAAAATTGAGTTTATAAGATATCTTCAATCCTGCATTCAAATCTATAAAATCAAAATATTTAAAATGTGATGCATAACCAATCTGTTCAAAACTTCCTATTTGATGTTCCTTATCAAAAAACAACCCTTGTTTTTCCAAATAATCGTCAACACCAGCATTCAAAACCGTTACGACCCGTGTTTTTAAATCATTACTTATGGTTTCAGACATATTAAAAAAATATCCCCCAAAAACCACGTAAGTCAAATTTAAAACAAGCCCTAGAATAGCTACTACTTTCATCCATAAGCCACCCCTATACTTCTTGCCATTTATTTTATTTTCATAATGGCCGTTCCCAATTGTCCACGCATCTATAAAAACAAGCACAGTCACAATAAAAATCATTATTCCTGCAATCAAGTCCAAGCCATACATAGGTTTCCCTAAGAACATTACAAAGGGAACTGCAAGAGGAATGATAAAGCAAGAAATAATGGTCATAGACAAATAGAGCAAACCTCTTAGGGTTCTGCCACTAACAAAACAGTGAATTCCCAATTCACCCATAATTTCACAAAGCCAAAAAATCAGAGTCCCTTTAAACGTCTCTTTGTTCTTTTCAACACTTTTCGGAGTTGTCATATTAGAAATTTCCTTTTTCAAGAACAAAATACAAAAAAAACATCCCGGCATTCACGCCGAGATGTTTTTCATTTCTGTAATGGAGATTCCCGCTCGGAGGCGGGAATGACATGCAAGGGTATCAAGCGAGAGGCCACTTGTGAACTCGCATTTGATACTCGCAGCGATCAAACCTCGAAGAGGAATGACAAGTTTTACTAGCCGATCAAAGCAAGAGCCGGGCGAGCGCTAATCACGAGGAGTGCGATAGCGGACACGGCAACAGCAAAGCGGAGCAAGTAAACGTATGCGTAGTTCGACTTGCAGCAGATATGGTCACCACCGCAGCACTTGTCGTCCTTTGCCGGGGCAAAGAGCACATAGGCAATGCGGAGGTAGTAAACTGCAGCCACCAAGGAGAGGCCAAAGCCGATAGCGGCAAGCCAGCCGAGGTCAGCATTGAAGGCTTCGGTGAACAGCGTGAACTTGGCGAGGAAACCAGCAACCGGCGGAAGGCCAGCAAGAGAAGCAAGGCACACGGCAACGCCAAGAGCCACAAACGGACGGCGGCGACCTGCACCCTGGAGGTCTTCGAGATTTTCCTTGCAATCATCCTTGCCCGACATGTAGGCAATACCCGTCAAGGCGCCCGCAGAGGCAATCGCATAAGTGATGAGGAAGTAGAACATCGGGCCCATCTGGATTTCGCCCTTGCCGAGGTAATTCGGGACCAAGAGACCAATCACGATAAAGCCAGCGTTCATCACAGCAGAGAATGCCAAGATGCGACGCACAGACTTTTGAGCAAGGCCACTAAATGCACCTATCACCATGGAGAGGAGAGCAACCACCAAGACCACGTAGAAGAGCGGCTTGGACGGATTTGCGACAGTCACCTTTTCGGCGAGGTTCCACACCGCTTCGGCACCGGAGCGCGTCACGAGAACGCTTACCCAGACCGTACCGAGAGCGGCAAGAGCACCGACCTTCACGACAGCGGCCATAAAGCCCGTCACGGCAACAGAGGCGCCCGTATAGACATCAGCCACCCAGAAGTGGAGCGGAGCAGCGCCAGCCTTGAAGAGGAGGCCAGCAATCACAAAGAGCATACCGACGCTGTAGATTGCCATACGGCCTTCGAGCACGTGACCGCAGAAATGCGTCGAACCCGTTGCACCGTAAATGAGCGAAACACCGTAGAGGAAGATAGCGCTGAAAACAGCACCCGAAACAAAGTACTTGAACACGCCTTCGTTTGCATTCACGTCCTTACGACGGATGCCCACGAGAGCGTAAATCGGGAAGCTCGTGAGTTCCATTGCAATGAACAAGGCAACAAAGTCGATAGCCTGAGTCATGAGCATGGCACCGCTAGTAGCAAGCATCATGAGGCCATAAGCTTCACCGCCCTTGAACTGTTCTCGGCCAAGAGTCCACTGGAGGCCCGAAATGCCGAGGAAACCGCAGAGGAGGATTGCAGCGCAAAGCACGCGGCGAACTGGGTCCATCGCGTAAAGGTTCAAGAGAGCTTCGGTCTTTGCGTAGTACAAAGCGGCAACGCCAAGAGCAATGAAGAAAGCAGCCACCCAAGGAAGAACCTTGTGCTTGTTTTCGTCGCGCAAGAACGGTTCAGCAGCGAGAGCCACCATGCCGCCCAAGACCACGAAGATTACCGGCAAGAGAAAAACAAGATTACTTAGCATCGGAAGCCTCCTTCACAGATTTTTCAGATTTTGCATCAGCGGAAGCGTCGCCCTTCATCTGAGCGATGATCGAAGCGCGTTCGTCATCCTTGAAGCCGGCTGCGGCAAGCGTCGAATCCAACTGGTGGATTTCTTCGGCAGTCATCGGAGCTTCGCCGTTATTGAGAGCAGCGCTGTTCAGCACCTGGACTGCAGCCGGATCTTCGGTCGTTTCAACTTCGTTGAGGGTATCCGTCACGTATGCCGGGTGGAAACCGAACACGAGGAGGAGCAAGAGCATCACGGCGATGCTAACGCCTTCGAGCGGCATCGTGCGACGGCCTTCTTCGTATTCACGAGCCTGCTTACCGAAGATGACCTTCTGGATGAAGCGGAGCATATATGCAGCGGAGAGAATCAAGGTGAAACCTGCCACGAGAGCCGGAAGCGGACCCATGTCCCACAAAGCGAGGAGCACGGAGAATTCACCGACAAAGCCTGCCGTACCAGGAACAGCGAGAGCCATCACGCCGGCAAAGCCAAAGAGTGTCGAGAACACCGGATTCTTGGAAGAAAGACCGCCAAGCTGATCAAGTTCGCGCGTACCCGCCATGCGTTCTGCAATACCCATGAGGTAGAACTGAGCGCCAGCCGAAATGCCGTGAGCGACGAGCAACACGAGCACAGCCGGAAGCATAGCTTCGGAGAGGCTGAACACGCCAGCCACAGCGAGACCCAAGTGGCCCATGGAGCTGAAAGCAAGGAGTTTCTTGCCATCCGTTGCGCGGAGAGCCATGAGAGCGCCGTAAACTGCCGTGAAGAGGCCAAGCCACATCATGCAGGAGACTGCGTTCATCGAAAGCGGGAAAATCGGGAGGATCCAGACGATAAAGCCAAACACGCCAGCCTTACTCATTGCACCCGTGAGGATTGCAGAGAGCGGAGCCGGAGCTTCAGCGTAAGTGATCGCCTGCCAGCCGTGGAACGGGAAAATCGGAGTTTTCACGAGGAATGCCAAGAGGAAGCACACGAGAAGCACGTTCTGGGTTCCTTCCGGGAGGCCCTGGACAGCAACGGCGAGCGAGATGAGCGTCGAGTTATCGGCGATCGTCAAGATGTACCAGAGAGCGACCATCATCGGAGCAGAACCGACCAACGTGTAAATCGCAAACGTCATCGCAGCCTTCATTCTGTCCTTGCCACCGAAACCAGCGATGAGAACCGCAGCCGGAATCACCATGGCTTCGAAGAAGAAGAAGAAGAGCACTGCATCAGCTGCAAGGAAGGTGCCGTTCATGGCGCCCATCAAGGAGAAGATGCCGATAGCGAAGTTGCGATAGCTTCTGCAAGTAATTGCACGTGCAGAAATCAAAGCCACGAGAGAAAGGCCGCTGGAGAGGAACACCATCCAGGAGGCAAGTCCGTGACTTGTGAGGTAGTAGTAGACAGGTCCCTTGCAACCAGGAATCTGGAACCATTCAATAGCTTCCGTCGAAACGCTACCGCCTGCAATCAAGGCGACAGACATGGCGGTAAAGCCGATGCCCATCAGAATGGCAAGGCGGGAAGAAGACTTGGAGTCTTCCTTGGACGTCATCACCATGAGAATGGCGGCAACGAACGGGGCGAGGACAAGGAGATGTAACAGCATTAGAGAGTACCTCCAGTCAAAATAACAATAGCCAACAACGCCACCAGCCCAAGAATGCTAAGGGCAATCTGGAGGCGAACCTTGCGCACCTGGAACGAGGCGGCGCCGTCACCGAGAATCGTTGCGATTGCACCAATCGTCCACTGGGCAGCCGCGAGAATCTTGTCGACAACGACATCGCAAATCCATGCAAGCACGTTAACCGGGATGATGCCCACGTACTTGTGGATGGAATCGAACAGGAACGTCCACGTAGCCTTGCCACCTTCAGGAGCGGAGCTACCCTTAGCAGCCGGGATACGGGCATTGGCGTAAATCTTGTAAGCGATGAACATACCGAGAAGGGCAGCCACCGTACCGAGAGCGGCAAAGACCACCGGGTTCACATGGGCTACCACAGCCGGAGTGTTGTAAGCCTGTGCGGCGCCAACGACCGGAGCGAGCGTTTCAGCAAAGAACTTGATGCCGATGGAATCAGCCCAGAGGTAACCGGCAAACACGGCACCGAAAGCGAGAATCACCATCGGGATGAGCATGACAGCCGGAGCTTCGTGGATGTGTTCTTCACTTTCCTTAGAACCGCGGTAGCTACCGAAGAACGTAAGGATAATGAGGCGACCCATGTAGACAGCGGTAATCACAGCGGTAATGAGGCCCACGACGTAAACAGCCTGGCCCATCGTGCCACTCATGAAAATCTTTTCGAGAATCAGGTCCTTGGACCAGAAACCGGAGAAGCCCGGGAAGCCGACAATCGCGAGGAATGCAAAGATCATCACGCAGGCAGTCACCGGAGTCTTCTTCAAAAGGCCACCCATCTTGCGCATGTCCTGTTCGCCCGAGAGAGCGTGAATCACGGCACCAGCGCCAAGGAAGAGCGCCGCCTTGAAGAAGGCGTGCGTAAACACGTGGAAGATAGAAGCGTCAAAGGCGCAAACACCAGAAGCCATGAACATGTAACCGAGCTGGCTAATGGTAGAGTAAGCAAGAACCTTCTTGATGTCGTTCTGGAAAAGACCTGCAACTGCAGCCCAGAAAGCAGTGAGCATACCGACCACCACGATAATGTCGAGTACGACCGGGAGGAGGGCAAACATGCTGCCAAGACGGGCGAGCAAATAGACACCAGAAGTCACCATCGTTGCGGCATGGATCAATGCAGAAACCGGAGTCGGACCCGCCATAGCATCCGGAAGCCAGGTGAGAAGCGGAATCTGAGCGGACTTACCCGTGCAACCGATGAAGAAGAGGATGCCAGCCACGGAGAGAACCGGGATGACCAATTCAACGTGGTTACCGCTGATGACCATGCTGATGAAGTTCGAAAGCACATCGTAGTTGAGGATAGCAGAGCCACCGATCGTCACGAGGCAGAGCATACCGAGCAAGAAGCCGATATCGCCCACGCGGTTCACGATGAAAGCCTTGTTTGCGGCATGGCAATTCTTGATATCCTTGTTCCAGAAACCGATAAGGAGGTAGGAGCAGAGCCCCACGCCTTCCCAACCGAGGAACGTGAGGAGCAAGTTGTCCGAGAGCACAAGCACGATCATGCTGAACAAGAAGAGGTTGATGTAGGCGAAGTAACGGGCAAAGCCGCGGTCGCCGTGCATGTAACCGATCGAGTAGAGAGCGATGAGAGAGCCGATGCCTGTCACGAACAGGAGCATGATGCGGGAAAGACCATCGAACAGGAATCCGATATCCACACGGAACATCGGGATGTCAATCCAGTTGCAGAGCGTTTCACGGATGCCGCCATCCGGCATATTGAGCGAAAGGAGAGCAACACCTGCAAAGGAAAGCGCCGGGAAGAGGACTGCGAGCGTTCCAACGAAACCTTCAGCAGGTCCCTTCTTGCTGCCCGCAGAAATAACGGCGATAGCACCGAGGATAATGCATCCCAACAACGGGAAGAGAGGTATCAAACCAAGAGAAATCATTGCTTATTACCCCTTCATGTTAGAATACGTGTCGGCGTCAACGCTTTCACGGTTGCGGAAAATGAGAATGACCATAGCAAGACCGACGCAAGCTTCAGCTGCAGCGACTGCAATGGAGAACAGCGGAACCACCTGGCCCACAATGCTTGCCTCCGCAGGGAGCGTCTTTGCAAAGCCCACGAAGGAAAGGTTCACGGCGTTCAGGGCAAGTTCAACGCCCATCAGCACAAAGAACACATTGCGGCGAGAGACCGCGACCATGAGGCCGATGGCGAAAATGACCAGGGCCAAGATCTGAACATATATAGCTTGGAGTTCCATTAGTGTTTATCCTCCGTTTTTTCGGATTCCACAGAACCAAGGCGCTTCTTGGCGAGAAGCACTGCGGCACCCATGGCAGAAAGCAGAAGCACACCGAGGACTTCGAAAAGTACGAAGTAACCTGGGCCGCTCTGAGCTACATCAAAGAGAGTCTTGGAAGTGATTGCCACAGAACCGCGAACCGTTGCAGCATCGAATGCGATCGGAGCGCGGACGAGGGCAAAGCCCACGAGACCGGCAAGCACGATGACGGCGGGAATCACAAAGAGCGAAACCTTGTCAAACATCGGCGTGTGGGAGTCACGGGCGCCATTCAAGACCATGATTACGAACGTGAGGAGCATCATGATTGCACCTGCATAGACCATAATCTGCACGACGCCGAGGAACGGGCTTCCGAGAAGGCCGTAGATACCGGCAAGGGACACCATCGAGGCGACCAGCGAGAGGGCGCCATAAAGCGGGTGTCTAGAGAGGAGCACGCAAACGGCACTGCCGACTGCGATTACTGCGAGGACAATGAAATAAATCAATGCAAGCATTATTTGACCTCCATGCCCCAGACCTTGCGGGCCTCGGCATTCTTTGTACCGCCCGGAGCCATCTGGCTCTGTTCGTCATTCGGGTAATCCTTCGGATCCCAGTTGGTGAGATCGTAAAGGTGTGCCACGAAGTCTTCGCGGGAACGGTGTTCGAAAATGATTTGCTTCGTATCCATGCGGAGGGCATCGACCGGGCAAGCTTCTGCGCAAAGACCGCAGAACACGCAAGTCAAGTGGTCGATGTCAAAGCGCATCACGCGCTTTTCGATACGCGGGTCATCGCTCTGCGTTGCTTCAATGAAGATGCAGTGGGCAGGGCAAGCCGCAGCGCACATGCCGCAGGCGACACAGCGAGGCGTACCATCCGGGCGAAGCATCAAGCGGTGCTTGGCACGGTAGGTATTGCGGATTTCGGGCTGACCTTCCGGATAAGAAATCGTCGGAAGTTCTTCATAGCGGAACAAGCCACGAGCCGCATGCTTAAGGGTTGTCCACAGACCGCGAATCGCCTCGAAAATGTAAAGGCGTTCGATGACGGTCATCGGTTTTTGCTTAATAACGCGCATTAGTTACCCCCTAAAAGTTTTGCAATGACCGCAGTCACCACGAGGTTGATGAGGGCGATATTCAAGATAATCTTCCAGCCGAGGTGCATCACGTGGTCATAGCGGAAGCGCGGGAGCGTCCAGCGGACCCAAATCCAGACCCAGCAGAAGATGAGGCTCTTTGCCACAAGAACGAGCAAGTGGATGAGTGCCGTACCGACTGCGGTTGCAAAGCTACCGACAGCGAGGCCATTCACCACGAAGTTTTCAGGATTGTAGAAGAACCAGGCGGCAACACCGAGAGCGATGAATGCTGCGGTTGCGACCCAAGCCACAATCTTGTAAAGCTTGTATTCCTTGAGTATTTCAAAGCGGTTTGTAAGATTCGTTGCCTTGAGCTTGCGGGAATAGCGGTAAATCATGTGGAGGAAAGCGAGAGCGATGAAAGCGAGCACGCCACAGAGAATGGCAAGGGAGCCACCCATGTGTTCCTGCATCGTTTCGGTCGTCACGAACGGAACTGCATAACCGCCAAGGAACAGCGTCGCAATGAGGAAGCTGTTGATGCAGATGTGCGAGTATTCGCCCATGTAGAAGAGACCGAACTGCATAGCGCCATATTCCGTATGGTAACCGGCAACGAGTTCAGGTTCACCTTCAGCGACGTCGAACGGAGCACGGCCCGTTTCAGCAATGCTAGCAATGAGGAAGCAGAAGAATGCGACCGGCTGGGCGACGATGCCCCACACGTGATTTTCCTGCCACTGCACAATGTCCGTGAGGTTGAAAGAACCGGCGAGGAGCAAAATGCCCATAAGCGAAAGTCCGAGGCAGACTTCGTAGCTGATGGTCATCGAGCTCGTACGGAGAGCGCCCAAGAAGCTGTACTTGGACTTGGAAGCCCAACCAGCGAGCATGGCACCGTAAGCCGAGATCGAGGAGAAACCGAAGAGCAAGAGCACGCCCACATCGGAATCAATGATGGAACCTGCAATGCGCACCGTTTCGCCACCCCAGTCAAAGATCATCGGTCCAAACCACGGGATCACGCACGGAGAGAGGAACACGATAGCGAACGGGATTGCCGGAGCTACATAGTAAAGGAGCTTGTTCACGCCAGCAGGTGCAAACATTTCCTTGAAGAAGAGCTTCGTACCGTCGCACATGTTCTGCACGTAACCGAGCAAACGAATCTTGCCGAAGTACGGGATCTTGATGTAGGAGCGGTTCGGGCCCTGACGGTCTTGCATGAAGCCCGCGCCACGACGTTCCATCGGGATTAAAAGGAGGATGTAAAGGACAGGTACGAAGCAGAAAGCGAACTTCGCAATCGTAATTGCCCATTCAATCCAGGTTTTGGATTCAATAATATCCATTATGCGTTACCTCCCAGGAGCTTTCCTGTGCTCTTGATGGCATCATAGGTAATGTCGGCGAAAGCCGGCACGTATTCACGAGCCTTCTTGAAAGCTTCGCAAGCCGAATTGAACTTGTTGCCAGCCAAAGCGGAAATCACTTCGTAAGCCGGGAGAAGCTTTTCGTCCGGGCAAGTCGGAGCAGCAGAGAGCTTCTGCAAGATGTTGAGGCTGTTGACCATCGTACCCTGGACTTCGCTCCAGTGGCGGATACCGAAAGCAACCTTCGCCTTCTTGGCGGTAGCGTCATCGAAAGCAGAAAGAGCGATGCGGTTCGAAATCTTATCGAGAGCCTTAGCTGCAGCAGCGTCTTCGCCGTAGAGGTCAGCGTTCACCGTGATGAGGTTGCTGAATTCGCCTGCGCGCTTGAGGAGTTCTGCAACATCTGCAAAACCCATGAGCTGCATGCCTGCGCGGTTTGCCACCGGGTCACCGCTCTTGGCGATACCGTCCGGAGCGTTAACCTTGAGGAGGGAACCACCGAAGAGTTCAGCGCGGTCACCGAGAGCTTCCTTAAGCATCTTGAGAGCAGCGAGGTCTTCGTTCGTGCAAGCGCCACCAGCAACGAGGGCGACCTTACCGCCAACCAGCTGGAGTGCAGAAGCGTCGATTGCCGGCAAGCGGTTCTTGTCGAACTGCTGGAACGCAAGACGGCTCGTATTGGAGAGCCAGCTGCGGTTCACTTCCGGGTTGCAACGCGGCATCACGCGGTAGATGCGGCCATCGGCGTAGTCAAGCCAGATGTTTGCACCGAGGGAATCGTCCATCGAAATCGTCGGCGTGTGGGCAAGGAGCCAAACGCGCTTCTGGAAGCGGAAGTACTTTGCCGTCATGGCGCCCGTCGGGCATACATCCGTAACGCAGAGGTCGTATTCATGGTCGAGCTTTTCGCCCGGGAAGGTAGTAATGTAAGTATGGTCGGCACGGCCAGCAAGCTGGAGCTGTTCGTCCTTCGCGATGCTACGCATAAAGCGTACGCAACGGTCGCACTGCACGCAACGTTCTTCGTCGAGCAAAATGCGCGGACCGATGTCCACATGCTTACCGCCACGGAGCTGTCCCTTCGCATCAATGAACTGATGTTCCGGATTGCCATGGTAATTCTTGCCGTATTCCGGACGGAGGCGGCCTTCGTTCTGGCCTGCTTCCATGTAGTTTTCCTGCAAGGTGCATTCACCGGCCTTGTCGCAAATCGGGCAATCGAGCGGGTGGTTCACCAGCATGAATTCCTGTGTGGCCTTGCGGGCGTTTTTCACGCGGGCGCTGGATGCCGGGGTATAAATCTTCATCCCCGGAGTCACAGGAGTATAGCACGAAATCACGAGCATACGACCACGCGGGCCTTCCTGCTCTACCAGGCACTGACGGCAGTTACCCGACACCGGCAAATACGGATGATAACATACGTGAGGAGTTTCAATCCCGACAGCCTTCAAAGCTTCGAGGAGGTTGGTATCGCCAGGAACCATCACGGCACGATCATCCACGAAGATTTCCACCTTCGGGCTTGCTTCGGTCGGGAGTTTCGGCATATTGTAGTAGTTACTCATATTATTACCAGAAAATTCCAGGACGACTTGTTTCTTGAATACGCGGTTTTGCGTGTTCGGGGTTCTTAGCGATATATTCGTCAAAGTCCGCACGGAACTTTGCAGTGTAGCTCGAAACCGGGCCACCCAAAGAAATGGAGAGCGGGCAAATCGTCACGCCACCAAATCCGCTAGAAAGGCTCTGCATGAGTTCCACATCGCCATCGTGACCGTTGCCGGCCACCATCTGGTTCAAGATGCGGTGCAAGAGGCCTGTACCTTCACGGCACGGCGTGCACTGGCCGCAAGATTCATGGCTGTAGAAGTTGCCGAGGCAATTCAAGAGGTCTGCCATGTTGTGCGTATCGTTAATCACGATCATAGCGCCAGAACCGAACATCGTCTTCATCGAGGCAAGGCATTCGTAGTCCATCGTGGCGACAGCAGCTTCTTCTGCCGTAAGCGGAGCGCAAGAGGAACCGCCCGGGAGCACAGCCTTGAGCTTGCCACCCACAACGCCACCGGCGTAATCGTTAATCATAGTCATCATCGGAGTGCCAAGAGGAGCTTCGTACACGCCCGGATTTTTGACGTCACCGGAAATGCAGAACACCTTCGTACCACCGGCGCGCGGCGTACCCATCTTGGCGTAGTCGCTCGGGTCGTGGCTCAAAATCCACGGGAGGGACATGATGGTTTCGACGTTGTTCACGCAGGTCGGGGACTTCCAGGCACCGCAAACTGCCGGGAACGGCGGCTTCAAGCGCGGCTGGCCCTTCTGGCCTTCAAGAGAGTTAATAAGAGCAGTTTCTTCACCGCAAATGTAGGCGCCAGCACCGCGATGCACAAAGATATCAAAGCTGAACTTCGTGCCGCAAATGTTTTCGCCGAGGTAGCCAGCAGCGTAAGCCTGGTTCAAAGCCTTGTTCAAGGCTTCGATGCACGGGAGGAATTCGCCACGGCAGTAGATGTAGGCTGCGCGAGAGCCAAGAGCCCAAGCTGCAATGATAAGGCCTTCGATCAAGCGGTGCGGATCTTCGAGCATGAGGAAGTGGTCCTTAAAGGTACCGCCTTCGCCTTCATCAGCGTTTACGACAATGTAAACCGGCTTGCCCGTACCACGCGGCACAAAGCTCCACTTCATGCCAGTCGGGAAGCCTGCACCACCGCGTCCGCGGAGGTTAGAACGTT
The DNA here is from genome assembly GCF_002210425.1 of Fibrobacter sp. UWB2. NCBI lineage: Bacteria > Pseudomonadati > Fibrobacterota > Fibrobacteria > Fibrobacterales > Fibrobacteraceae > Fibrobacter > Fibrobacter sp. UWB2. The sequence goes on along the minus strand of NZ_MWQK01000002.1, from coordinate 28,664 downwards.
GCACGTAATCGATGAGCTCAAACTGGCTCATGTTGAACAAGCGTTCAGAAATGTTGGAGTAGCCACCCAGCTTCTTATAGACTTCGATGTCCTGGGCGCCCTTGCCAAAGTTCTGCGTACAAACTTTTACACATTCAGCCATAATTAAACCGCCTTTTGTTCCGGTGCGGGCTTCTGCTTAGTCACAGCAACAGCCGAGGGTTTAGCAACACGTTCACCGGAGGTCGCAATCATACGGTATTCGTCGCCGACCTTTCCGTTCGGGTCCACAAAAGCCTTGTCCTTCACACCCGGCTCGCCCACGGCAACCCAGTCATTGCCGTTCTTCTTTTCGACGACAATCTTCGTGAATTCCGGAGCGCCCTTCCAAGTGAGGGTAGCGCCCGTTTCGTCAGCTTCAGACTTGACATTCAAAACCGGAGAAGGCGGAGCATAGTCAGCTACCTGCGGCTTTGCAATAGCACCCGGAGCGCCCGGATGACCGCAATGGCCCTTCACCGTACCGCCGAGCACATCGTGCTTCGGGATGTTGTCTTCATGAGCATAGCACCACTTGAGGATGCGGTCGATGCTGTCGGTCGTAAGCTTTGTACCCGGCTTCATCGTGAGCACGTCGCCATCAGCGTCTGTAGCGAAGTCGTCGTTCACGAGCATCATCGGGCCGTTGCCGCAAGAACCGAGGCATTCCACCTGGAGGATCGTAAAGAGACCATCCGGAGTCGTTTCGCCCGTCTTGATGTTCAAAGCATGTTCCACATAAGCGATTAAACTCGGAGCGCCCTTGATGGTGCAGCTGATGTTACGGCAGAACTGCAAGAGGAACTTGCCCTTCGGAGCGTGGTTGTACATTGTGTAGAACGTAGCAACGCCAAGAGCATGAGCCGGAGCGCAACCGCAAACGTTAGCAGCCCAGCGGATTCCTTCGCGCGGAACCCAGCCAAACACGCCCTGCACAAGCCAGAGCACTTCGAGAAGTGCTGCCTGACCGACCGGATAGCGGCTGAGCAAATCAGCGCAGCGTTCCTTGATTTCAGGCGTATTGAGCTTGGCGAGCACTTCAGCCGTAGGCGGCTGCGGCACAGGCTTGTTCACATAGCCAAACTTCTGGCCCGGATCCGGCAAAGCATCAATCGGCTGCGCCGGACGGTCGAACTTCAAATGATTGTTCGAGACAAATTGGACAGCGCCAGTAATATGTTCTCTCATCGGTCAAGTTCTCCAGCAATAATGTTGAGACCCGAAAGCACGGCCATGGAGTCAGCCAAGAGACCGCCTTCGACGAGTTCATGGAATGCAGCAAACTGCGTAAGGCAAGGCGGACGCACCTTGATGCGGTACGGATGGCCAGAGCCGTCAGAAATAATCGTGAAGCCAAGTTCACCGTTAGCGCATTCGGAACCGCAGTAGTATTCGCCTTCCGGAACGCGGATGCCTTCGTAAACGCTCTTGAAGCGACCGATAAGGCCTTCCATGTCCTGATAAGCGAGCTTGTGAGCCGGCACGCGGATACGCGGATCGACGATATCGACCGGGCCCGGAGCGAGGCGCTTCAAAGCCTGGCGCACAATCTTCACGGATTCTTCAATTTCAGCCAAACGAACCTGCAGACGGTCGTTGCAGTCGCCCTGAGTGCCGACCACGACTTCCCAGTCATAGGTTTCGTAATCGTAATACGGTTCATCCTTGCGGAGGTCAGAGGCAACACCGGAAGCGCGGAGGCACGGACCGGTCCAGCCGTAGCTGATAGCCTTTTCGGCAGAGATCTTGCCGATGCCCACCGTACGGTCGAGGAAGATGCGGTTTCTGTCCAAGCAGGCGTGCAAGTCCTTCAAAGCCTTTTCAGTAGAATTGAGGGCTGCGAGAACGTCCTGTTCAAAACCTTCGTAGCTATCGCGGTAGAGACCGCCAATGCGAGCAAAGCTGTTCGTAAGACGTGCACCCGTGAGCTTTTCCCAGATGCACATGATTTCTTCACGCGGGTTGAAGGCGTACATGAACGGAGTCGTACCGCCCAAGTCCTGGAACGCAGCAGCAACGCACACAAAGTGGTCGTTGATACGGGAAAGTTCGTTCACAATCACGCGGAGCACCTTGCAGCGTTCCGGGATTTCGACCTGGAACATGTTTTCGACTGCACGGCAGAACGCAATGTTGTTCATGATAGCAGAGCAGTAGTTCAAGCGGTCCGTGTACGGGACGACTTGCTGCCAAGTGCCGCGTTCGACCATCTTTTCGAACCCGCGGTGCAGGTAGCCGATTTCTTCGACAGATGCCACGATGGTTTCACCATCCATAGCGGTCAAGAAGCGCAAGCAACCGTGAGTTGCCGGGTGGCTAGGCCCAACGTTCAAGGGCATCAAATTCAGCTTTTCGCCATTCGGATCTAATACGATCATGCCTTGATACTCCCTTCCAAAAATTCATTGTCGTTCGTTTCCACTTCCTTAGAGCGCTGGATGACCTTGTAGCCAAGTTCTTCGAGACGCTTTTCGAGTTCCGGAAGCAGGTAGTCGTTTGTCGAAAGCCACTGGCGCTTCTGGGCAGGGTAATCCTTGCGGAGCGGATGGCCAACAAATTCAACGTGGTTCAACAAGCGGCGGAGGTCCGGATGACCTTCAAAAATCACACCGAACTGGTCATAGACTTCGCGTTCGTACCAGTTGGCATTGGCATAGAGGTCGCTAATCGTCGGGACCTTGAGGTTTTCTTCGGACACCAGCACCTTAAGACGGATGCGAGCACCCGGATTCTTCATGCTCTTGAAAGCATAAGAGACCGCAAAGCGAGGGCCTTCGTGATTCGGGTAAGTCAAGTAGTCGATACCGGCAATGTCCACGAGCATATCGAACTTGATGCCGGATTCTTCCTTGAGGAACTGGACAGCGTTATGCAGATAGGGAGCAGCAACGACAGCCGTGATGCCCCACTTGTCGAGCGGTTCGCGCTTGACGTCAAACTTTCCTTCAAGGGCGGCGAAGATTTCTTCAACAGTCATTCTTCTACTCCTTCCAGAACTGGGCTTTCTTTACAAGATTTTCTTGTTTTTCTTTCATGAAGTCCTTGATGTCCACGACCTTTTCGTGAATAGCAGTCTTGGCTTCGCACTTCGCTTCGGCAGTCTTCACCTTGATCATTTCAAGCTGTTCCTTGACGCTTTCGGCGCGCTGCTTCATGAAGGATTCGTCTTTGACCTTCTTCTGCAAGTCAAACATGGCATCGAAGAAGGCTTCCGGACGCGGAGGGCAACCACCGATATACACATCCACCGGGATAATGTGGTCGATACCGGGCACCGTGCAGTAGCAGTCATAGAAACCGCCAGAGCTTGCGCATGCACCCATGGCAATGACCCAACGAGGTTCAGCCATCTGTTCGTAGATGCGCTTTAAGATCGGAGCCTGCTTATAAGTAATCGTACCTGCAACAAGCAGCACATCGGACTGACGCGGCGTAAAACGCACGTATTCAGAACCGATACGTGAAAGGTCGTAACGACCCACTTCCGTACTCATGAATTCAATTGCACAACAAGCCGTACCGTAAGGGAACGGCCACAAGGAATTGGAGCGCCCCCAGTTGACCAAAAAGTCAAGCGAGGACGTAATGATATTCGGCTTTTCTGCCTCATTACCCATAGGAGTTACCTCATAAAATTCGCGCCTAAAGATAGAAACTTTCGTGACCGAACGCACAAAAAACGTAAAGCCAACACGCGGGAAAATCGCCAATCCACGCCCATTTTTCAAATGCAATAAAAAAGTAAGAAGCAGGCGGTCTTAAGCGAGAAGGAGGAAAATCACATTTTAATGTTATTTCTCAAAAAATGTTCTCACCTTAGTTCTCATAAATATTATATTATCCTCGTGGAAAATTATATCGACATTTACCAGTTTACGCACTTCCGCAAGTACTTGGAAGAATACCAGGCGGCCAGAGTCCAGTCCGACCCGGAATTCACCCGTACCGGAATCTGCAATATGCTCGGACTCCCCAAGACACGTAGCTACTTTGCCGATGTTCTCAGAGGGAAAAAGGTCAGCCCCCGCATGACAGCCAAGTTTATCGAAGTCCTCGGCCTCAACAAGAAGGCCGCGAAGTACTTCGAGACCATGGTGAAGCTCGACCAGGCAAAAACCGAGACGGCCCGTAGCGCCGCCATGGAAGAGCTCCTGCACCTGCACCCGAATCCGCAGCATATCCTCGATTCGAACACCTACGAATACTATAACCATTGGTACCATAGCGCAATGTTTGCTATTCTTGATGCTATGGACGTTACAGATGACTTGACACCGGTGCAAAAGAGAATCTTCCCGAAAATTCCACTCGGAAAGATTAAGGACTCGTTATCCCTTTTGGAAAAGCTGGGCCTCGCCCGCAAGAACGAAGCCGGTTTCTGGAAGCCGACCAAGGAATCCATCTCCAGCGGTCCGTACAACAACGCAGAACTCATCAAGCAGTACCAGCTGCAATGTTTTGAACTTTCGAAGCAGGCGCTCATCACGCGCCCCAAGATGCCGACCGTCATGAGCACGCTCACCTTCAGCATCTCGAACAACGCCTACAAGAAACTTGAATCCGAACTCCAGGAATTCAAGGCTAAGGCAAGACGCATCATCAGCGAGGACAACGAAAAGGCAAACGGTGTTTACCAGATGAACTTGCACTTGTTCTCTAACCTCGATCCGGAGGTTAAGGCATGATGAATTTTAAGATTTTAAATACAGCAGGGATTTTTGCCCTCGCATCGATTTTCTCCGCCTGCACCGACGAGAACCACGCCGGCGTGCTCACGGAAACTGAATCCGGCACGACCATCGCAAGCATCGAAGGTACCGTCAAGAACGAAAGCGGATACCCGGTCGCAAGCGCCAAGGTGAACCTCATCTCGGCAACGCACATTGCAGCCCGCATGGCCCCCATCAAGACCGCCACGACAGACGACGACGGCAAGTACACGATGGATAGCGTCACCGCAGGCGACTATGCCTTGCAGATTAGCAACACGGACCACACGCAGTCCGGCTACCAGACCATTACCGTCGAAGAAGGCACCACCGACTTGCAGACGCAATCCGTCCCCGAAGTAAAGCTCGAAGAAAACGCAAGCCTCGAACTCAAGCTCAGCGCCTACGAGCTCGACTTGGGCGACACGCTCTGCATCACGGGCACGCTCAACTGCATCGCCGTACAGAACAAGGATATCGAAGCCGGAACCGTCATCCTCGACGAAATTCCGCCCATGGAATTCACGAAGATTACGCTCATCAAGACTTCGGACGAAGACACGGACTCCATCACGCAAGACGTCCTGTGGGATTTCGCTCCGGGCAAAAAGCTCGAAGTTTCGGAAATTCGCATTCCGGTCATCGTCTCGCAAGACGCCTTGAGCACCGCAAAATACTGGATCGACAAGACAGAACTCGATTCCATGATTGTCCCCGTCACTTTCAAGACGAGCATCACGAATCCCGTCCTTCTTAGCGACGACGGCGACACGCTTGCACTCTACAAGTTCGAAAACGACCCGAGCAACTCGAAGTACCTGACCGTCATCCCAAGCATCGATGTCGGAACATACACGTTCTCGGTGGTCCCAAGCGAAACGGCCATCCAGCCGGTGCAAATCTACAAGGCTTTCAGCGAAACGACTCCCGGCATGAACATCATCCAAAACGAAAGCTGGAAGGCGTTCGGCAGCATTCTTGGAATCAGTTTCTGGATAACGAAGGACAGCTTGTCTAGCGCAGCCGATTCCATCTACGTGGATACCCGTCAAGAAGAAAGCGATGTTGCCTTCAGCATAAAAGTCGGACGTGAACCGAACCAGCTCTGCGCCGAAATTTATAAAAGAACGTCTGAAGGCGAAGACGATACCGAAAACCATTACACCTTGAAGGATTCGTCTTGTCAAGAAGTTCTGGACGGAGAACGTCACCACTATTCGATATTCATCCAGTCTCATCATATCGTTATCGCCATAGATGGCAGGGTCACCGACACAAAGGACTTCAGCGATCAGTTCCAGTCCATTCCTCCAATTACATTGGGGAATCATAAGCTCGAAGACTTCGTCATCTATTCGCTCGGAGAAGACGTCACGCAAAGCAGCGACAGCTGGAACAAACTGCACGCCTGGCTCTCCGCCTACTACGCACTGCAGAAGTAATCATCGTCATCCTGAGCGTAGCGGAAGGACCCAGTAACTTTTTCATTGCGTCATCCCGGCCCTTGTGCCGGGATCACCTTTTTTCTGCGCAGCCCACTGTCGACTAATAACTATTTTTATATATTCCCTCCTATGAAAGTTCTCGTTCACAACAGAGGTGTTTGCCTGGAATGCGCCGGCTGCGTCGGCGTGTGCCCCAAGATGGCGCTAGACATGTATGGTCTAGATTTGCAAATCGATCAGGAAAAATGTATCAAATGCGGTCTCTGCACAAGAGCATGCCCCGCAGGCGCCCTCAAAATCCAGGAGTTGAACGATGTTCTGTAATAACGAATATGATGTCGTCGTCATTGGCGCAGGCCCCGGCGGAAGCGTTGCCGCGAGGAATCTTTCCCGTGCAGGCCACAAGGTTCTCCTTCTCGAAAAGCGCGAGAAGATCGGCTACCCTGTACGCTGCGGCGAAGCGAGCACCAAGCTTTCGGACTTACAGACTTACGGTCCGATTGACGAAGACTGCATCGAAACGATAATCAACGGACTTTATATTTACGGTCCGAACGGCGTAAACATCGACCTCGCGCAAAAAGGCACGGGCATCATGCTCAACCGCGAAAAATTCGACCCGTGGCTCGCCCACCTCGCCGCAAATGACGGTGTAGAAGTCGTCACCCGCGCCCGTGCAGAATTTGTCGGAGATGTTGAAAGCGGGACACGCCTCGTGCGCGTGAAACTCGGCGAAAGCGCCGGAGAAACGACCGAAGAAGTCCGCGCCAAAATGGTCATTGCCGCAGACGGCGTGGAAAGCCGCATCGGACGCCAAGTCGGTCTCGACTGCCTTCAGAAACCAGCATTTACCTGCACCGGCGTCGATATACAAGTGCAAGGCATCCTCACCAAGCCGGACTACCTCACGTTCTGGCAAGGTCATGACTTTATCAACGACGGCTACATCTGGAGTTTCCCGAAAGTCAAATCCAACGTCACAAACTTCGGCGCAGGATTCCTGATTTCGAACAATCACGGTTCAAACGTCTTGGACATCACGATGGAATGGCTGTACAAGCTCTTCCCGGGAGCGCAAATCAATCACGTTGTCGGAGGCGTCATTCCCGTCTCGAGCGTTCTGAAAGATTACACGCTGGACCGCTTTGCCCTCGTTGGCGACGCCGCCCATCACACGAACCCGCTTACAGGTGGCGGCATCGCGGCCGCCATGCGCGCCGGACGGTTCTGTGCCCAGACCGTCCACGAGGGCTTCGAATGCGGTAACTTGAGCAAGGAATTCCTCAAGACATACGAAAAGCGCTGCTACGATTACTTTGGTCGCATGCACGACTTTGAATACAAGTTCCGCCGTTTCCTCTTGAACGTCAACAAGGACGAACAAACAGAACTCTACAAGGTTCTCCAGAACTTCGCAAAGCACGGCTGCAAAAAGCGCGCCTTCTTGCAAACGCCTGTTTCCTCTGCGAAAATGCTTTACAAGTTCCTCACGTTCAAGTAGCCCGCGCACTTTCCTCGCGCTCGCACACATTTCGCGCAATTCGCGCACTTGCCACGCGCTTGTCATGCCCCGCACCGATGTCTTTGACTACTTGCAGCTATGCTGCTTAGTAGTCATGATCCGCGTATGGGGAGGGCATCTCCTTTTTTTAAACAAAAAAATCCCGCAGCACTCGCCACGGGATTCTCGAAATTTAACTCGATGAAGTTCGTCTAATTACAGATCGACAACTTCAGTCCATCCGAACGGGTCATCAATTTCACCGAACTGGATAGCCGTGTAAGTTTCGAACAACTTTCTGCAAACCGGACCCGGATTCACGCCGTCACCGTAAGTGAATGCCTTGCCTGCAACCGGATCCACAATCTTCTTGATCGGGGTGATCACGGCAGCCGTACCGCATTCAGCCGTTTCGCTGAATTCAGCAAGTTCTTCGAACGGAACCTGGCGACGTTCCACCTTGTAGCCAAGGTGTTCAGCCAACTGCTGCAAGCTCTTGTTCGTAATAGACGGCAAGATGGATTCAGACTTCGGGGTCACGTAAGTGTTGCCCTTGATGCCGAAGAAGTTTGCCGGACCGCATTCGTCGATATACTTCTTTTCCTTAGCATCGAGATAAATCGTGCTGGAGTAACCGAGCTTCTTGGCTTCAGCGAGGGACTGGAGGCTAGCAGCGTAGTTACCGCCGACCTTCACCGTACCCGTACCCTGCGGAGCAGCGCGGTCGTAGTTGCGGCTGATCATCATGTCCACCGGCTTGAACCCATCCTTGAAGTACGGACCCACCGGAGTCACAAACATCATGAGCAAATATTCATCAGCCGGCTTCACACCCACTTCCGGGCTCATACCAATCAGGAGCGGACGGATGTAGAGCGTTGCGCCATAACCATAAGGCGGAACAAAGCGCTTGTTCAATTTCACCACAGTGTGGACCATTTCGCGGAAAAGTTCAACCGGCGGAACAGCCATCAAAATACGGTTGGCCGTATTCTGCATACGCTTAGCATTTTCTTCGACGCGGAAAATACGGACCTTGCCATCCTTGCCCGTGTAAGCCTTGAGGCCTTCAAAACCTTCCTGGCCGTAATGCAAGCAAGTAGCGGCCATATGGATGCTGATGTCCTTGGAAGAAGATACTTCAATCTTGCCCCATTCACCATTGCGGTAGTAGCAGCGGACATTGTAATCGGTATCGTAATAACCGAAGGGGAGCGTCTTCCAATCGACAGTATTCAAATCAACTTGCATAGTATTAACCTTTTTTGCAAATGTGCATATTTAAAGGTATCATTCGGTACCGCTTGAAAAATACAATTATAAACGCCCTTTTGGCATCCCTTGTTCAAAAATTTTGCAAAAAAATGCCCCCTATAATAAAGGGGGAAGCCTCCCCCTGATTGCAGCCCCGGCCCCGCCGGGTCTTCCATCACCCCTTCGAGCGGGCTTCAGGCGCCAGCCCGCAACGCCCGGCTTCAAGCTCCCGCTCCAAAGCATCAAACAAATCTTGCTGACGAATCACTTTTCCCTTTGCAATATCCGCTTCACTCTGAGCCAAAAGCGTTAAAAGCAATAAAGCATTTTGCATACAACCTCATCAAACAATATCAATTACAAAAATAGTCTCCTGCAAAATCAAAAACAAGAGACCATATATTGCATAACCATAACTTGCAAAATCGCCATTTTTGCAACCATTCCCCTCCGCAGGCGCTCGCCTTACAAGTCATTCCGGGTTTACCCCGGAAACCCCACTTCATACTAAAGACTACTCGTCTTTTACGCAACGAATAGAGAGTCCATAGACCTTGTAATCATAATACAGAGACACAGCGTCGTCGTAGTCGGCCATGCTCAAGAGGTACGCGTTGTAAATATTGGCCTCAGAAGAACTCCAGAAATGCGTGTATTCGCCCTCGTTGCAGTAATTTCCACCGGAGAACCTGTCGCCAGCAGACAACGCAGCAAAGGAATAGGAGTCCGAACCATTCCCGCCAAAGACGCGAAGCCAGTATTTCCAACCGCTATTGGACTTGAGCTTTTTGGCCGCTGCTGATTTTCCACCAACTGCGGTAACTAACGCATTCCATTCCGTTGTATCGGGCAGGTGCCAGCCTTTAGGGCAAACACCACGCACCGGATAAGTCGGCGAACACAAAGGACCATAGCCACACCCTTTGCCATTCATGGAGAATTTTCCTAAGCTATCCATCGCTGCACTCCACAAGTAAAGGCGCCCATATTTCTCACAATAACTCACACTATCTTTATAACAGAAACTACTAGAATCTAATTCAGAAGTAGGATGTAAATAGGCGTAGTTCAGGTTCTCTGCCATCCAAGTCTGAGTGCCTATTTTTACCGTTTTGTAGGTTTGGCCGTCACGTTCATCGGTCATAGTCCCCTTAACTACAGTTGAGGGGTCAACATACTCCACAAGAATACTGCTACTCGATGACGATTTCGCCTTCGAACTGCTCGAACCATCGCAGTCCTCGCAAACAGACGAAGAAGAATCCTCATCGGAATCAGTCGCAGAACTACCGTTGTCGCCGCAAGCAAACAACACCGCCGCCACAAAACCAATCGTCAAAATTTTTTTCAAAAACATTAAAATCACTCCTACTAAACGTGACAAATATACACAAATTAAACTTTTCGGCCCTCTTTTTTGCCATTTTGAGCCCCAAATTTCAACATTTCCTTAGCCACATCCGGGCTAGAAATGATATATTATCTAAGTCGAATTACGCTTTGGCGTAACAGGAAGGGGAACCCGAAATGAAAAACAGGATTTTTGCATTTAACGATGCAGCTACGTTTGAAAAAGAACTGGCCCAGTTTAGCGACTGGTGCAAAGAAAACGGTTCGCCAACGGTATGCTTCCAGATTCATTCCGAAGAACTGGATCCAGAAAAGCTAAAACCCGTTTGGGCAACCCTGGAGCACGTCTTCCCCAACACGCCGTGGTTCGGAAACTCCACTAGCGGAAACATCGTAGACTGCGAAAAAGCAAGCGAAATTTCCGTTTCCGCCATCATTTTCGAAAAGCCGACGACAAAGATCCAGATTTTGCAGTACGACTTTTCCAACAAATCCATCAGCGACATCGCCCACGAAATCGTGGAAGAAGCCAAGCAGAACCCCTGGGTAAAAGCGGTTGAAATCTACCACTGCATTTCGCCGTTTTCGACAACGAATCTTTGCGAAGGGCTCGACGCCTTGGCCCCGAACATCCAGATTTTTGGCGGCATCGTCTGCTCCCCCGACATCACGAGCCCGAATTCCTGCGTATTTTCATCCGTGGGCGGTCACACCACATCAGGCCTTTTAGTGGTGTTCTACGGCGGTCCGGAATTTTATGTAGAATCCCGCAAAATCAGCGGATGGAAGCCCATCGGCCGCAACTTCCACGTCACCCGCTCCAAAGGCAACGTCCTTTACGAATTGAGCAGCCTCCCCGCCTACGAAGTTTACAACAAGTACCTGAACATCAAAAACGACAACAACTTTTTCTACAACGCGCTCGAATTCCCGATGCTCTACGAGCACAACGGAATTTCCATCGTGCGTGCAGCAGGAGCAAGCAACCCCGACGGCTCTCTCACCATGTCTTCGGATATCGACGAAGGCTCAATGGTCCGCCTCTCGTATGGTGAGCCGCAACTGATTCTCGAAAAAATCAAAACCGAAAGCGAAAACGCCGAACTGTTCGCCCCCGAAGTCATGCACATATTCTCCTGTGCGGCTCGAAAGGCATTTTGGTCCAAGCACAAACCGACATACGAAATTACAGCGTTCAAGGGGCTCGCCTCCAGCACGGGATTTTTCTCGCACGGTGAATTCTTGCGCGAAAAGGGATTTTTAAACCAACATAACATCACGCTCGTCATTGCATCAATGCGCGAAGGCGCCATTACAAAACGGGGACACGCCAAAGGCGTCATAATTCCGGATGAAAAATCCACCCGTTTGCCACTCGCCGCCCGCATGGCCACATTCATTCGCGAAACGTCGTTTGAACTGGAACAGATCAACAGCAGGTTACGTGTCATGAACGAGCACCTGCAAGATGTCGCCACGACGGACAGCCTGACAGGACTCGAAAACAGGCTCGCATTCGATGCACTTCTAGAAACAATCAACCAGGAAGACTCCCAAGAAAATTCTTGGACCATGTTCTTGATGGACGTGAACGGCCTCAAATACGCAAACGACACCTTCGGCCACCAGGCCGGTGACGAATTGATCAAGGCCGCCGCCCAAGCCATCAAAAACACCTACGGCACCAACGGCAACTGCTTTAGAATCGGTGGCGACGAATTTGCCGTCATCACACGAGCGCCACTAGATTCGCACTATCCGATGTATTCCATACTGCAAAAGAACATCAACGAATACAATAAAAAGGCACTTTACCATCTATCGATAGCTGTAGGCGCAAGCCGCCTGCGCAGCGATTCCGGAATTCGCAAGTCCATCAGCGACTGGAAAATGGAAGCCGACTTGAACATGTATCGCGACAAGGTGCGTTACCACAAGCCGGTCGAAAACGACGAAAACCAGAACCTCAAGGACTTGATTTCCTGCCTGATTTCAGTCGAAGAAGCTAAAGATTCCTATACGGCTCACCATTCTGAACGCGTAAAAGCCTACTCTGAATTGATAGCACGCTCTCTAGGCCTTTCAGAAAGTTCAATATCGCTGATTACTCACGCGGCACACCTGCATGATATCGGCAAAATCGGCATTCGAGACAACGTTCTTACAAAACCGGGAAAACTTACCGACGAAGAATTCGAAATCATCAAGCAGCACCCGGTCATTGGCGCAAAGATTCTAATGCAGTCGAACTACACGCACGAAATGGTGCAAATAGTGTTGCACCACCATGAACGCTACGACGGCCGTGGCTACCCCGAAGGCCTCAAAGGCGAAGACATCCCCATAGGCGCTCGCGTGATTGCCATCGCAGACTCCATTGACGCCATGACGAGCAAACGAGTTTACCGCGACGCCATGTCTTTGGACTACTGCCGTGAAGAAATCGAAAAAAATCTAGGCAAGATGTACGACCCTGCCATCGGCAAAGTCGTATTGGAACACTGGAACGAAATGGTCGATTCCCTGTTGTCCATGCGGAGCGGCCGTCCGAAAGTGATTTAAATAGCAAAAGGCTCTCGGTCAATCCCGAGAGCCTTTTTTCAAATTATCGCTTATCGTTTGTCGCGATCAATCCAAGCGCGTTCCGTCTTGCCAGTGTAAATCTGACGCGGACGGTTAATCTTGCTCTGCGGATCGTCGTGCATTTCCTTCCAGTGGGCAATCCAGCCCGGCAAGCGGCCAATCGCGAACATCACCGTAAGCATGTTCGTCGGAATGCCCATAGCGCGGTAGAGAATGCCAGAGTAGAAGTCCACATTCGGGTACAGCTTACGTTCGACAAAGTAATCGTCCTTGAGGGCGGCTTCTTCGAGCTTGATAGCCACATCCAAAAGCGGATCGTGCACATGTTCGCGTTCGAACACCTGGTACATGAGCTTCTTCAAGACTTTTGCGCGCGGGTCATAGCTCTTATAGACGCGGTGACCAAAGCCAGAAAGACGGAACGGATCGTTCTTGTCCTTGGCCTTCGCCATCACCTGTTCAATCGTCATGCCGCTCTGCTGAATGCGGAGGAGCGTTTCGAGCACGGCCTGGTTCGCACCACCATGGAGCGGACCCCACAAGGCGCAAATGCCGGCGCAGATACTTGCGTAAAGGTTAGCCTGAGAGCTGCCCACCATGCGAACGGTAGAAGTGGAGCAATTCTGTTCGTGGTCCGCATGGACAATGAGGAGCGTGTTGAGCGCCTTTTCCATGATCGGATCCGGGTGGTACGGGCGAGCCTTACTGCTGAACATCATGTTGAGGAAGTTACTGCAGTAGCTGCGTTCCGCTTCCGGGTACACGAACGGTTCACCGATACTTGCCTTGTAGGCAAACGCGGCAATCGTGCGAATCTTGGAAATGAGACCAGCGGTCGTGAGTTCAAATGCACTTGCGATGTTTTCGTCGTCGTAAAAGCGCGGCGTGAAAAGGCCAACAGCGTTCACCACGGACGAGAGAATACCCATCGGGTGGGCTCCCGGCGGCATTTCGCGGAAGAAGTGCAGCAAGTTCTCGTGCAACAAGGCATTTTCGGTCAAGAGCGTGCGGAAATGGCTCAACTGTTCCTGATTCGGGAGTTCACCGTAAATCAAGAGCCATGCGGTTTCCGGGAATGTTGCCTTTTCAGCGAGATCCTCGATGGAATAACCGCGATAGCGCAAAATTCCCTTTTCGCCATTGACGTATGTGATGGCACTCTTGGTACTACCGGTATTGAGGTAACCATAGTCCAGCGTGACCAATCCAGTATCCTTGCGGAGTTTGCTTACATCAAGACCATGTTCGTTTTCAGTACCAGTTACAACGGGAAGTTCGTACTTCTTTCCGTCGTAATTCAGTATTGCTGTATCGGACATAAATCCTCCGTTTTGCGCGGCATCGCCGCAGTTAGGCTTTCATCGCTACAACGCAATTATAGATATTTTCGAAGAGCTTGCCGAGCTTATCGGTCGGAACTGCGCTGAATGCAACGCGGATAAGGCCCGAGAGCATAATCGTACCCGTGCTGTAATCCTTGATGAGCTTCTGGCGGAGTTCTTCGGCGTCAACGCCCTTCGGCTTGATGCACATAAAGTAACCGCTGTTGCACGGCATCGGTTCAAAGGCGTCCTTGTATTCCGGATGAGAAGCGAGAACTTCCTTGATGATGTCGTAACGCTTCTTGAGCGTTGCATACTTTTCAGCCTTCTGCTGAGCGTATTCGGCGCTCTGGTAAGCAGCGAGCAAAATCTTCTGGCTGATGGACGGAGCATTAGAGATGTTTCCACGGACCGTACCGGCAGCCTTGTCTTCGAGAGCCTTGAGCTGAGCTTCGGTAGCACCCTTGAAACCGAAGGACATAAAGCCAACGCGGAAGCCCCAAACGTAGTCTTCCTTGGTCGGGCCGTCGAGCTTCACAGCGAGGAGGTTTTCGTGAGCGTCCACGAGCTTCACGAAGAGGGATTCCTTTGTCACGCCTTCTTCGTAGACGAGACCAAAGTAAGCGTCGTCGAGGAGTGCGACAACCTTGTTACCGGCAGCAGCGCATTCCGTGAGGATCTTTGCGATTTCGACAGCTTCCTTTTCGGTTGCGGTGTAACCCGTCGGGTTGTTCGGGAAGTTGAGGAGAACGACCTTCTTGTCGGACTTGCTTGCAGCAAGGGCAGCCTTCAAAGCTTCCGTGTCAAAGCCACCGTTCTTGAAGGTGTTAAAAGTCTTGATCTTTGCGCCACGGGCGTTTTCGAACACGAGTTCGTAGTTGTCCCAGTAGAGGTCCGGGATGATGACTTCGTCGTCCTTGTCGAGGAACATGTAACCGGCGCAGCTGATGGCATGCGTCAAAGCAGCCGTCACGACCGGGTTGCTGAAGTTCTTGGATGCAAGCGTCGGGTTCTTCTTCACAACCTGGGCCTTCCATTCCTTGCGGAGGTCCGGATTACCGAAGCTCGGAGCATAGAGGAAGGACTGTTTCGGGAGGTTCAGAGACTTGAGAACGCAATCCAAAACGAGCGGAGAGCCGTCATCTTCGAGAGCTGTACCGATTGTCGCATTGATGTCGGAGCCCTTGGCTTCGGCACCCTGGCCAAGAATACCCTTGCGCGGGAAGAAAATGGCCTTGCCCTGTTCAGAGAGCATGTCAAGAATGCAGCAACCGTTAGCGGAGAGTTCTGCATTCAAAGCTTGAGCGAGAGGATTGTAGTTCATTCTCAATGTCCTGTTTTGAAATTTCCGCGGGGCAATTTAGAAAAATTGCAAGCCCCCCGCAAGATTAAAAGGACATCAAAAAAGCGATTTGTAACCAATCGCTTTTACAAGGTTTTACAGGGATTGTAACAAATACTAAAATACGTCATCCCGAGCGAAGTCGAGGGATCCAAGATTTCAATCTTCGAACTTGGTTTTCATGATTTGTTCGACGGTTTCGCGGTTTTTCACGAAAGCATCGACCACTTCCGGGTCAAAGTGCGTACCACTTTCCTCGGTAATAATGCGGACAGCCTCGTCCACCGAGAAAGCCTTCTTGTACGGACGTTCCGAAACAAGCGCGTCATACACATCCGCAACCGCCATAATGCGTGCCGAAAGCGGAATATCCTTTCCTTTCAAGCGT
Organism: Fibrobacter sp. UWB2; assembly: GCF_002210425.1. NCBI lineage: Bacteria > Pseudomonadati > Fibrobacterota > Fibrobacteria > Fibrobacterales > Fibrobacteraceae > Fibrobacter > Fibrobacter sp. UWB2. Next base: position 12,752 of record NZ_MWQK01000002.1, on the reverse strand, counting down.
TCCGGATAGCCTCGCGAGCCATCCCACCATTCGTGGTGGCTATAGGCAATTTCCTTTGCCATCTTGAGGTAAGCCGTCTCGCCCAGGTTCTTAGATGCACGCACGAGCATATCGCGGCCATAGACCGTGTGCTTTTTCATTTCAGCAAATTCTTCGTCCGTCAGCTTGCCCGGCTTATTCAAAATCACGTCAGAAATGTTAATCTTGCCGATATCGTGGAGCGGAGCCGCCACCGCAATCGTCGAAACAAACGCATCGTCAATTTCGGGTTCCTTGCCGCGATCCTTCAATTCTCGAGCAATGAGTTCGGCATAAGCCGCCGTACGGCGCACATGTCCACCCGTCGTCTCGTCGCGGTTTTCCACCATATCGCCAAGCACCGTAATGATGTTCGTCTGGAGAGCCGCAATCGAGGCCGCCTGATACTCGGACTTGTTGATGTACAAATCAATTTCTTCGACCGCCTTGATAATCGCCGAATGCAGATTCTCAATTTCATTGCCCGTCACCACTTCAAGGCCCTTGATTTGCTCAATCGACGTCCGCCGCCCAACGCTACTATCGTAGGCAAAATGGTCCATTTCAAGCGTCATTTCGTGAATCGGGTAAACCACTCTGCGGTTAGCAATCAAGATAGCCGTAAACACGATTGCGAGCAAAAGTCCAAACAGCGTCGAGAAAATCTTCGTGCAGAACAGCACCACGCTAATGCGAATCGCAGCGAGACTGAACTTGGTACAGACCGGATTCGGGGCCTCAGTACAGACAATCGAGACATCCCACTTGCCCGTCTCATGCATGCCCGGCGTAATCGTCAAAATGCGCGGATGCTTACCCTTGAGGTCATGAATGTACTCGTGAAGCGTCGCCGAATCCGCATTCTGGATAGCGTCCGACACAAGCCTGTTCACCGATTCCGCCAAAAGCGTTGTCTCATGGATTTCCGCTTCGGAATACGTCTTGTAAGCGACCGCCGTAGCAACCACCGCAAGTGCAAAGCTCGACACGAACAAGAGCGCCGTCACCTGGGCCTTAAGCGTATGGATTTCGTTCTTGGAACGGTAATGGTCTTCGTGCGAGCGGCCCGAAACAGAATCAAACGCCTTGACAAACCAGCGCGGCGTCAAGCGAATCAGCACATAAGCCACAATAATCGAAATGGACTTATCCGGAATTTCCGTGCAGAAGTCCGCCAAAATCTGAGACAAGAGAACAGGCAGGCCGCTTTCATGAAGCGCCGTTGCAATCGGCGTCACCACATTTTCGGCAATCTTAAAGTCAAACAGGAAGTACGAAAGCACCGAGCACGGGATGCTCAAAATCATCAACATTCCAAGCAGCATCGGCAAACGTGTAATCTTATGGAACGCACCACGCCTTGCCGCAATCCCCGCGCACACAGCAATCATCACATTAATCGTGCCGTAGTAGAACGTCGAAGAATCAACAAAACCGCCAATGAAGTTCGTCAAGAACCCGACAATCGCGCCAGGGCTAAACCCGCCAATCACCGCCACGACAATCGTACCCACGCTATCCAGGTACAGCGGCAATTCAAAATGAATGGCTAAATCGGCAAGCAGTCGGTTGATGACTATACCAATGACAATCAGGATAATAATCTGAACGAGCTTATGGGCAGAAACAAAAGTTTTCACATCCTGTATATAGAATATTTTTTGAACATTTGCAAAAAAAAAGAGTGATTTATTTAACAATTCTAATTGGATTTTTGTGTAAAAAAATTTCAGCGACCCCGAAGAGCCGCTGAAACCTTTTCCTCCTCTAACGTATTATTTATAATCTGACTACGGCTTTGTCACCACCAACTGTGGGAGGGGACCCCAAACATGACTTACACCAAGTTTATAAGTTCCTTCTGGCAAGCCAAACAAAACCACATACCCGTTTTTGTAATCTTCTTCGTAAGCCTTATAACAGGGGAAATATCCACTCGCACAAATCCCCGTTTCTCTAAGGCCTTTCGTCATCGCCTCATTCCATTCTTCAATATAGGGCTTATCGCTTTCCGGAGTATTTTCATCGACAGTCGCAAAAAGGGAGTCCAAATACACTTTTGCCGAGTACACAGGTTCTACAACTATTTTTCCCAAATCCGCAACAGCTATATCATCAACAGATTCAACAGTGGCTGCAGCAAAATTCAAACTGACCAACGCACCGAAGTTGGAATCCGCAGAAAGCGCACGCAACTGAATTTCGTGATATCTGGGGACATAAGCATATTTGGGGTTCTTCGTTTCATTTTGATAATAGGTCTGGAAGTTTACACTATCTATATAAAAGTATCCATCCTTATCCGTAACATGCTGGCAACTTTTATCATCAAAGGAACAATCTTTTTCATAAACAATCGCCCCCACAACAGGAGCCCCAGCATCATCGACCACTTGCGCTCTTGTTTTTATAAATAGATGAATATCATTATAGCTTTTGCAAGTAATACGGGCCATAACAATAGTCGTTTCCGTAACAGCACTATCAATCTCAGTCACGTCATCCGATTCTACATCAACAGCACTCTTGGCAAGCACATGGCAACCATCTCCGCCTTCGTCAATAATCTTGCGGATATAAGTCGTATCCAGTTCGGCAATAGGCATTCCCGACCGAATCACGGGCTTTCCCGTCTGCGTTTCGCTGTACGACGATGCCACATTGTTCTCACCACAAGCGGCAAGCAATCCAAGGCCAAGCATTGCAAGCGCAGCGCCCAACTTTGTAATTTTATTTGTAATCATAGTTATTCCTCCTCGTTTTTATTTTTTTAAATTCGTGAACAAGTGAATATTCAACTGGTGTACCCCAGTCGCCTCTTTCTTGTCTTGCGTAATAATCTTGCGCACCTTGGCTTTCAGGTTCTGAATTTCCAAGGCAATTTCTTTATACGCATCGTCCGAAACGCTGAACGTAAACGTTCCCATGTCCGACGGATTGTCATCATCGGCAAGCAACGCCTGCTTCGAAAGCTCAAAACACTGCAACTGGTATTGACGCACCAAGTCGTTATTGTTGTAAGCCCCACTGCTCACCGAATCGCGCGAGCTTTTCCAGAAGCCGTCTTCGTTCTTGCGTACAAAGCCAATGCGTTCCAGCAATTCGAGCGAACGCTTCAAAGTCCCCACGGAGACCTTCGGGAAAATGCGCTTTTGAATCGGCTCAAGATCATCCGAAACATCCATCACATCTAACGCCGTAAACAACACGCTATTATACCAGTGGTTGTAATACTCGTAGGCATCTTCGTTCAAGATGTGGTGCGGATCCGGATGCTGCTTGATGAGCTCATCAAAAAACGCATTGCGTTCCGTTGTCGTTTTCGCTTGGTCGAAATTCACCATCGTTTCAAAGTACTTGGCTTCTTTTTTGTTGAGTCCAAGAACTTCCACGAACTTGGGAATCATGCGCCCAGTAAGCTTTTTTCCTTTGACAATATCGTTGTAGTAACTACGAGTCTTTGGGAGACCAAGTAAAGCGCAAGCTCCCGCCCTGGTAAATTCAGGATCGGTCTGCACGCGAGCGGCCTGGTATTCATCCAAGTACTTGCGGAAATGAGTAAACTGGAATATGTCAATAAACTTGTCCATACTCCAAATGTACTCAATTTTTGACTCAAAGTCAATAGGTTAACGTAAATTTTTGAGATTTTTTTTGAGTACTTACTAAATTGCACTTTGTCATGCTCGCCACGAATCCTGTCATGCCTGCCACCGAGCAGGCATCCCCCTCTCGTACCTAAGCTATTATCTTCCTTTGAACTGGTCACCAAACTTTAGTTCGGTTTCTTTGGCGCCGTTGAGGTTCACGAGGCGTTCCGGCTCAAAGACCATTTCACGGGCAATCCCATCCTTGAGTTTTTCAACGCATTCGAGCATTTCTGCTGCCGATTGGCACGTCAAAAGCGCCTGCCGCACCGACATCGCGACGTTATCGCTCTCTTGGATCCTATCGCCTTCGGCTCCAGGATGACAATATTTCTCGTCTAACACAAACCCCTTGCACAGTCTCGCGGCAAGCTGCTTCATGCGACCCATCGCATTCATTTCAGTCGCCCCATCCTCAATCTTAAACTTGTAATAGAGCGGGAACACATCCAGCGCTTCTTGCGCGGTAATCACATGCTTTTCGCGACCTTCCCACGCATCTGCAATCTGCCCGAAAATCCACGGGTTATGCATCGCCCCGCGCCCAATGCTCACGCCCGAAACGCCATAAGTATTGATGCGTTCGCGTGCGCATTCGACGCTATTCACATCGCCATTGCCAATCACGGGAATCTTCGCCGCTGCGGCGACTTTGCCAATCCAGTCCCAGTTCGCGAGGCCGTTATAGCCCTGCAAACGCGTGCGACCATGAACCGTAAGCATTTCAACGCCCTCGCCCTCGGCAATTTTGAGCGTTTCCATCACGTTGATGCTATCATCGTCCCAGCCAATACGGCACTTAAGCGTAAGCGGAATCTCCGGTGTCTTTGCGTCCAAAACCGCCTTCACGTCATGCAGAATCTCTTGCAAACGGGGCAAGTCCCGCAAAAGTCCAGAACCGCTCCCCTTGCCCGCCACCTTCGGCGCCGGACACCCAGCGTTCACTTCGATGAATTCCGGATGGTAACGCTCGGCAATCTTGCCGGCTGCCGCCGCCATACGGTCCGGGAAACGCCCAAAAATCTGCACACCAAACGGGCGCTCTTCCGGGAAAAACTTCAATTGTTTGTGACCATCCGGGTTGAACACGGCATCGCCATCCGTCGGAACAAACTCCGACACCAAAAGTCCCATGCGGTCGCCCGAAAGCACCCGGCAAAGCCTCCTGAACGGAGCATCAGTCACTCCATCCATCGGACTCAAGATAGTATTGGGGAAAATCTCCTTGTTTCGGAGATTAAAACGGACCTTTTTAGGCAAATTATCAATCTTCAACATTTAAGTCACAACTATTCACAAATATTCCGCAATGTGAACCCGAAAAAGATATTTAATTTCGCTTTAACCATCACTCTAAGTCTATGTTAAACTTATATTTAGTGCGTGGCTAATATAACTAAACAATCTCTTATTCAGGAAATCGCCAAATCCACCGGATTTGTGCGCAATGATATTAAAATTGTTGTCGAACAGTTCCTCGACCTCCTCGGCGAGAAGCTTATCGAAGGCAATACAATTGAAATTCGCGGTTTCGGCACGTTCGCCTGCAAGCCCCGCAAGGCTCGCCCGGCACGCAACCCCCGCACTGGCGAAACAGTCCTCATCGACGAACGCTTGGTCCCGACTTTCAAGTTCAGCAACGACATTAAGGACAAGATTAATTCGCTCGAAGGCATCCTCGGCGAAGCATCTGTACAGCCGGAACTCGAAACTGAAAACGAAATCGTGCACGTCGGTAGCGACGACGATTCCATCTAAACGAACGTTGAACCTATTAACTCAGGCTACGCAAACGCCTGATACGAAAGAGCCGGCTTGAATGCCGGCTTTTCTTTTTCTTTGTCATGCCCGCCACTGAGCGGGCATCTCCTTTATTACGACAGTGCAGCGACTTCTTCTTCGGTGAGGAATCGCCAACCGCCCTCGCCCAAAGTGCGATCCAGAACAACCGGTCCAATTGCGATGCGTTCAAGCGTTTCGACGTGATTGCCGACTGCAGCGAACATGCGGCGAACCTGATGGTACAGTCCCTCGCCAATCGAGATGTCCACCGCATCTCCGTTCACTTCAATCTCGCGAGCCAGCACCGGACGTCTTTCGTCCTTGAGCATCACGCCCGCCAAGAGTTCCGCCTTCTGCGCATCTGTAAACGGACGTGCAAGCGTCACGCGATACTTTTTCCAGAGTCCCTTCTTCGGGCTTTCGACCTTGTGGATAAAGTCACCCTGATTCGAGAGTAACAAGAGTCCCGAAGAATCCGCATCCAAGCGTCCGACGGACTGGATACCCATCGCCGTAAAGCGTTCCGGCAGTAAATCGTACACAGGCTTGTGGTCACGGGCATTGTGGCTGCATTCCACATCCGTCGGCTTGTAAAGCATCACGTACAACTTCTCGACCGTCGGCGCTTCTTCGCCATTCACCGTGATGAACTCCGGACGTGTCTTGAATTCCATGAACGGGTCATCGAGAACCTTGCCATTCAGTTCCACAAGGCCCATGCGCACTAATCCACGCGCATCCTTGCGGCTGCCAAAGCCCATCGAAGCAAGCAAGCGTTCCAAAGTCAAAACAGCCATCAGTCCTCCAAAATAAATTCAAGAATCCGCCTACGGATAAAACCGAGTTGCGGAAGTTCATTTGTTTTAATCACATGTGCACGACGGCGCCAAAAGCTAAACGCCAAAATTCCAGCCAGCACAAGCGTTTCCAAAGTAAAGCAAAAAATGCGGAGCAACGTAATGCTCAAGTGGACCGAACCAACTGTGCGGAGTTCCTTTTCGTTACACCAGTCCATTCTCAAGTCCCAATCGCCAACGTACGGGTACGCCTTCAAGAATCCGTTCGCCGCCGCGATATAGCCCATGGTCTGGTAATCCGAGCGGATTCCTTCGACAAAGCAATCTCTAAAGCGCACACGGAACAGCGAAAGCACAGCCTTCAAAATTTTCAGAATGTACTTGAAAGCCCTAGCATCAAAATCCGGCGTCAAAATGATGGTCCAAAATTCACGGTCCGAAAGCTTGCGCTTTTCCTTCTTCGGCTTTTTATCTTCGGCGGGCGTCTCGTTTTTTTCGGAATCGCGATTCTCGGATTCCGCGGCTTTTGCTTCAGACGAAACTTCAACAACCGGCGAAGACTTTACTTCCACAGGATGCGCACTCTCGTTGCTTGCGCTAGACTTTACTGAATCCCCTTCGCTTTGTTTCGAGGATGATGGAGGCAGCGATTCGCACTTTGCACTTTCATCAATTCCGACTTTCATCGGTTCCGTCTTGGGAGTTTCTGCAGGCTTTTTCGCAACAGCTTCAACCATCGGCGGCGCATCTTGCGTCACACTTTTAGGCGCATCTTGCGGCTCCAGCTTTTCACTATCCACCGCAAGTTCCTTACTGCCTGCATTTTCTTTCCACTTCTTCTCGTACTCGTAAACCTTCTTCTTGAAAAAAAAGAAAAGCGCCCGCACACCGCGCTCCCCGGCCTCGAAATCAATTCGAAACGCAAACGGGAAAAGCAGTAGCACAAGCGCTACAACGAGAATTACACAAAGGAGCCAGGAAAGAAAGCCCATTACTTTTCGGCTTCGTCAGCCTTCTTGCTGATAATGTCGATCAATTCGGCAAAGCTCTTGTCTTTCAAGATTTTGCTGAACTGTTCCTTGTAGTTGCGAGCCGTAGAAAGGTCATCGATGACCAAGTCCCAAGCCTTCCACTTGCCATTCACAAGCGTCATCTTGTATTCGAGCACCGATTCCTTACCCTTGTTCCACAAATGAGCAATCACGCGAGCGTCGTCCGAGCCCTTCATCTTGGCCGGTTCATAAATCGTAGAATCGGCGCGATAAAGTTCCAAGCGGTTTGCACTGGAATTGCGAACCATGCGCTGGAATTCCGTCACAAACTTCTGCTGAGAAGCTTCGTCCTGAGCCTTCCAGTCACTAGCGGCCAAGGACTTCTTGGCCAAGAGAGCAAAGTCAAAGGAATCATTCAAAAGGTTCTTGACGCGTTCCGTTTCCTTGGCGGTACGCTTGGACTTCTTGATGATATTCTGCAGTTCAACGTCCTTGCTCTTCACAACAGACACCGGATCTTCGGCAGCAAAAGACAAGAGCGAAGCACAGGCAATAGCGATCAAAATTTTCTTAAACATCTTAGAATCTCCTCTTTTTTACTTAAAATACGTTTTATAGTCGCTAAGAGACAACCCCATCTTTGCCACTAATCCGGCAAATTCGACGTTATATCGGCAAACTGCGAAATAATAATCTTTTTGCATGGTTATATTCTGCGTATAGGCCGATACAAGAGCGCTAGTTTGGGACTTATCGAGGTCGTATTTCATGGCGGCATCTTTCAAAAGCGATTCTGTTGCACGCAAACTTTCACGCAAAGCGTCAAGTTTCCCCTTGGCGGCCACCACCTGATAATACTGTTCAACAGCCTTGGCCACAAGTCCTTCCGAGGCGTAGTTTTCCTTCAGCTTAAGACCGCGATATTCCGTTCTCGCCTGGCGGAAATCTTCCCAGCTCTTCCAGAAGTTCAAACGGTACCTCAAGCCAATACCGAAAACCCCCGAAATCTTGTTCACGGCATCTTGGGCAAAAGCGTTTTTCTGGACCACGTTACGGTTACCGGCCCAACTCTTCACGTATTCAAACTGCCCCATGACAAAGAATTCTGGAGCAAGCTTCGCCTCTGCCAGATCCATCTGGAATCGACGTGCACGCAACCCCGCTTCGAGCTGTTTCAGTTCAGGATTGTGCTTGATGGTGAACTCGCGAACCTGATCTTCCGTCGGCATCGGTTCCGGTCTCATCGCAAGGATTGTATCTTCGGCGGCAAAAGTTTCGCCTTCCTGCAAGCCAAGCGCAAAACGAATCGCCAGCTGCACACGCTTCATGCCAAGGTCAGCCTCGATGACGCCTTCCTTGACTGTATGCATTTTAGCCTTCAAGTTCAAAAGGTCCGTCTGCGAAACCGTCGGTTCATCTTCGTCCAAAGCCTCTTCGAGCTGGTCGTATGCCTTGTCCACCTGCTTCTGGGCATCGGCAGCAATGCGCTTCATTTCAAGAGCAAGGAGATAGTTGTAATAGTAGCTCTGGAGTTCAACTTCTTTCTTGAGCGTCGAGTTTTCGATTTCAAAAGTTTTTTGCTGCAAATCGGCTTCCAAAGCCCGCTTGCCCGTACGGTACTGGCCCAAATTTAACGGTTGGATAAACTTGGCTTCGACACCCCAGAAAGGTCCCATTCTAGAGAAATCGTACTTTTCGGCTTTTTCGATTCCCAGGGTATCCCCGGAATCATTGAAATAGTAATCGTTGTATTCCTTGAGACCCGGAGCAGGCCCCACCATCATCGACACATAAAATGTCGGCAAAATGACTTCGGACTTGAGCGACTTGATCTTATTTTTCTTGGCCTCGGTGCCGTAACGCAGTTCTTCCATCTGCGGGTCACTCGCAAGCCCCTGTTCCACAAAGCGCAAACAGTCATAACGGACTTCGCCCGCCAAGGCGATCCCCGTCATTGCAAGAATAAAAAACAAATTCTTAATCACAGCTAGAATTTAGAAAAAAGAATAAATGGCCTATGGTTCCAAGTTTATTTTTCGTTCAAATACAATACTATTTAGTAGGAACAGTGCGCCACTAAATCCTTGTATCGCCTCACAACACCTTCATAGTAAGAAGTCGGGAGCGGAGCATTCTTTTCAAGGAGCTTATCGACAGCGGTATGGCCAAGATTGTACGCCACTAGCGCCTCCCTCAAATTGCCATACTTTCCAATCAGGCGAATCAGGTAAGCCGAGCCCACAACCACGTTCACTTCCGGGCGCATCAAGTCGTCTTCGCTTTCTATAACAAGACCAAACCGGCGGCCAATTTTTTTAGCGGTTTCCAATTTTATCTGCATCAAACCAAGCGCACCCGAAAATTTACCCGTCTGGAAACGTCCACGGGCAAGCGGGTTTCCACGGCTTTCCTGCACGACAACAGCAAGGACAATCAGCGGATCCAGCGAATACGACTGCGAAATCTGCCACAGATTTTCAGCCAACATGCGGAAACTCACCTCGGAAACGCGGTCGCCAAGCATGTACGTGAGCGCCTTTTCGATTTTTACGTAATCGAGCGTCCACTTGCCCACCACCTCCAAATGTTCCATATCGTTATGGAGAATGCGTTCCTTATAGGCAAGCTTTTCAAGTTTGACGCTGTTGGAATACCATTCGCTCGCAAAGAAAAACAAAACCGCAAAGCCAATGATAAACAGGACGCTTACGCTCATCGCGGAGAGACGAACGCTACTTTTTTTCACGACGAGTCTTCTCCAAGTATTCCAAATAAGTAACCCAGTCCTGGATGGCGCCAAAGGAACTCAGCAAAGTCGTGTCCTGCACAACGCCCAGCTTACGCATCGGGCCAATCGCCGATTCCAGGCGGTCAATTTCGCGGATGTAACGCGCCTTCTGGCTTTCGAGCGCCGTAATCTGCGCCTGCTTATCAGAAATTTCACGTCCCTGCCCCACGACAATAACAAATAACGTAACGGCCCAACCAATCAGGAACAAGGCAACAGAAATCGCAAAACCAGGAGATAAGCTAATCGCCTTTTTCTCGTAATGCAATCCGACCAGGTGCACCTGCTTCGAAAGCCCAGACTTGCGGTATTCCTCGCGATTCTTATAAATTTCAAAGATATTGCGATAGCGGTCAAAATAAGCGTGCAGTTCCTCGCTATCAAACAACAAAATAAGGGAAGCCTTCTGCTGCTTGACCAAATTCAGAATTTCAAGGAACAAGCCGCGGTAAGCTTCCGTCGTGAATCGAGCGTTCTGGAGATTCACAAAGAAAAACACGCCCGGGCCACGCACAAGCATTTCAAGTTTTTCACGGACAGCCGAAAGCTGGTATTCGCCAAGAATTCCGTACAGCGAAATCTCGACTTCTTCGCCGCGATCTTCAACCTGAATGTCAATCAAGTCCGCACGCACAGATTACCTCTTCGTCACCGACACGGAAATCTTGAACGCCTTGCGGTCAAGCACGTTGAACGGAGCATTCCAGAACGGGAACACGCGAATGCCCTGGAACGCTTGCGGAGCTGCGGTTGAAGTCGCTCCAAAAATAGAGCCGATAAAGATAGACGTCGGTCGGTCAAAAGCCATGCGGAACACGCAACCGGCCTTTTCATCGCGAATTTCAAGCGACTGGCCATCCGGGTACAAAAGTGGCTCCACCATATTCCACTTGACATTCTTGCCGTCAATCCAGACTTTGTTGACATCGCCATGCGACAAAAGCCCGAGCTCGAGAATCGTCCCGAAATAGCCCTTCGTGTTCACATACGCAAGATTGTCAATCGCATACGAAACGGTAAACTTGGCAGCGTCACCCTGGAACGTAAAGACTTTCTTTATTTTGAACAAAGCCTTGCGCTCTTCATTGTCAAAGCCCTGTTCCTCGTCTAACATAATCTCAGTGCCAACGTCCGAACGCAGAATCCGATAGTCATACGGGTCTGCAAGCAAGTGCTTGCGGTCGTAGAGCATCTGCTCCAGCTTGACCGGAGTAAAGTCCACATTCGGCACAAGGCAATCCAAGAAGGCAAACGAAGGTTCGCCGTCATCGCGCCAAGAGTTCACGAGATTCATCTTTGCACCCTTGTAATTCCACGCACGGAGCGCCCCGCCAATGCGGTAGTCGAGCAAGTAAGATGATTCCGGGTTTTCACAAAAGAGAACTTTTTTGCCACGGAGCAAAAAGTCGCACACATCCACGCGAAGCCCAGAGAATCCAGTAAGGTCATCGAGAACTTGCGATGCCGAAAGCAACATGCGATTCGAGCGTTTGCGCACCATCATGGAACGCATGCCCGAGCGGTTGTGCATATCCCTAAAATAAAGCGGAGCCATCGCCGGCAAAAGCGCATGGCAGAATTCGAGCCACTTCTTGCCCGAAAGCACACTGCGAGCTCTCCTGTACAAATTCAGGAAAGACTTGTGGTGCATATTGATTTCTGGACGGCGAATCAAAAGTTCTCGACAAGTGCGTGCTGTCGAAGGCAGCCCTAGCCTGCGGCCCGCCGAAACAAGGAAGCTAATCGTACCGCAAGTTTCGAGCTGATCTACCGCAAAACCAACGGTTCTAGTCTGAACCTCATTCATCTCGACAAAGTCTACAAAACGCCCGAAGAATTCAATAATCTCGGTAGGTTCCGACGGAATATCCAAAAGCGCAATAGCAGACTTTCCATCACGGCAATACTGTTCCGCTACCGAGCGCCAAGAAAGATTGTCTTCGGCAATTGCCTTCGAAAGAACCTCGGACACGGGGACAATGCGGATAAGCGCACCACGGTCTTCAAGCGTAAACCAGCCAGATACAGGTGTCGAGCGTCCAAGCGCATCTTGCACAGCCGCTTCCGTCACTAGCGCATAATCAAAACGGGAACGCTCCAGAACATCGGCCATGCCCGGCTCCCACACCAGCGAGGAATTGAAATATCCCTGCGGTTCTGCGCCAAGCACCTTCTTCAAGTAGTCGCGATGCAACTCCAGCTGCATCGTCTGCAAATCTTCTGGGAAAAGCGGAAGCATCGGATCGTAATAGCCACCGCCTAAAAATTCGAGAACCCCATTGCGAATCGCATTCTGAATTTTACCGAACATCAACGGCTTTGCCACATTATAAAGCGCCTCAATCACAGGCCCATCCAAGAAGATGGAGCACTTTACCTGTTCCGAATTCAGAAGAACATTCAATCCTTCGAGCAAGTTACGCGCGACCGCCTCAAGGTTTTCATACGAGGTCGATGGCGACATCTGCAATACAAAGGATATTCTAGGATTCATGTGACAAAGAATAGCAATTTTAGATACAGGTTATGAGTTATTAGTTACTAGAGATTGCTTAAACAAAGATGTTTTTCGATTATTTTTAGAACAAAATAAATAAGACAACCGTCCCCGCAAGATTCGTGGGCGGGACAAAACAAGAAAGGGCCCCTCGAGGATTTCCTCAAGGGGCCCGTGAATCCAGCGGCGACCTACTCTCCCGGGCCCGGGGGCCAGGTACCATCGGCGATC